>NZ_QSKJ01000006.1:0-155962 GCF_003469895.1 Collinsella sp. AM28-11LB
TGCAGACCTTTCGTCATGGCCTCCTACCTTTCTTTCGGGCCTTACTGGCCGAATGTATCAGCGCCCCTCCATATGGGACGCTGCTTGCTGACAGCTCTAGTTATATCCAATTTCCACCCGCAATTCCACCTCGCCCCCGAACGGTCAGCAAAGTACGATGAACGGTATATCGCATATGATTTCCCATGATGCACTTCAGTTTCGTAAAGCAGATTTTCCTAGGTAAACGTTATTTTTCTAAGAAATCAAGATTCCACACTCAAAGTTATCCATGATTCAAAATTGCATAGAGAAAACGGTTTTCTGCATATATATGACGCTTGTCCTCGATTCGACCTACATTCGATTATATTCAGCTTGCTATCATTCTTATTCATACATTCTCACCAGTTGAGTGAGGATATAGATCGCTTACTCAAGGCACCGGACGTAAGTGCTTCGGCTCGTCAGCGTTAGAAGTAGGTAAAGATACCGTTCGCGCGATACGCCCGTGCCATAGGTCGACTAAATTGAGACAATAGAGAACAGTGTTAGGCTACCGTCCCCTGTAGGGACTGAACGGACAGATGCATATGCCGAGCAAAATCGAAAAGAAGCAAGCCGCCGCAAAGCTGCGCAAACCGCCGCGCGACTTCTCGTATACGCAGAACCGAGAGCTCAGCTGGCTACGCTTTGATAACCGCGTGCTTGACGAGGCATTCGACGAGACCGTTCCTTTGTTCGAGCGTCTAAAGTTCGTGTCGATCTTCGAGTCCAACCTCGATGAGTTTCTCATGGTGCGCGTGGGCGGCCTGTCCGACCTGGCAGAGCTAAAAAAACAGCCTGTCGATAACAAGAGCAATATGACCGCCTCCGAACAGGTCGATGCCGTCATGGCCGAAATGCCCGGGCTCCTTACCCGTTGGGAGTCCATCTTCAAGAGCATCGAGGGCAAACTCGACGCCCTGGGCGTTCACCGCGCTCGCGTCGATTCGCTTACGCCCGAGGAGCGCACCTTTGTCACCCGCTACTTCCAGGCCTACGTGTCGCCGGTCATCTCGCCGTTGGTCATTGACCCGCGCCACCCCTTCCCCAACCTGCGCAACGGCGCACTCTATCTAGCTTGCGGACTGGACGGTGTCACGGACGAGGAAAGTCTGCTGGGCCTCATCGAGATTCCCGCCTCGATGAACCGCGTGGTCGAGATTCCCTCGCCCGCCGGCACCTACTCCTACATCTTGCTCGAGGACGTCATTCTTGCCTGCTTGGACAGCTGCTTTGGCTCCTATAAGCCGCTCGACCGCGCTCTGATCCGCGTCACCCGCAATGCCGATATCGACCCGGACGGCGAGGGCGTCGAGGAGGAAGAGGATTACCGCCAGCACATGAAGCGCATCCTCAAAAAGCGCTTGCGCCTGCAGCCGGTGGTGCTTGCCGTCTCCGGTTCGCTCGAGAAGGCGACGCTCAAGACCATCCGCAAAGCGCTCGAGCTTTCGCGCCGCTCGGTTTTTACCTGCGATATCCCGCTCGACCTGGACTACGTCTTTGGCATCGAGGGCAAAATTCCCGAGCACCTGCGCAACGAGCTCCTCTTTACGCCGTTTAAGCCGCAGCCCAACCCCACCATCGACATGTCCCGCTCCATTCGCGAGCAGGTGCTGCAGGGCGACAAGTTGCTCTTTTACCCCTACGAGGCCATGAATCCGTTCCTGGACCTGGTACACGAGGCCGCATACGACCCCGAGTGCATCTCGCTGCGCATCACGCTCTACCGCGTGGCCAAGCAGAGTCGTCTGTGCGAGTCGTTGATTGACGCCGCCGAGAACGGCAAAGAGGTCACGGTGCTCATGGAGCTCCGCGCGCGCTTTGACGAGCAAAATAACATCGAGTGGGCAGAGCGTCTGGAAGAAGCGGGATGCACCGTTATCTATGGCTCCGAGGGCTTTAAATGCCACTCAAAGATCTGCCAGCTCACCTATCGCGAGGGCATGGCGCTCACCCGACTCACGCTTTTGGGCACCGGTAACTTTAACGAGAAGACGGCCAAGCTCTACAGCGACTTTATGCTCATGACCGCCCATCCCGGGATCGGCGAAGACGCCAACTTGTTCTTCCGCAACCTGTCGCTGGGCAACCTGCGCGGCGACTACCGCTTTTTGGGCGTGGCGCCCGTCGGCCTTAAGCCACTCATCATGCGCGGTCTGGACCGCGAGATCCAACGCGCTCTCGCCGGCGAGCCCGCGCGCGTATTCTTTAAGCTCAACTCGCTGACTGACCGCGAGGTCATCGACAAGATCGCTGAGGCATCGTGTGCCGGTGTGCGCGTGGACATGATCATCCGCGGCATCTCGTGCCTGAAGCCCAACATTGCGGGCAAGACCGAAAACGTGCACGTACGTTCTATCGTCGGACGCTTCTTGGAGCACGCGCGCGTCTATGCCTTCGGCGTGGACTCGGACATGATCTACCTGAGCTCGGCCGACATGATGACGCGCAACACCGAGCACCGCGTGGAGATCGCCTTCCCCGTGCTCGACCCCACCTGCCGCGCCCTGGTGCACGAGTACATGGGCATGCAGCTGCGCGACAACGTGAAGGCACGCAGCCTGACGAGCGACGGCACCTGGGTTCCCGTAGAGCGAAAAGAGGGTGAGAAGCCCTTTAATTCGCAGGAGTTCCTGTTGGAGCGCGCTTATCGCAACGCCGAGTCCGCAGCCGTGGCTTCGGAGCCCGTCGCCAAAGCAAAACCGGAATCCGCACCTGTTCTGGGCCCCAAGCCCAAGCCCCAGGCGGACGTTCCCAAGGTCCAGAAGGTCCAGGCAACCGTCATTGAACCCGACCTGGAATCCGAACCCGAGCCTGCGCCCCAGCCCCAGCCCCAGCCTCGGCCGCAGACCGTCAAGTCCGCGCCCCATGCAAGCGCCCACCGCGAGAAACCCGCCGGCCAGACCAAGGCCATCGAGCGCCATCGCCCCGGCCGCGTGCGTATGGGTCTGGGCCTGATCGGCTTAGGCCTTAAGACGCTCATTACCGGCAAGACGAAATAGACGTTTGTAGAAGCGCCCCGTATTTGAGGAATGCCTCAGGTACGGGGCGCTTTTCCCTGCTACCATGGTTGCGGACAACAACGCGAATGACAGGCAGGAATATGAAGCTCACCATAGAATCGATGACGTATGGCGCCGATGGTCTGGCGCACGCCGACAACGGCAAGGCCGTATTTGTGCAGGGCGCCGTGGCGGGCGATACCGTCGAGGTCGAAATCGTGCAGGACGGCAAGTCGTTTATGCGCGCCCGCGCCACCGAGATTCTTGAGCCGAGCCCCGATCGAATTCAGCCTCCCTGCCCCTTCGTGGGCGCCTGCGGTGGCTGCTCGTGGGGCAATCTCTCGCGCACCGCTCAGCTTGCCGCCAAGGAGCAAAACCTGCGCTCCACGCTCGAGCGCATCGGCAAGTTCACCCCTGAGCAAGTCGACGAGCTGGTGCAGCCCATCCGCCACACCAAGGACGATTGGGGCTACCGCAATAAAATTGAGCTCGAACCGACCGTCGTTAACGGCCGCGTTCGTCTTGGCATGCACGGCGTCGATCCCAGCAAGATCGTGACCGTCGATTCGTGCCCGCTGTTCGATAAGCGTTTTCCCAAGGCGCTCAAATCGGTCGTCGGCGCGCTTAACTATCTGAGCGGCAGCCACGACCTGGGCTTGGAGCGCGTGGGCATTCGCGCCTCGCGTCGCACCAAAGCGCTCGAGGTCGCGCTCTGGACGCCCACGGGCTCGTTCCCGCGCTCGCAAGTCTCGCGCGTGCTGGCAGACGCCGCACACCCCACGAGCATAGTGCGCGTTATGAGCAAGGGTGAGAAGAAGGCCCGCCGCGTCTCCAAGGTTGAGATGCTCGCCGGTGAGGGCTCCTGGACCGAGAACATCGCCGACGGCCAGATGCGCCTTTCGGCCCCGTCGTTTTTCCAGGTCAACACCAAGGGTGCCGAGATTTTGATCGAGCTTGTCATGGAGGCGCTCGACCCGCAGGAAGACGAACTTGCCGTGGACCTGTATTGCGGAGCTGGAACCTTCACCCTGCCGCTCGCCCGCCGCTGCGACTTTGTTGCCGCCGTCGAGGCCTACGGCCCGGCCGTGCGCGACCTGCGCCGTAACCTGGAGATCAACAAACTCGATAACGTCGATGTCATCGGCGGCGACGCGGTGCGCGAGTTCCCCGATCAGGACGCCGATGTCCTGGTGGTCGACCCGCCGCGTGCAGGCCTCGCCCCCGAGGCGATCGACCTTATCGCCAGCACGAGTGCTCGCGATGTCGCCTACGTGAGCTGCGACCCGGCCACCCTGGCGCGCGATCTCAAACGCTTTGTCGAAGAAGGCACCTTCTCCCCCGTAAAGATCACGCCAGTCGACCTGTTCCCGCAAACCTTCCACTGCGAAACCGTCGTCCACCTCAAGCGCAACTAACCCAACTGCTCGAACCCACCGCCCAAATGATTTTTCTGGGACGGGGATTTAATGATCATTGTGTACCGAATGATTATTAAATCCCCGTCCCAGAAAAATCATTTGGGAATGGGGCATGGCAAGCGGAGGTCTTCGGGGTATAAGACGGCTAATTGTATGCCGCCTATGAAAGGAACCCTCATGCCCAGCGTTGCCGTTCTCGCCGCCGATGGCTTTGAAACTATTGAATGCCTGACCATGGTCGATGTCATGCGTCGCGGCGGCGTGCGTGCCACGCTCGTCTCGATCATGCCCACGCGTGAGGTCGTAAGCTCGCTGCAGATCCCCGTGACCTGCGATGCGCTCTTTGATGAGATCAATTTTGACGAGTACGACTGCGTCGTGCTGCCCGGCGGCCTGCCCGGTGCCACCAACCTGCGCGCCGATCAGCGCGTCTGCGACGTGGTCTGCGAGTTCGCCGCGACCAAGCACGTCGCCGCCATCTGCGCCGCCCCGTTTATCCTGGGTGAGCTCGACCTGCTCGAGGGGCGCCACGCCACTTGCTTCCCTGGCTTTGAGAAAAGCTTCCCCGAAGGCGCCTATACCGGCGAGAAGGTTACGCAAGACGGCAACATCATCACCGCCAGCGGCATGGCCCAGTCGCTCCCCTTTGCGCTTGAGCTGCTGCGCACGCTCGCCGGCGACAAGGCCGTCGAGAAGGTTGCCGAGGGCATTCAGCTATGATTTTGGCTTCGCAATCACCGCGCCGCATCGAGTTGATGCGCGAAGCGGGCTATGACATTCGCGTGATTCCAGCAGATATCGACGAGACGCCTTTTGATGGCGAAGCTCCGCTTACGCTCGTCGAGCGCCTGGCACGCGCCAAAGCCGCTGCCGTCGCCGCTGAACACGCCGAGCCCAACGAGCTGACCGTCGCTGCCGATACTATCGTCACGTTTGACGGTAGAATTTTGGGCAAGCCCGCAAATGAGGACGAGGCGCGCACCATGCTCCGCGAGCTTTCGGGCCGCACGCACCAGGTGGCGACCGGCGTCTGCATCGTCAAGGCCGGCGACGCCACGGCTCCGCACGCCGCCGAGAGCCTGTCCTTTGTCGATGTGACCGACGTGACGTTCTACGAGCTCAACGACGAACAGATCGAGCACTACGTCGCCTCGGGTGAGCCCATGGACAAGGCCGGTGCCTACGGCATTCAGGGCACAGGAGGACGCATGCTCGTGCATGATATATCGGGCGACTTCTATAACGTGGTGGGCCTACCCATCGCTCGCGTCGCGCGCGCGATTCAAAAACTCTCGTAATTGCACCTGGCGCTGGGTATCCCCCAGCGCCTACAATTTTGGCGTACCGTACGGATCCCGACCGGGCACATGGCGCGGCGGAAAACCGACAGGAGTTAAACATGGATACACTGCTCGAGGCCATTGACGTCTGCGATGTCGATGGCTTTTGCTATGGCAACTATACGGACGAGGAGGCCGGCACCGGTTGCACCGTAATCGTGGCACCCGAGGGCGCCACCGGCGGCGTTGACGTTCGCGGCGGTGCTCCAGCATCGCGCGAAACCGACCTGCTGCGACCCGAGAACACCGTCGACAAGGTCCACGCCGTCTGCCTTTCGGGCGGATCGGCCTTTGGTCTGGAGGCCGCAAGCGGCGTCGCCCGCGAGCTCGAGAGCCGCGGCATCGGCCTTCCCGTCGGCCCCACGCAGGTGCCTATCGTGTGCTCCAGCTGCATCTTCGACCTCGCCTTTGGCGATCCCACCGTGCGCCCCGACATAGAGGCCGGCATCGCCGCCGTGCGCGAGGCACTCGACAACACCCCCACCACACTCGAGCAGGGCAATGTGGGCGCCGGCACCGGCGCTACCGTAGGTAAGCTCATGGGCCCCGCCACCTGCATGAAGGCCGGCCTTGGCACTGCCGCCGTGGCGCTCGGTCCCGTTAAGGTAGGCGCCGTGGTTTCGGTCAACGCCTGCGGCAACGTCGTCGACCCGACCACGGGCGAGTGGGTGGCAGGCATGCGCGCAGCAGCCGATAGCGACCAGATCATCGATATGGAGCTCGCCGCTTTTGCCGCCGCCGGCTCTATGCAGATGCCGCTCGACCGCACCAACACCACTATCAGCTGCATCGTCACCAACGTGGAGCTCACCAAGGCCCAGGCCACCAAGGTCTCCCAGATGGCAGCAGACGCCTACGCGCACGCCATTCGCCCCACGCATACCACCAACGACGGCGACACCATCTACACCCTCGCCAGTGGCAAACTGGGCGCCCAGGCAAGCGCCGCCATTCCCCTAGACCTGCTGGGCATGCTCGCCGTAAGGGCACTGGAAACCGCCATCGTAAACGGAGCCAAAACCGCCAAAACCTCCCACGGCATCCCCGGCGCCGCAAAGTAACCTCACCTGACCGGTTGCCCGGTAGGGCTTGGTTATGTTTGCTGCTCTACAGTCCTGGCTCGCACGAAGAGCACATTAAGTGCTCTTCGGCTCGTGCGGAACTCGCGACAAACATAACCAAGCCTCACCGGGTAACCTACTCAACCAGATCCCTTTCAGCCCAGGCCCCTGTGTACCGCGCGTCGAAGATCTTCAAATTCAAATCATCTGAAAATCGATACTTATAGCAGAGGTCCCTTGGCCTTTAGTTTGATACAAGTTCCGCACGAGCCGGAAAGCACTTAATGTGCTTTCCGTGCGAGCAGGACTGTCCGCAGTAGTAAACTAAAGGCCAAGGGGCCCAGTCAACCTAACAGAAGCGATTACTCGGCAGTTAGTTGAATTTGAAGATCTTTGAGGCAAGACGGTATAGGCCGAGTGTGGTTTTGTCCCCGGCCCGCCCGCGCAGGTTGGTAAAGAAGCCGACCACGCCGTAGCGCGCACGACGATACATGCGCTCGTCGTAGGACTTCAAATCGCCCCACAGCGTCTTCAGACGCTCATCGGCACAATCCTCATCGGAAAGCTTGGTAAGCACCGAGCAAATCGCCATCATCATGGTGAAATAGCCCATCATGTACGAGCGCAGACGCGACGACTCAACATCGCTGTACAGGTGGAACGATTCCATCATGATGCGCGTAACGCGGAACTGCTGGTCCAGGCGTTTAACCATCGTCGCCTCGTTGACGCTCTGGCCCTCGCGACCGATAAAGTAGCGGTAGAGGTCGATGTCGGCGTAATAGATAGTCTTGCAACGCGGCAGCGGCACGTAGGCGTAGATGTTGTCCACATAGAACGTGTGCGGCGGCATGGGAAGGTTGGACTCGCGCAGTACATCCGTGCGATAGCACAGGCTGTGCATGAGTAGGTTCTGGTCCAGGCGGAAATGACCGATCTGGTCCCAGGTAAAGATCTTTTTGCGCGGCAGGGCAAACTTGTAACCGATAGCGGTATGCGTGCCCTCGTAAACCTTCTCGTACACGTAGTTCGAGATAAACAGGTCCACGCGCTGGTCGCGCTCCTCAAAGCCGCGTAGGATCGAAAGCATGGTCGAAAGGGCTGCGCCGTCGAGCCAGTCGTCCGAGTCGACAACCTTGTAATAGGTGCCCTGTGCCTCGCGCAGGCCCGAAAGGACGGCGATACCGTGGCCGCCATTCTCCTGATGCACCGCGCGGATAATACCGGGGTAACGCGCCTCCCACTCGTCGGCCTTAGCGGCCGTCTCGTCCTTGGAACCGTCATCGACGATGATGATCTCGATATCGGTGGCGTAATTGCTCCCCTCCAGAATAGAGGTGATGCAATGGTCCATGTCCTTGGCGGCGTTATACGAGGGAATACCGAATGTAATAACTTTATGCATGGCAGGCGATAATCTCATCCGATAGGTCGAGGGCGGAGTTGGTCACAGCATCCATATCGTAGTAGCGATACTCGGCCAGGCGACCAACTGGGTGGAAGTTCGTCAGGTTTTGGACGCGCTCAAGATAGCGCTCGTAGAGCTCACGGTTCTCGGGCTCCAGGATGGCGTAATACGGCGTCTCGCCCGAGCCGGGCGTATAGGCCTTGGAGTACTCCTTCATGATGGTGGTCTTGCCGGGCAGGACCTGACCGGTCATGTTCTTGAACTCGGTAATGCGCGTATAGTCCTCGCTCGTGGTGTAGTTGACGGTGCCCACGGGCTGGAACTGATCCATATCGAGCGTCTCGAACTTCATATCGAGCGTGCGGTACGGCAGCGCGCCCAGGTCGAGGTTGAACAGCTCGTCGAGTGGACCGGTGTAGACGATCTCGCCGCCGTAGACCTTGCCGTCGATCTTGACGGTGGTCTCGTCGATCTCGAAGAGGTCGCGGGCGTCCACGTCGCAGAACACATCAATCAGATCGTGGTCGAGCATGTGCTCGAACAGCGCGGTATAGCCGTCCTGCGGCATGCCCTGGAAAGGAGCCTGCGGGAAGTAGCGATCGTCATCGCCCACAAAGACGGGGACGCGGCCGGTGATCGAGGGGTCGATCTGATCGGGCGTCTGGCCCCACTGCTTCATGGTGTAATGCAAAAAGACGTTCTCGTAGATGTAATCAGCGACCTCGGCCAAGTCGGGGTCGTTCTTCTTACGCAGCTCCATAATGGGCACCTTGACATCCTTGCCAAAGGTCTCCACGAGCTTCTGATACAGCTCCTCGCCGCGCTCGTCACCAAAGGCGAGTTTGAGACTCGCATGGTTGAAGGGCACGGGCATAAGGGTGCCGTTGATGTTGGCGAACACCTTGTGCTGATAATCCGTCCACTTGGTAAAGCGCGACAGGAAATTGTGCACGCGCTCGTTAAAGGTGTGATAGATATGCGGACCGTACTCGTGGATCAGGATTCCGGCCTCGTCAGTGCAGTCATAGGCATTGCCCGCAATGTGGCTACGGCGCTCCAAAACGGCAACACGATAGCCGATGGTCTCGGCAAGACGGCGGGCGCAAACGGCACCGGCATATCCAGCACCGACGACAATCATGTCGTACGCGCCGGCGTTAAAGCCTTCAGGCAGGCCTGAGGTAATCTGCATCGATACTCCTTGTCAAAAGCCACGGGCTCGTTAGCTGGGCTTTTCTCGAACATTCTTCGAGACATATTTATCAGAGCGATTATAGCGCTAATGCGTCCTATAATGAGCTTGCCACACAAGGAAAGCTCAAGCACCGCGGCGTACAAATTTGAAAGGTAAACCCGCTAGCAGCGGGTTTATTCGTGAACAGCCGGGCGCCTGGAGCTTAGTGAAACGCTTGTAAGGAGTAACATGAGCGATTTCCTTAACCGTATGAAGTCTGCCGCCAAGGCCGACCTTAAGACGATCGTCCTGCCCGAGGGCGAGGATCCGCGCACCATCGTCGCGGCCACCAAGATCATCGAGGAGGGCCTGGCAAAGATCGTCATCCTGGGCAACCCCGACGAGATCAACGTTCCCGGCGCCACCGTCATCGATCCGCGCAATGCCGAGAAGCACGAGGAGTACGCGCAGAAGTTTGCCGAGCTCCGCGCCAAGAAGGGTGTCACCATCGAGCAGGCTCGCGCCCAGGTGATGGACGCCACCTACTTTGGCACCATGATGGTCAAGATGGGCGACGCCGACGGCCTGGTCTCCGGCGCCTGCCACTCCACCGCCGACACCCTGCGCCCCGCGCTGCAGATCCTCAAGACCGCCCCGGGCACCAAGCTGGTCTCGGCCTTCTTCGTGATGTGCACCGACACCCCGCAGTTCGGCACCGACGGTACGCTGATCTTCGCCGACTGCGGCCTCAACATCAACCCGTCCTCCGACGAGCTCTCCGAGATCGCCATCGCCTCCGCTCACTCCTGGTCCACTTTTATGAGCAGCGTCGAGCCGCACGTGGCCATGCTCTCCTACTCCACCATGGGCTCCGCCGGCGGCGAGGTCGCCAAGAAGGTCCAAGAGGCCGTGAAGTTCTGCAAGGAGAAGGCCCCCGAGCTCGCCATCGATGGCGACCTTCAGCTTGACGCCGCCATCGTTCCCACCGTCGCCCAGCTCAAGGCTCCCGGCTCCTCCGTTGCCGGCAAGGCCAACGTGCTTGTGTTCCCCGACCTCGAGGCCGGCAACATCGGCTACAAGCTGGTCCAGCGCTTCGCCGGCGCCGACGCTTACGGCCCTATCCTGCAGGGCATTGCCAAGCCGGTTAACGACCTTTCGCGCGGCTGCTCTGCCGACGACATCGTGGGTGTCGTGGCCATCACCGCCGTCCAGGCTCAGATGGCTGAGTAGCGGACGTATCCCACCGAAGGCCGCACAGGCTAACCCCTGAAAACGTCCTCGACCAATGAAACGCCCCCGTTCTGCTCCTTCGGAGCTACGAACGGGGGCGTTTCTGGTCTGCGGATTGTTTTCAGGGGTTAGCCTGTGCGGCCTTCTACCGCTACGTAGCGATCAGGGAATCTGGAGTGGACGGCGGCTTGGCTACGAGCTGGGGCTGAGGATCTGAATGCATGGGTGTCGTTGCTGAGGGCGTATGTGTTTGGAATCGATCACTTTGGATCTGAGCGGCAAAGCTTGGGTCGTCGTCCTTCTGCCAACAAAAAGGCCTCCGGAGCCGTTTGCTCAGGAGGCCTTTCATTCAATTGCAAATGAGCGTTAGTTGTTCTTGGTCAGACGCTCGACGTCGTGGGCGATCATGTATTCCTCGTCGGTGGGGATGACCATGACGGTGACGGCGGAACCGGCGGCGCTGATGACCTGCGGGCCGTTGCCCACGGCCTCGCGGTTCTTGTTGTTGTCGATGCGCACGCCCAGCCATTCAAAGCAGTCGCAGAAGGCCTTGCGGATCGACCAGTCATTCTCACCGATGCCGGCGGTAAAGGTAATGGTGTCCACGCCCGCCATGGAGGCGATCATGGAACCGGCCTGCTGCATGGCCTTATAGGCGAACATATCGAAGGCGAGCAGGCAGCGCTCGTCACCCTCGGAGGCGCGCGTACGGATGTCGCGGGCGTCGTTGGAGATGCCCGAGATGGCAAGCAGACCGGACTGCTTGTTCATCATGTCATCGACTTCCTGGTAGGTGTAGCCGCCCTCGCGCTGGAGGTAGCACACGGTGGCCGGGTCGATAGAACCACAACGGGTGCCCATCATCAGACCGTCAAGCGGCGTGAGGCCCATCGTGGTATCGCGGCACACACCGTCCTCGATGGCGGCAATCGAGGCGCCGTTGCCCAGATGGCACGAAAGCAGACGGTGGCAGCGCGCACCCAGGATCTCCTTGGCCATCATCCACTCGTAACGGTGGCTCGTACCGTGCGCGCCATATTTGCGCACGTGGTACTTGTCGCACACGTCCTTGGGCAGGGCGTAGGTGTAGGCGACCTCGGGCATGGTCATGTGGAACGAGGTGTCGAAGACGGCCACATTGGGCAGCTCCGGATACTTCTCGCGGCAATATTCGATTGCCGCGGCCTCGCCGTAATTGTGCAGCGGGGCGAGCGGGGCCACCTCAAGGATCTTAGCCATGACCTCATCGTCGACGACCGCGGAATCATCGAAATGCCAGCCACCCTGAACGATACGGTGGCCGATGCCATCGATCGTAAAGTCGGTCTTCTCAAGCTCCTCGAGTACGCGCGCAATGGCGCAGCGATGATCGGGGAAGGGAACTTCTTCGGTCTGCTTGGCGCCACCGTTCTCGGCGTGACCAAAGATGCCCATGTCCGAGCCGATACGCTCGCAGTTGCCCTTGGCGAAAACCTCGCGGGTATCGGTATCCAAGAGCTGATATTTAAGGCTTGAGCTGCCGGCGTTAACAACAAGTACGTTCATGAGACTCCTTTGCAGTGCAATACGGTCGGCATGCCCCTTAAGGCGGCCGTATGTTAATAAGAAGTTATCACAGCTTGATAAATAACTATCATGCATATCGCCCAACGAGCGCAAAAGAGGGGCCAAACGGCATGTTGCTGTCCAGCCCCTCCCCTCTTGCAATTACTTGGCGTTGACGATGCGCTCGACGTCGGAAGCGATCATGAACTCCTCGTCCGTGGGGATGACAAAAATCTTGACCTTGGAATCCTTGGCGGACAGGCACCAAGCGCCGTCGCCGCGCAGGGCATTGCGGGCATGATCCATCTTGACGCCCATAAAAGCCAGACGATCGGCCACGCCGGCGCGAACGGCCGGAGCGTGCTCGCCGATGCCGGCGGTAAAGACCAGGGTGTCCATGCCACACATGGAGGTGGCCATCTCGGCGGCCTTGGCGGCAATCTTGTAGACGAACATATCGAAGGCGAGCTGAGCCTCGGGGTCGCCAGCGGCGGCGAGCTCCTCGACGTTACGGCAGTCGTTGGTCTTGCCGCCAGTCACGGCCATGAGGCCGGACTTCTTGTTCATCATCTCATCGACCTCGTCGAAGGTATAGCCGCCTTCGCGCTGCAGGTAACACACGGTAGCAGGGTCGATGGAGCCGCAGCGGGTGCCCATCATGACGCCGTCGAGCGGCGTCAAGCCCATGGTGGTGTCCATGCACTTGCCGTCCTCGATGGCGCACAGGGAAGCACCGGAGCCGATGTGGCACACGACGACCTTGCGGGCCTCGCCGCTGGTCATCTCGGCGACCTTCTTGGAGATGTAGCGATAGCTGGTGCCGTGAGCGCCATACTTGCGGATGTGCAGCTTGTCGCAGACGTCCTTGGGCAGGGCGTAGGTGCGGGCGACCTCGGGCATGTTGAAGTGGAAAGCGGTGTCGTAAACCGTGACGTTGGGCAGGTCGGGATACTGCTCCAGGCAGTACTCGATAACATTAGCCTCGGGGTTGTTGTGCAGCGGGGCGAGCGGAGCGACCTCGCGGATCTTGGCGAGGACGTCCTCGTCGACGAGGGAGGAATCGCCAAAGTACCAACCGCCTTGAACGATGCGGTGGCCGATGCCCTCGATCTTGACGCCGTTGGCCTCGAGGTCCTTGAGGACGACCTCGATGGCGACCTTGTGGTCGGGGAACTCGATGTTCTCGGTCACCTTCTTGGAGCCGTTGGCAGCATGGGTGAAGGTGCCGCCGGTAAAGCAGACGCGCTCGCAGGAGCCCTTTGCGGACACCTTGTGGGACTTGGTATCGATGACCTGATACTTAAGGGTCGAAGATCCTGCGTTGACGACCAGAACGTTCATGTGTCTCCCTACTAACAGGCGGTGTGGCGCCGCCAGGTTACATACGTTTCAATAATAAACCCAAACGCCCTCGCGCTCGGGTTTATTGCGTTGATATATAAGTTATCGGTGCCAGAGCTTCCGATTCATTGCACGGAAGAGGCGCCCTCAGATGAGGTTCTCGCCCAGGTTTTTGCCGCCGAGGATGTGCATGTGGAAGTGCATGACGGTCTGGCCGGCGTTGACGCCCTTGTTGGAAATGACGCGGAAACCGTCCTCCAGACCCTTGGCCTTGGCGACCTCCTGGATGGCGTGAGCCATGGCGCCCATGGTCTCGGCGGGCACGTTGTCGGCGATATCGCTGTAGTGCTTCTTGGGGATCACGAGCGTATGGACCGGCGCCTGGGGGTTGAGGTCGTCAAAAGCGATGACCTGGTCGTCCTCATAGACAACGGTCGAGGGGATCTCGTGGTTGGCGATTTTGCAGAAAATGCAATCACACATGGTTGGTTCCTTTCTCACAGACCAAAGTAGTCTTTTTGGGACGGGGCTTTTTTGACTACTTTTTCGCAAACGCAAACGCTCGGCGAGCCGTCGCGCAAGGGTAGTCAAAAAAGCCCCGTCCCAAAAAGACTACCCCAAAGCAGGCTGTAAGTTGGTTAGAACGAAAGGTTGTCGTCGGTGTTAGCGGCTTCGCCGTCGGCGAGTACGTCGTTGCCGTCGACGTCCTTAAGGAGCACCGAGACCTTCTGCTCGGCATCGGACAGGCGGGTGCGCAGGCTCTTGAGGAGCTCGACGCCGCGGGTGTAGCTCTCGAGCGACTCCTCGAGCTCCATATCGCCCGACTCAAGGCTGCGGATGATGAGCTCCAGCTCTTGCGAAGCCTGCTTGTACGTAAGCTGCTCCACCGGGGTCTTCTCTGCCATATTTGTTTCCTTTCCTAAAGGTTTATCACTATGAAACGCGGCCTACTCGACCGCATCGACCGTTGCCGCCACGTTGCCGTCTGCCATGCGTACGCGGATGGCGTCGCCGGGCTTAAAGGTCTTGGCGCTCGTAGCCACGCCGTCTTCGCTGTAGGCGATGGAATAGCCGCGGGCAAGCACCTTGAGCGGCGACAGGGCATCGAGCGACGCGGCCGCTCGGCCCAAGTCGGACGCGGGCTTGCTGAGCATCGTGCGCCCCTGATGCTCTAGACGGGAGCTTGCGAGCATGAGAGCATGGCGCTTGCCATCAAGCCCTGAGGTGCTTGCGATCAAGCGCTCGGGCAGACGCTCGAAGTTGGAACGAAAGGACCCGACCGAACGCGTTATGGCGCCAGACAGACGATCGGCCGTCAGGGCAAGCTCAGACTCGCGACGCTCGACCATAAACGTTGGGTCGTTGAGGCACGGGCGGCACGCAGCCGCATCGAGTGCATCGCCTAGGCGAGCCGTATAGGTGTCCCAGGCACGACGACCGCGTTGGTCGAGCATTTCCAGATCGACCTGATCCGACCCGATCATCGAAGCCATCGCGGCGCCCAGACGCTGATGGCGCGTCTCGAGCACGTCGGCCAACTCCGTCATAGCCGGCGCCACCGATTCTGCCGCTGCCGTTGGCGTGGAGGCGCGACGGTCGCTCACCATATCGCAGATCGAGGTATCGGGCTCATGCCCAATGCCCGTCACCACAGGCACGGGACAGGCTGCCACCGCACGGGCGAGCACCTCGTCGTTAAAGGTCATGAGATCCTCGAAGGAACCGCCGCCACGCACGAGCAAAATGCAATCGGGCGCCGGCGTAATGGCAGCGGCGCGGCGCAAGCCTTCAATAAGCTCTGCCGGCGCACCCTCGCCCTGGACCTTTGCGCCCACGCAGACAAGCTCGACAAGCGGGTTGCGACGGCGCAGCGTACGCTTGACGTCGTCGATTGCGGCACCAGAAAGCGAGGTGACGACCGCCACGCGCGAGCAAAACACCGGGATGCGACGCTTGCGCGTCTCGTCCATCAGGCCCTCGCGGCGTAGCTTTTCGGCCAGCTGCGCCACTTGTTGACGCAGCAGACCCTCCCCCGCCAGCGAAAACGAGCGGGCGACGAAGCCCATGCGACCCGTAGGTTTGTAGAGATTGAAGCTGCCCTTAAAGCTTACCTGCATGCCGTCGCGCAAGTCGAAAGTGCGCTTAAGGTAGGCGCCCTTCCAGATGATACAGTCGACGGCCGCCGAGTCGTCCTTGATCTGAAAGTAGCAGTGGCCGCTTCGGGCGTTGGGACCACGGAAACCCGTGACCTCGCCTAAAACGCTCAGCTGCGGAATGGCATCGAGCGCGCCGGCGGCGATCTCCACCGCCTGGCTCACGCTGAGCTCCTTGCGCTCCTGATCGTCCGAACCGTCGAACTCGGCGGAAACGGCATTGCCGGTTAGATTCCAGCCTGCCACGCAGCCTCCTTCCGTTATCGTGCACAAGGGCTTCGGCCCTGCGCAAATTCAAGTCCAAAACATAGTACAGCGCCGCGGGGACACAAATCCCCACGGCGCCCAGCGACCCAATTTGTTATCGGTTGGAGTTTCTGTTGTAGCGAGCCATAAGGTAGAGCAGCTGAATAATCGAGGTGAGCGCCGCCGCCACGTAGGTGAGCGCGGCTGCCGTCAGCACCTTCTTGGCACCGTTGACCTGCTTGGAACTCATGCCCGACTGCTCGATATACGCCACGGCGCGGCGACTGGCATCGATCTCGACCGGCAGCGTAACCAGCTGGAACAGCACGCTAAACGAGAAGAAGACCAGCGCGAGGGTCGTGAGCCCCGCGATGTTCATGAACAGGCCCATGAGCAGCACGATCGTCCAGGTGTTCTGGGTAAAGTTGACGACGGGGACCAAAGCGGTGCGTACCTTCATCATGGCATAACCACTTTGACGCTGGGCGGCATGGCCCGCCTCGTGGCAGGCGACGGCAACGCTTGCGACCGACCCGCCCGAACGGTTGGCATCCGAGAGATACAGGTTGTTATCCTGCGGGTTGTAATGATCGGTAAGCTCGCCGGCAACGCCCTTTATGCCCACGGCGCTACAACCGTTGGCATCGAGCATGCGACGAGCGACCGTGGCGCCCGTATCGCCATCCGAGCGCACCTTAGACCACGTCTTGTACGTCGAGTTGATATAGCTCTGCGCGGCAAGGCCAAGCACTGTGCAGACAAGAACAACCAGCAGGTACAGCGGGTCGATGCCAAAGCCGTATCCATAGTAATAAGGCATGCGAATTCCTCCGAATCGAGTTACACGTTGGAGGCATTCTACCCATTCGACTGACCAGCAAATCAACATCGATGTTTTGGCAATGACAGCGAAAACGGTCGAGAGCGAGCAAGGTGACGTGAAAGAGAAGCGACGCGTACTTTGGTACGCGAGCGACGATTGAACGTCAGATTGCCGCTCTCGGCCGTTTGCAGCGTCGAGCTGTTACGCGGTTTGGTAAAACCGCGTAACTATATACTTATAGCAATTCAATTTTGCCATCTTTGACCGTCAACCCCATATTGCCCGAGAGCAAATCGTCCAGACGCGAACCCACGAGCTCAAAACGCCAACCTTCGCGCAGGGGGCTCTGCTCGGGATGCTCGATGTAGTCGGCCAGGTCATCGCGCGAGGCAATGACCGAGGTCGCCACGCCCGAACGCTCGGCAACCAAGCGAATAAGCGCATACATAAGGTCGGTCACGCTCTCCAACTCCGGCGAAATCTGGCGATGCCCGCGCACCATGAGCGGCAGGCGATCGTGCGGGCAGCTCGCGCCACGCTTGATGGCCATCAATGCACCGTCCACGTCGCGCTCCCCCAGCTGGTCGGTGCCGCGGATGCTGCGGAACTCCTCAACGCGCACGGGATTGCGTTTAACCAGGGCCAGCAACGTGTCGTCGGACATGACCCATTTGCGCGGGATGTTGCGGCGCTCGGCGCGATCCTCGCGCCAAGCGGCGAGCTCGCGCGCGATACCCAGCTGGTGACGGCTGCAGGAGTTGATGCGCTTGACCTTGCGGAATGCCTCGTGACGATCGGCGCGATAATGCGACTCGTCGGCCAGCGGACGCAACTCGTCGAGCACCCAGTCCACCCGGCCCAGCTCGCGCAGGCGACTCATCATCTCGGTATAGGCGACGATCAGATACTTGACGTCATCGATCGCGTACTCGATCTGTTTGTCGGTCAGCGGGCGGCGCGACCAATCGGTCAGTGACTCGGTCTTGGGCAATGAGACACCGCAAAACGTCTGCACGAGCGCGCCGTAGGAAATCTGCTGGCGCTCGCCCAAAAAGGCGGCGGCCACCTGCGTGTCAAAAATGGGACGCGGCAGCACGCCCACGGTATGGAGCATAACCTCCATATCCTGCGAGCAGGCGTGAAACACCTTGGTCACGCTCTCGTCGGCCATAAGCTCTGCCAGCGGCGATAGGTCGTCGATCACCAGAGGATCGACCGCGACGCTCTCGGCAGGGGTGGCAATCTGGACCAGGCACAGGCGCGGATGAAACGTGCGCTCGCGCAAAAACTCGGTGTCGACGGCGATCGCGTCGAACTTGCGGGCGCGCTGGCAAAAGTCGAGCAGAGCCTGATGTGTGGAAATGTACATATCAACCCATCGAATAAGGTTAGGCCCGAAAAACACGGGTAGGATATCGGCATTGCCCTACAACTATACTCGGTTAGTCACAGAACGGGAACGTAAGTATGCGCTGCCTTATCATCCACAACCCGGCATCGGGCCCCAGCTCAGATGAAATCTACGCATTCACGCACGCCCTTGCACAGGGCGGCGACGAGGTCGTGATGCGCTTTATCGGCGATGGCATGGAGCCCGAGGACGCCGTGGCAGACGTTCGCGAGTTCGACCGCGTGGTCGTCTCGGGCGGCGACGGCACCGTCTCCAACGTGCTCGACCAGATGCGCGGCTGCGGCGTTCCCACGCTCGTTTTCCCCTCCGGCACGGCCTGCCTATTCTTTAACAACATCGGCAATGCCCCCGAGGCAGCGGCGCTCGCCAAGGCATGCCGCGCCGGCCGCACGGTCAAAGTCGACATGGGCGAGCTCTTTTGGCTCGACGAGAACGGCAACGAAAAGCGCCATGGCTTTATCATCATCGCCGGCTCGGGCTTTGACGCTGAGATTATGATGAAGGCCGCCCCCACTAAAAACGACATCGGCGAGATCGCCTACTTCCTGTCGGCGCTCGCCACACCCAACCCCACGGTGGCGCACTTTACCATTGAGCATGACGGCATTGTCGAGGAGCTCGACGGCATCTGCTGCATGGCAGGCAACACGTCTGTCATCCAAAACGACATCAACCTGTTCCCCAACTGCCGCATGAACGACGGCATGGTCGACATCGCGGTCATCGAGCCCGTACGCACGGTACAGCTGCTTCCCACGGTAATCACCGCCGCGCTCGACCCCGCCGGCAAGGTGCTTGGCCGTCCGCAGTTCAAGATCATCCAGACCAAAGAAGCCAAGATCACCTGCACGCCGTCGCTGGGCATGCAGTTCGATGGCGAGATCATCTCCAGCAACTCGGGCGTCTTTGGTGCCCGCGCGCTGCCTCAATGCCTTGATATCATCGTCGACGAATTCTCCCCGCTCGGAAAATAGGAGGACCCCATGAACGACAATCCCCTGCTCGGCTTTATCGTCATTGTTCTGGCCATGCTCGTCGGCTATGCGATTAACGTGATCCACCGTCGGAAGAAGTAATTCCACATTGGTATGATATTCATCCAATTATCGTCTCCCCCGTTGTTTATGCAAATTCTAAACAGCGGGAGAGTTTTCTTTTGAGTATTGTCTGGCGCTTTATTCCACTGCAGTAAATGCAGGGTGCCTTTATTTAACTAAAGCTACAAAATGAGTATTCTTATCCGCTCATCGCATATTTTATGACGCTCATCGAGTATTTCACCGAATATAGTGAATACTTTTTAGACTTCCGATAGGCTAATAGATGTATTTATTAGCTGAAATCCTGCACGGTTCCGCGGGGTTTCAACGGTTGGGAGGGATCATGAGGTTTACTCATCCCGTCAACACGCTCAAGAAGCTTGGCTGCGGCCTTGCATTCGGAGCTGCGGCCATTATGGCCATGCCGACCTCGGCACTCGCTTGCACCCAGATCTACATGGGCAGCAAACTCACGGCGGACGGCAACACGTACTACGGCCGCGCAGAGGACTTTAGCACACGCTATATCAAGCACTTTGGCATTGAGCCTGCGCACAAGGACGGTAGCAAGTACACCTCGCTCGAATCCGGCTTTGAGTACAAGTCCACGGGCCCCACGTATCGCTACACCTTCGTTCGCGACAACCCCTCTCAGTGGGAAGATCGCTATGACGCTTATTCCGAGGCTGGCATCAACGAGAAGGGCGTCTCCTGCTCTGCCACGCTGAGCACCTCCTACAACGAGAAGGCCGAGGAGGCCGACCCCCTCACCGAGGAGACCGGCATCGGTGAATACAACTACGCCAGCGTCATCCTGGGCGAGAGCGCCACGGCCCGCGAGGGCGTCGAGCTCCTCGGAAGTCTGGTCGACGAGCAGGGCATCTGCACCAACGACCAGATCATCATCGCCGACAACAACGAGACCTGGCTGTTCGCCGGACTTTCTGGCCATCAGTGGATTGCCATGAAGCTCACCGACGACATCGCCTCGGTCAACCCCAACATCGGCAACCTTAACTACAAGGTTAACCTCGACGACACCGAGAACTGCCTCCACTCCAAGGACATTCAGACCATGCCCGAAGAAAAGGGCTTTGCCAAGTACTTCGATGACGGCCAGTTCGACGTTGCCCAGACCTACGGTGAGGAAATTAGCGAGCAGGCCATGCATTCTTGGTCGCGCTATATCCAGGGCCGCGATTACTTCATGGCTCCGCTTGCCGAGGGCACCGACTACGAGATCGTTAAGGACGAGCGCGAAGATGCTCGCGCCACGACCGGCGCCCTGGTCCACGAGATGCAGCCGCTGTTCTTCCAGCCCGGCAAGTCCGACTGGAACACCTTTGAGATGATCCGCAGCTTTGCTACTCGTGGCGAGAATGTCGCCGGCCTCAACGCCAACACCGACGGCGCCTATGCCATTGGTTCCAACCGCAACACCGAGATCCACACCTTCCAGATCCGTCAGGGCATGGACCCCGAGATCGCGACCATTCAGTGGGAGATGCTCTCCAACGCCGAATTCTCCGTCGCCATCCCCTTCTACTCCGCACTGCTCACCGAGATCAGCCCCTACTTCAGCGATCAGGATGTCTCCTTTGATCACTGCGAAGAGGAAGACGTCGTGAACAACGAGGAGCCCAAGAACTCCATCAACTACGTCCTCATGGACATCAACACACTCGCCTATGAGAACCGCGACCACTGCGCCACCGGCGTCCGCGCCTATCTCGACGCCCTGCAGAAGGAACTCATCGAGCAGAACCTGACCGTCGACGATGCCATGCAGGCCACCGAGGACACCGAGGCCCGCACCGCCCTGGCCAACAAGGCCGGCAAGGCTGCCACCAAGAACACCTTCCTCAAGTGCAAGGCTATGCTCGAGGAGATGCGTGACTACCTCAAGGAGGAGGATTTCTCCGAGGAGTTCGTCCCGAGTGACTACGATGCCGACAACGACTGCCTGGTCGAGTCCATCACCTACGCCGACGAGGCCCTCTCCGATGAGGATGTAGCCGAGCCCGAGGTCAAAGAGGAAGAGGCCACCGAGGAGAAGTCCGAGGGCAACAACATGGCTGCCATGGCCGTTGGCGCCGTCGTCATCATCGGCGTCTGCGCCTACGTGATCTATCGTCGCAAGAAGGCCTAAGGCCCTCATGTCCTAGCTGAGCGGACAAGGTAGCGATGGCAGCCTCGCCCGCTCAGCCCGCTCTTTTGACCGGCGGGAAACCCGGGAAACCCGCCTGAAATCTTTTTAAAAAAGATTTCCCCGCACACACTTCGCTGTGCTATAGTGCAGCGCAACAGCAACTAGGTGCGACCGCGCCACGGCATCACGAAAGGAGCCACCAACATGAAGAACACGATGAACTCTCTCAACAACTGGTGGTGGCGTGATGCGAATACGATCGGTCGACAGTGAGTCCCTCACGCCTGTTTTTGCGCTCTAGGTGATTGGAAGGCCTCCGGTTTCGACCGGGGGCCTTTTTCTATCTCGAGCCCGATCGCATTCGCATCACGCGCCCCCACTTTTCTCTTGCACTCCCCTTCCGAAAGGATTTTCACCATGTCTCAGAACACCACCGCCACCCAGCCCCGCACCGTCCAGACCGCCGACCGCGGCAAACTCGATGTCCGCGCCCTCGTCCTGCTCGCCATCCTGCTTGCCGCCGGCTTCATCCTCAACTTCACCGTCGGCAAGGCAATCTCGGGCATCTCGGGCGGCATGATCAGCCCCGAGTTCATCATCTCGGCCTTCTGCCTCACCATCCTGGTCGTTCGCCCCAACATCGGCCAGGCGCTCGTCATTGGCCTCATCTCGGCTGCCGTGATCCAGATCACCACCACCTCGCCGTTCGTCGATTTTGCCGCCGAGGGCATCGCCGCCATGCTCATGGCCGTCATCGTCAACGCTGCTGCCAAGGACGGACAGGTCAAGTCTGCCGTCGCCATCGTCGCAACGTTCGTGACCACCTTTGTCTCGGGCGTCATCTTCATGGTCATCAAGATGGCCATGCTCGGCGTGGTGGGCGAGCTCGCCGCCGCTATGCTGCCCGTCGTCGCCATGACCGCCGTCTTTAACGCCATTCTGGTCGGTGCCCTCTACTTGCCCATCCAGAAGGCCCTTAGGCTCCATTAACCCGCTCGGCTTTACGAGCCACCCCATCTTGGCGTTCATTCGTCGCTCGCGTACCCAAGTACGCTGCGCTCCTCTTTCGCGCCAACCTGGGGCCCCTCGTAAAGCCGTCTCCGCACTCCACCAACAAAGACTGTCCCAAACAACTAGCTCTTGGGGACGTTCTTAAACGACTAGTCATGTAAGAACGTCCCCAATGACTATGAAAGGTATCCATGGAAACGATCATCAACGTCGACGATGTCTCGTTCTCCTATGGCACGCAGACCGAGCAGGCGCTTAGCCACATCTCGCTCAGCGTGAACAAGGGAGATTTCATCGGCATCATCGGGCCCTCGGGCGCCGGCAAGTCCACGCTTTCCGCCTGCCTGTCGGGCGCCGTGCCCCACCACTACACCGGCACGTTCTTTGGGTCCGTCATGGTTGGCGGACACGACACCTGCGAAGTCTCGCTCACCGACGTGTCGCAAATCGCCGGCAGTGTGCTGCAGGATATCGACACGCAGATGGTCGCTTCGGTCGTCGAGGACGAGATGCTCTTTGGACTCGAGAACTTTGGCGTTCCCCACGACCAGATCGAGCAGCGCGTGAGCGAAACGCTCGAGACCGTCGGCATCAGCGACCTGCGCGACCGCGAGATCGCCACCCTCTCGGGCGGACAGAAGCAAAAGGTAGCCATCGCCGCCATCCTCGCCATGCGTCCGCGCGTCTTGGTTCTCGACGAGCCCACCGCGGCACTCGATCCCGCCAGCTCCACGCTGGTCTTCGAGACGCTACGTGAGGCAAACCGCGCACTTGGAATCACCATCGTCGTCGTTGAGCAAAAGGTCGCCCTGCTCTCGGAGTACTGCAACCGCGTGCTCGTGCTCAACCATGGCGAAATCGCGCTGCAGGGCGAGCCACACGAGGTCTTCGCGCATACCGACGAGCTCCGTGCCATCGGCGTCGACTGCCCTCGCGTCACGCGTATCTTCAATAGCCTCCAGGCCGATGGCCTGGTAAGCGGTACCCCTTGCTTGGATGTCGATGAGGCCGAGCGCCTGATTTCGGGCATCGTCGACCCCGCACACGCAAGCAGCGACATACAGGCACCCGCCGGCTCACCGCACGCACCGTCGTTGCGCCCGCGCGCCAAGGACGCCGAGCCCGTGCTCACCTTCGATCATGTTGAGTTTGCCTATCCCAATGGTGGCGCCGCCGTCCACGACCTCAACCTGACCCTCTATCCCGGCGAGCTCGTGGGCATCGTCGGCCAAAACGGTGCCGGCAAGACCACGCTCACCAAGCTGCTCACAGGCCTGCTTAAGCCCGCCTCAGGCAGTGTGCGCGTCACGGGACTGGATACCGCAGCCGTTCCCACGAGCCGTATCGCCCGCGAAGTCGCAACCCTCTTCCAAAACCCTGACCGTCAGATCTGCAAGGACACTGTGCTCGACGAGGTCGCCTTTGGCTTGGAGCTTGGCGGCATGGACCGCGCCGAGGCTCTGCGTCGTGCTCAACTCGTCATCGACCGCTTTGGCCTGCCTGCCGATGAGGCACCTTTCTCGCTTTCGCGCGGTCAGCGCCAGATGGTGGCACTCGCCTCTGTCGTGGTCGTAGAGCCCAAGATCGTCGTGCTCGACGAGCCCACGAGCGGCCTTGATTACCGCGAGTGCATGACCGTCATGGAAACGGTGCGCACCATGGCCGAGCGCGGTTGCGCCGTTATCATGGTCTGCCACGATATGGAAGTCGTTTCGGATTTTGCCGAGCGCATCGTGGTGATGGCAAACGGCCGCATCCTCGACCGCGGCCGCACGCACGAGCTATTCTCGAACATCGATCTCATGCGGCGTGCCTACGTGGAGCCTCCCCAGGTTATTGAACTCTCGCGCCGTCTGGCATCTTCCGTCTCGCCCGCTTTTGCGCAGGTGAGCGAGGTCACCGATGTCGTTCGAATTACCAAGGAGATGGTCCACCGTGGTTAACGTCATCGACTACATGCCGGGCGATACGCTGCTGCATCGCCTGAACCCCGTTGTCAAGCTGGGCCTCGCCGCCGCCATCATCGTCGGCATCTTCTTATCCGACACCTATGTGGCGCTGCTGGGCTTTTTGGCACTCACCCTTGCTCTGGGTGCCTATGCCGGCGTCGTCAACCGTCTGTTCTCGCTACTCAAGTTGCTGATTCCGCTCGCGCTTATCATGCTGGTGCTCCAGCTGGCCTTTATGCGCGATGGCAACGTGGTGTGGGGCTTTATCACCGACACAGGCCTCATCACAGGATCGAAGGCCTGTCTGCGCCTGCTGGGCGTGGCGTTACCACTCATCCTCATGCTCATGGTGACCAAGCTCAACGACCTTGCCAACGCCTGCGTCGAGGTGCTGCACGTGCCGTATCGTTATGCCTTCACCTTTACCACGGCGCTGCGCTTTGTGCCGGTGTTTGGCCAAGAGATGAACGCCATCATGGAGGCGCAGACCGCGCGCGGCGTCGAGTATGACACCAAAAACCCCATCAAGAAGCTTAAGCTCATGCTGCCGCTGTGCGTACCGCTGCTTATCTCGAGCGTGGGCAAGACCGATGCCACGGCCCTAGCAGCCGAACAGCGCGGCTTCTACCTGCGCACGCGCGCAAGCTCGTACAAGCGCTATCCCATCACAGGGCTGGACATTGCTGTGCTTACTGTCAGTGTTGCGCTCATCGTCCTCGGCTTCCTGTTCTAGCCCATCGCCAACGGCAACCGACAAACGCAAAAGGCCCCGGATCGCATCGAGCGAGCCGGGGCCTTACTGTTTCCCCAGATAAAACCTGCCAAAATAAACCTGTCCCTTCTTGGCAGGTCGAGGGCTACAGGCGATAGAGTGCGCCGCTGCGGATGATGGATTCGCGCACCAACACGTCCATGGCGTCGAGGGTGATCTCGGGCATCTCGCGATACTTTTGCAGCACCGAGAGCTCCGTGCAAGCCAAAATGACACGGTCGCAGCCACTGCGGGCGAACTCCCACATCACGCGATCGAACTTATCCATATCGGGCTCACGTCCGGCCTTCACATCATCGTAGATAAGCGACATCACATCGTTCTGACGTTTCTCGCTGGGATAGACAACCTCGACACCTGCCGCCTCGCACTCGCGCCCGTAGACGCCGGCACCCACGGTGCCGTCGGTTCCCATAATGCCAATCTTGCGAACCGGCTCGGCCGGCATGCTCAAGTTGGGGTCGAACTCGCACTCCCCCATCACCGCACCCGCAAGGGCATAGCGAACCGACTCGCGCGGCATGTGAATGATCGGCACCCTGGTAAACGACTGGATCTGGTCGTAGAAGTAGTGTGACGTGTTGCAGGGAATGGCAATGTGCGCACAGCCCAGCGACTCGAGTGCCTGGGCACACTCTTTCATGGTCGCCAGCAGCTTGGCATGCTCGCCGGTCTTAATGGCCAGCGTGCGGTCGGGCATGGTCGACTTGGAGAGCACCACCATGTCGATATGTTCTTGATCGCAGGCAGCAGCCGTATGACGCACCACCTGGTCGTAGTAATACGACGTGGCCTCGGCGCCCATGCCGCCGATAACTCCCAGCTTTTCCATCGCCGCCTCCTTGGTGACGCTTGCGCAATTGCGCGTATCATACCCGCGCCCGCCCGATGTAAACCGGACGGGCGCCGCACTCATCTACTTGTAATACGTCTTGAACAGCTTAAAGTGGCGCAGCTTGGTGTGCCACATGCGCAGCCAGCGGTTAAAGACAAAGTCGCCCTTCATAAACGAAGGGTCGGCGCCCTTGCCTTCCTTGTCCAGGCGATGCACCTTCGCGCGCAACTCGGGATCCTTGACGTACTTGTCGACGACGCCCATGGGAACGACCATCCACAGGGCCTCGTCCTGCGCCGTCACAAACTCCGGCTCAAACGGGCGGTTGAACACATACTCGTCCACCACATACTTGGCAACGTTAAAGCCGCTGTTGGTGACGTAGTAGTTGCTGCGACCCTGGCGCGTGTTGAAATCGAAGAACTTAAACGAGCCGTCGCGCTCGTCGTACTTAACGTCAAAGTTGGAATAGCCCACAAAGTGAAGGTCCTCGAGCAACTTGCGCACGCCACCCATAAGCTCGTCATTGGACTCGGTGATGATGCAGGCGTGATTACCGACGCCATGGGGCTGATGCTCCTCGAGCAGCACGTGGCCCAGGCACATCATGCGGACCTTGCCGTTGCGGTCGGAATAGCTGGTGAGCACGCGCATGTACTCGTCGTTGCCGGGCACGCGATCCTGCAAGATCAGGTCGTCGGTGTAGCCGCTGGCATACGAGTCGCGAATGACCTGTTCCAGCTCAGCACGGTCGGCAATCTCATAGGCCTTTTTCTGGCCCTCGAACTCGTGCTGCCACCACATGATGCCGTCGGAAGGCTTCAGGATCATCGGGTAAGGAAAATCGATCTGGTCGAGCACTTCGGCAGGTGCCTCGCCTTGGGCATTCAGCATCGCCATGGTGAAGGTAAAGGTATGCGGATAGGGCACGCCATGCTTCTCGCACAGCTCGTAGAAGATCTCCTTCTTCTGACACTGCTCAAGCATGCTATAGGGAGCGTAAGGCGCGACGATGTTATCCGCCAACTCATGGGCATCCTTGGCCTGAGCCACGAGGGCAACATAGTTATCTCCACAGCCCACAAGGACAATCGTCTTATCGGCATGCGCTTGGGCAATGCCGTTGACGGTCCCGAGCATCACGGGCATGGTATCGATATCCACGTTGGGCGTGTAGTCGATAATCTGACTGCGGTACGCGGGACCCGTCTGATACTTGCCAAAGACCAGACTCTTAACCTGGTACTCCTCGTAGAAGGCGCGCGCCACCGAATAGGCGTTGATGTCGCCACCGAGCAGCACGGGGATAAACTCACGCTCTGTAAACTGCAATGCCATGGATACTTCCTATCATCAACTGCCCATACGCTGAGCGGTCTTTATGCAACCTGTTTATTCTAACGTGCCGGGCCGTCTCCTCCTAAAGCTCCACCGTATCTATGGCAATCAACGCAATTATCTAGTATGAAAGCCACGCTCACCGCGATAGGGCCCTGTAGTTGCAAAACCCCACGTTAAGAGAGCTTTCACAGCCCAAAACTCGCCCACAAACAGGTCCTCGTAACGTTAAAGTTGAACTCTATGGTTTCTCAACAATTCGATATAACTGCAGGTCAAAGCCAAAGCCTCAAGTTCAACTTGACCCTTTAGAACCTTTAAGGTTCAAGTTGAGGTCGAAAGCAGTAGTAGAATACCTTTCGAACCATAACCTACGATTGATTGCAGAGGGACTGGATGCAGCATTCGAACCATCGCACCGCAGCGCTCATCGCGTCGAAGCCGGCTCGTATCATCACGAGCGCCGCGCTCGCCGTTGCACTGACGGCCTCGCCGATGCTCTCCCCCGTCGCGGCATATGCCGCCTCGCAGGCAACGCAGGATCAGCTTTCCGCCGCCCAGCAGAAGATCGAAGCCGCCACGGGCGCCTACAACGAGGCCCGCACCAAGCTCGAGGACCTTCAGAAGCAAATCGACACCAACGAGGCCAGCATCGAGCAAATCGAAGCCGAGCTTCCCGATCAGCAGGCCAAGGCGAGCTCCGCCATGCGCGATCTGTATAAATACCAGAAGGGCACCAACCCCATCGTGAGCTTCCTGGTCAATGCGCAGAGCCTGGGTGAGTTCATCACGACCTGCAAATACACCAACCAGATCACGAGCTCGAGCGTCGATGAGATCGATGAGCTCAACAAGATGCAGACCGAGCTCGAGCAGAACAAGACTGAGCTCGAGCAGGCCAAGTCCCAGCTCGAGGCCGAGCAGAAAACCGCCGAGGATGCACTGGCGCAGGCCCAGCAGCTTCGCAGCGAAGCCCAGGCAAAGGCCGAGCAGGAGAACGCCGCCGAGCTGGCCAAGCTCGAGGCCGACAAGGCTGCTGCCGCCGAGAAGCTCGCGGGCACTGGCGTGAGCGGCAACAACTCCAACAGCCAGGCAAATAACTCCAACACCACCATCGATACCACGGTGAACAACCCCAATACCGGCAACTCCGATTACGACTCGTTTATCAACGAGTGGACCAGCCGTATCGACAACTACCTCGCCGGCTCCCCCCTGGCAGGCCAGGGCTACAACTTTGCCGTGGCCGCCTGGAACACCGGTGTTGACCCTCGCTGGTCCCCCGCCATCGCCTGCATCGAGAGCAGCAAGGGCCTCTATTGCGCCAATTCTTACAACGCCTGGGGCTGGAGCGCCGTTGGCGGCGGTTGGCGCAGCTTCGGCAGCTGGAGCGAGGGCATCTCAGCCCACGTTGCCTATCTTGGTCGCAATTACGGCTCCACGCTTACCCCGGAAGCCGCCAAAAAGTACTGCCCGCCCACCTGGCAGGACTGGTACAACAAGGTCGCCAGCCAGATGAACCGCATCTAAACTCAACGTCGAAGGGCCCCCATCGGGGCCCTTTTTTCTTTAAGCGGTACACCACATTAGGCGACGATGCCGGTCGCATTGCCGATGGCAACAACCACGATCATGATGGCGACCAGAATCCCCAGCGCTTTGAGCCACAGCGTGACAAACTCGCGACCCCGATAGCGATCGAGCACGGGAAAGCGGCGCCGAAGCCTGCGGCGGTCGAGCATGCCAAACGCAATGAGCACCACCATGCCATCGACCATAAGAAAATACTCAAGGGCCAAAAACCACGTTGGATAGCTACGGTTGGCTCCCGTGGGCTGGAACACGGCAAAATGGCTTCCGACGAGCAGCAGCAAGGTTGCTGCATAGATAAAGCCGTTCCATATACGCCCGATGGGCTCCGGGATCCGCGAAAGCAGGCCCTTGTGGCAAGGGGCCACCATCGAGACATCTTGGGACTGTCGCGCGGTGGATGCCGCCGTTTGCGGAGCAGTCTGCGTCGCTGAAGGCTCCGTCTCGCCAATCGAGCCAGGCCCAGGCAGGCACAGCTCATATGCCGCGCGCGCAGCGTGCCCGAGCGCCTCCGCGCTTGCAAAGCGCTTGGCCGGATCGAGCGCCATCGCCATGCAGACAACATCGGCAAGCGGGGCGGGAACGCCACGCGCCTCGCATTGCTCGCGCATGTTCCGTCCCGGCTTAGGATCGATCCCCGTCAAGCAAAAGAACAGGAGTGCGCCGAGCGCATAGACATCGCTACGCACGCTCGTCTGCCCAAAACCATATTGCTCGGGCGGCGCATAGGGTCGCGTTCCAAACTTAACCGTGTCGGCATCGGCTCCGTCACGCCATACCCGCGCAATCCCCAAATCGATAATCACCAGTGACGAAAAGGTCATACCCGCGTCGGCCGTATATCGCACACCCGAGACGATAATGTTCGAGGGTTTGAAATCACGATGAATCACCGGCACCGGACGCTCTCCGGCCGCCGCAAAGCCGGCATGGAACTCAGCGGCTGCATCGCAAAGGGCGCCAAACAGATCGCACGCATAATCGGGTGTCGCGCCCAAACGTCCCACCAGGGCCTCAAGCGTTTCGCCTTCGATATATTCCATGACCACGCAAAGCTCGTCGCCCACGCGGCGGCAATCGACAATCCGGGGCAAGTGCTCATAGCGTCGTCCGGCGCGCTGGGCCGCAAACAGACGCTCATATACCCCGCCAATCTGGGCCGATGCGTCGATACGCTTACGAACAAAGGGGCCGAGAGACCCTCCGCCAGAGCCCTCAAAGTACACGAGCTCGGTCGTCTCGACATCCGAGCGCTTGAGCACCCGGTCTACGCGATAGCTATCATCGCGCTCGAGTGACGCCAGGTGGCCGGCGAGCGCGGCGGTCAGCTCATCATCGGAATATGTTGGGCTCTGAGTATCCATAGCGTCCATAATAACGCAGGGCACGGGCGCCCCATGACGCCCATGCCCTGCACGTTCGAAATATCGTGACCGACTCTTCCGCCGGCAGACAGCCGCTAGCTCACCGTCTCCTCGCCAAAGCGGTATAGCTCCTCGTTTACCTTTTGCAAGCTGCAGCCGCGATCGATGCAGAAAATGATGATCGCATCACGGCGGTCCTTGCAGTTGAGGACGTTGGCGCCCGCCGCCGTCAAGGCGCGGTTGGCCTCTTTGAGCGTCAGCGCCATGGCAAAGGCAATCTGCAGCACTTTATTGCGACTCGGATGCCGCGTGCCGGTAAAAATCTGATAGCCAAACGTCTCGTTGAGGTCGGCCATACGGACCACGCGCGAACGCTCCAGTCCCTTTTCCTGCAGCAGCTGCTTTAGGTAATCAGAAAGCGATGGGGCGGCAAAGTCGTGTTCCCTTATGTAGCCATCGATACTTGGCGCATCGAGAAGCTCGTCGAGCAGCTCCTCGGTCAGTTTTTTATCGGGCACGCGGCTTCGCCTCCCCAGCTCGCACAGTAATCATGTTATTAATTCTAGTTAAAAGCCGCTCACATCAGAACGCTCCCAGCTAGCAACCTGGTCGGGAGATACCGTACTCAACGCTTCGAACTTCCAGGTGCCGCCCGCTTTTAGATGGTTAGTGTTCGCAAGAGCCGTTCCCACCTGATTGCCGTCCGCGTCATACAGAACATACTCAATCTGAATGTAGCTTTGCTCTTTATCCGTATTATTGGTCAACGTGCCGGTGATCTTATATGCGAACTGATTAGACGTATCCCCTGCCTCATCCGAAACCGTATAGGGCTCTTGTGCCTCTTTTTGTTCCTCGACCTGCTGGGTCTGCTCAGCAGATTTTGCCGCATCACCCGTAGAAGAACCAGACGAGTTGCCACCCATAGAACCTACGGCCCCGACAACAACGAGCACCACGATGACGCCCAAAATGATCTTGCCGATCGGTTTCTTTCCCTCTTTTGCCATTATGCATCCTTCCAACTATCCGGCCACCGTGCCGGCACACAGCACATCGTAGAAAGGATTGAACTTGGATTCATTAGCTGAGAGCTAAGGCTGCGGTAAACGGCCAATGCAGTTATCCAAACGCCGAGCAAACGCACTTTACGCGACCGTCTGCTGGCAGTGCATCAACCCACCGTGACGGATTCCCCGGTAAAGGTGCTCACAACCAACAGGATAAAGAAGGCCAAATAGCTGATGCTCAGCAGGTAGGCGATGACCAAAAGGCAATCCATTCTACATTGGTCTTACCGTCGGCGCGGCGCTGTTCACGACTGCGATAAAGCCAAATCGTCACGCCGATGGCAGTGATAAACAGTACGAGTGCCGCCGCAGCCAGCCCAGCAAGCACAAACATCACGCCAATGCTCACAGCGATGACCGGAAGCAGCAGCAAACCGCACCCGCATCCACCCGGACTATATACGGCAGACTGTCGGCGTCGCCTCATCGTCACTCCATCACAAGCAATCGTTTGTAGACATTGAGGCCTTTGAGCAGGATTTCCTCGTCAAAGAGCATGGTATCGGTATGCAGGGCGCTTGTGGCATAGGCAGGACAGCCATCCGAATCGATCGGATTGCCTTGGCCCTCCGGCACACCCGCGCCCAGCAAGAAGAACACGCCTGGCAGATGGCGCTGATAGAAGGCGAAGTCCTCGGCAATTAACAGCGGTTCATCCACGAGTTGCAGCTCGGGCAAAGCAGGTGCGACGCTGGCAAACAGCTCGGGGTCGTTGTCGACCGGCGGATACCCTTCAGCAAAGTCGAGATCGTACGTACAGCCCGTAGCGGCGCACGCCTCATCAAGCACGCGGCGCACGCCCTCTCGCGCACGGTCGAACATATTGTCCGTAAACACGCGCAGGCTGCCGGCCACGTGGGCCTCCCCCGCCACGGCGTTGCAGACGGTGCCGGCCTGCAGCAGGCCAAACTTACCGATACAGGGTCCATCGGCGCCCAGCTCGTCCATCAGCTCGCGCTCGGCGACCAAGAACTTGGCAGCTGCCAGCGCCGCATCGCGCGATTCCTCAACCGGAACCCCATAGGTCTTGGCGATATGGATGCTCGTCCCGTGAATATGCACATGCGTCTCGCTCGAACGTGCCAGCAGCGGACCGGGGCAGCTCGCCAGCGTGCCGGCGGGAAGGTCGGGCCACACGTGAAAGCCAAAGATGCGGTCGGCACCGTAGCGCTCGAAGACGCCGCTCTCGCACACATTCTTGGCACCACCGGTTGTCTCCTCGGCCGGCTGGAACACAAAGAGCACGTTACGTTTAATGGTGCCCGGCTGCTCGCGAATCGTACGGTCGACATACGTCGCGGCGGCAAGCGCCATGGCCATGTGCCCGTCGTGCCCGCAAGCGTGCATCTTACCAGGATAAGACGAGGCGAAGGCCACACCCGTCGCCTCGGCAATGTGCAGCGCATCCATATCCGCGCGAATCGCCGTGGCATGCGTGGCACCAACGCCAGCGTCAAAGAAAGCGCAGACGCAGCTGGGGCACGGATGGGTCACTTCGCAGGCGAGCGGCGCCAGCACGCCCTCGATATAAGCGATCGTCTGCGGAAGATCGAAATCGAGCTCCGGAATGCGATGGAGATCGCGGCGATAGCGACGGAGTTCTTGGAGCTCGGTCATAGAGAATCCCTTCGTAAGGCACATCTGTTGCAACTTATTGTGATACAGGATTGTGGCACACATGTTTCCAGCATATCCCTGCATTTTTTAAACGTTATATACGAATACTCTTGTTTGGTAAAGTGCAACGTGGTAGGGTCTTTACCACTTGATAGAGGCGCGGGCACGAAGAGCCGCGGGCGAGTCGGCAGACTTTGACCCCGTGGGGAGGCGAAACCCGCCGAACTGGGTTTTTCGGGCACGAACAGCCTGGTGGGCCTGCGGGAAACACCCGCAGGACTGTCTGCAGCAATGCGGGAGCGCTATCCGGACATTGGGTCCACGCTATGCGGATTCGATGCGCAGGTAGCGCCGTCTGGATAGCGAGGTTTACGGGACATGTCATTGACTCCCAACGAGGCATATGTGGCAAAGAAGCCGTTTGTGGGCAAGGAAACGCTCGAGCATATCGTTGAGCAGTTCCCCACGCCGTTTCATCTATACGACGAGGCGGGCATCCGCCGCAACATGCAAGAAGTGCGCGACGCCTTTGCATGGAACCCGGGCTTTAAGGAATACTTTGCCGTCAAGGCCAACCCTAACCCGGCACTTATCTCCATCCTCAACGAATACGGCTGCGGCTGCGATTGCTCGAGCTATACCGAGCTCATGATCGCCCGCTCACTGGGCATCACCGGCCACGACATCATGTTCTCGTCCAACGACACGCCGGCGGCCGACTTTGAGCTCGCCGACAAGCTGGGTGCCATCGTCAACTTTGACGACATCAGCCACATCGAGTTCTTTGAGCACGTTGCGGGGCCAATCCCCAAGACGGTCAGCTGCCGCTTTAATCCGGGCGGTCTGTTCCAGCTCTCCAACGGCATCATGGACAACCCGGGCGACTCCAAATATGGCATGACCACCGAGCAGCTCTTCGAGGCCTTCCGCATGCTCAAGGCCAAGGGCGCCGAGGACTTTGGTATCCACGCATTCCTTGCCAGCAACACCGTCACCAACGACTACTACCCCAAGCTCGCGCGCATCCTCTTTGAGCTTGCCGTACGCCTGGAGCGCGAGACCGGCGCACACGTCGCCTTCATTAATCTATCTGGTGGCGTCGGCATCCCCTACCTGCCCGAGCAGCAGGCCAACGACATCCACGCCATCGGTGAAGGGGTACACACGGCCTACGACGAGATTCTGGTTCCCGCCGGCATGGGCGATGTGGCGATCTGTACCGAGATGGGCCGCTTTATGATGGGCCCCTATGGGTGCCTGGTCACCAAGGCCATCCACGAGAAGCAAATCTACAAGGACTATATCGGCGTGGACGCCAGCGCCGTCGACCTCATTCGTCCCGCCATGTATGGCGCTTACCACCACATCACGGTGATGGGCCAGCCGGGTGGCAACGACAAGACCACAAAGCCCGTTACGGACACCTACGACATCACGGGCAATCTGTGCGAGAACAATGACAAGTTCGCCATCGACCGCGAGCTGCCACATATCGACATGGGCGACCTGCTCGTGATTCACGACACCGGCGCGCATGGCTACTCCATGGGCTACAACTACAACGGCCGTCTGCGCTCCGCCGAGGTCCTGCTGCGCCCCGATGGCTCGGCAGACCTCATCCGCCGCGCCGAGCGCCCGGGCGATTACTTTGCCACGCTCGACGTGCTGCCGTGCGGCCGCGAGCTGCTGGCCAAATCGCGCGCCGATGCCGCCCGCCGTCGCGCTCAAGACGAGCGCCTAGCAGTCGCCGCCCAATGGAACAAACGCGTCCAGATCGCGGAAGCGAAGGAGAAGAACATGGATATCCGCAATCTCGAGGGCTCAATCGTCGCCCTTGTCACGCCGTTTAAAAAGGACGGCAGTGTCGACTTTGACGCGCTTGAGCGCCTTATCGATTTCCACCTGCAAAATGGCACTGACGCCATCCTCACCCTGGGCACCACCGGAGAGAGTGCCACGATGACCGACGACGAGGACAACTCCGTTGTCGCCGCAGTGGTCAAGCAGGTTGCGGGCCGCGTCCCCGTTATTGCCGGCTCGGGCTCTAACTCCACGCAAACCATGCTCACTAAGTCGCTCACTTACCAGGGCTTGGGTGCCGATGGTCTGCTGCTCATTACCCCCTACTACAACAAGTCTAACGAAGAGGGTATCTACCAGCACTTTAAGACCGTGGCCGACGCCGTGGACATCCCCTGCATTCTGTACAACATCCCAGGCCGCTGTGGCTGCGGTATCAGCGAGCGCAACGTAGAGCGCTTGGCCGCGCACCCCAACATCATGGGCATCAAGGAGGCCTCGGGCAACGTCGCCTACGCGGCCAAGATCGCCCACCTGCTGTCCGATGACTTCCGCATGTACTCGGGCGAGGATGCACTCACCGTGCCGCTCATGAGCCTAGGCGCTTCGGGTACCATCAGCGTGTGGGCCGACGTACAGCCGCAACTCGTGCACGACATGTGCCGCGCTTATCTGGACGGCGACGTAGCGCGCGCCCGCGATATCCAGATTGCCGGCCAGCCGCTCATCAACGCCCTCTTTAGCGAGGTCAACCCCATCCCCGTTAAGGAAGCGCTCGCCCAGATGGGCATGATCGAGGCAAACTACCGTATGCCGCTATGCCCCATGGCAGACGACACGCGAGCCGCACTTACCGATACTCTGAAGGGAGCTGGTCTGCTTGATTAAGACCGTCATTATGGGAACGGGCCGCATGGGCTCGCTCATCCGCACTACCGCCGAAGGAATTGTCGACGCCGCCGGGCAGCCCGCTTTTGATATCGTGGCCCAGATTGGCTTCGATTTGAGCGAGCTCGAGAACGCACCGGCTGCCGATGTGATTATCGACTTCTCGAACGTCGTGACCTTCGACGCCGTCGTCGCCTATGTCGAGCGCACGGGTACGGCGTTGGTCTCGGGCACCACAGGCTACACTCCCGAGCAGATGGACCGCCTGCGTGAGCTGGGCCAGAACGCCCGCGTTATGCACTCGGGCAATTACTCCATCGGCATCGCCGCCCTGCGTCATCTAGTGGCCCAGGCCACGCGCGAGCTGCCCGGCTTTGACTGCGAGATTGTCGAGACGCACCACAACCAAAAGGTTGACGCCCCCAGCGGCACCGCCAAGCTGCTGCTCGACGCCGTAGTCGAGGCCGAGCCCGAGGCAGGCTACCACCCCGTCTACGGACGCGAGGGCATGTGCGGCGCGCGCGACCCCAAGGAAATCGGTATGCACTCGTTGCGCGGCGGCACCGTCGCCGGCGTGCACGAGGTGAGCTTCTTTGGCCAGGACGAGGAGGTCACGCTCACGCACCGTGCCACGAGCCGCCAGATCTTCGTCAACGGCGCCCTGGCCGCCGCCCAGAAGCTCGTCACCCGCGAGCCCGGCTTCTACACGTTCGACCAGATCATGTTTGCCTAACCAGGTATCAACCGGATCCACCCAAAGGAGAGACAGCATATGAGCAACGCAGCCGAGATGGATGCACAGGAGATTATCAACTACATCGCCACCGCGCCCAAGAAGACGCCCGTCAAACTGTACGTGCGCGAAAAGCCCGGCATGGAGGTTGCCTGGGGCGACGCGCATGTCTACGGCGGCCGTCGCGGCAAGACCGTCTTTGGCGACTGGGACGAGCTCAAGGCAATCCTCGACGCCAACGCCGACTCCATCGACTACTACGACGTAGAGAACGACTGCCGCAACTCCGCCGTGCCCATGCTCGACCTTAAGGGCATCAACGCCCGCATCGAGCCGGGCGCGATCATCCGTGACCGCGTCGAGATCGGCGATCGCGCCGTCATCATGATGGGCGCCATCATCAACATCGGCTCCGTCATTGGCGAGGGCTCCATGATCGACATGGGCGCCGTGCTGGGCGGCCGCGCCACCGTGGGCAAGAACTGCCACATCGGCGCCGGTACCGTGCTGGCAGGCGTCGTGGAGCCCGCCAGCGCCACACCTGTCATCATAGAGGACGATGTCATGATCGGCGCCAACGCTGTAGTCCTGGAAGGCGTGCGCGTGGGCAAGGGTGCCGTCGTGGCCGCCGGTGCTGTATGTGTCGAGGATGTCCCCGCCGGCGCCGTCGTGGCCGGTGTCCCCGCCCGCGTCATCAAGATGCGCGACGAGAAGACCGACAGCAAGACCGGCCTCGAGGAAGGCCTGCGCCAGCTTTAAAGGTTACGCGGTTTTGACAAACCGCGTTTTCGCTGACGTATGCTCAACCTGCGGCACAGTGTCAGCAACCAAGCCGAAAACAAAAAAGGCCGAAGCACCATCGGGGCTTCGGCCTTCATCATCTCAGGGTTCCGTCGTATTCAACCATGGCGGGTCGCTTTGACAGGCGCCCTGCGGCCGTCTTATAGACCTCGGAACGGTCACGCCGCCCAATTGCTACAATCTCGGCAATCTCAACTGTTCCGTCCTCTCGAATTCGAAAAATCATTCGGAGTCCCGCGTTTCGCCATTTGATCTTTTTGCAGCCGGCAAGCTCACCGTGAAGCGGCGTTCCGATTTCATCGGCGCGCGTCTTTAATTTTTCTATTGCAATGCGCACGAGTCTTCGCTGAGAACCATCAAGCTTTTGATATTCCTTCTCGACATCTCGATTCAAAAAGCCGATGACAAAATGTCCACTCATTCGAAAAGGTCCTCGTCGGAAATCGCGTCGGGATCCATTGACTCAAACTCTGCGAGCTCCTCAGGAGTTAAGGCGTCCTCAAACGGAATAAACTCGTGCGGACCGTTCTTGATTCGGTCCGCCGCGATGCGATCAATCTCAAGTTCGCGCAGATACTGCAGCGCGCCGTACATTTCCTCATAGGCGGCATAATCGACAATCACGGTATCGATATCGTTATGGTCTGCAATGAATTGCGGGGCACGCTTGGCGCGCTTGCGTATGGCGGATAAAGACTTGCTTGCTTCGGTAGCAGAAACAACCTGGTCTTTCGTAAACACCGGTTTTTCCAGAACAAGTGGGGACATTATTGACCTCCAAAAAAATAGTCTGGATTATATTTCCAAGTATACATCGAAATATAATCCAGACTTTTATTCAAAAGAAAAAAGCTTTATCGATTCTCGATGCTGCCGATGTTCTTGAGCTCGATGGAGATGAGGCCGTTAGGCTCGTTGACGAACTCGATGTACTCGGAGTTTGAGCCCATCTCTGCCGGGAAGCTGATCTCGATACCCGTGTCGGTACGAATCTTGTGATTGCGTACGGCCGCGCGCTCGACTTGCTTGCGCTCCACGGGCACGCGCTCCGGTACCTTCTCCTCGGTCAGCACCGCACGCACGCTCTCCTTGATGACCGGCTCGTCTTCAAAGACCTCGTCGACGATATCCCAAGGCGGCAGCTCCTCGTCGTCTTCGACCTTTTCGGCGACAGCTGCCTTAACCTTGGCGAGCGCCACGGCCGTATTGGCACCGTGCTCCTCGGCAACTTCCTCGACCACGCGGGTCACCGTATCGATGACCTCCTTGCCCGATACGCCCGTGTCGCACTGCAGCAGGCCATCGGGGATAAGCATACGGTCCTCACCGGCAATCTTGCGCTTCTTGTCCACATAACCGATCTCCATGGTGCTCGCGCGCACGATGGCATAGCTTGACACCTTTTGTGAAGGATTCGGCAGGATAGCATAGTGGCGCGTGATGTCGTTGCGCACCTCGCCCTCCTCGCGGCCCACTTCGTGCATAAAAGCCTGCTTGGAGCCCAGCAACATCACGGCAAACCAGCGGGCATCCTCGTCGTCGTCAAAGTCGGCCACGAGCACATCGGTGGACTCGGCTTTTTCGGCCTTGGTGAGCTCGGAGGAAATGAACTCCGCAATCTGCTGCGACAGGTCCACGAACTCGCGCTCGCCAAAGAAATAGCCCTTGAGCTCGCCGCCGAATGCGGAGTTCTCGGCAAACGTGGCGCGCTTGTTATCGGCCGATGTACGGGCACGGCGCAAATGTGTGGTCACAAAGTTGCGCACGGTGCGGCTCTCGATATCGAGCTCTCGCTGGCTCATGACGTTGACGGCAGAGTCAAAGTCCAGGATATGCAGAATCGCGTGATTGATTTTCATATACGGCATTCCGTTCTAGATCGAATTGAGCACGAACCAGTATAGCGGTCGAGCCCGCCCCAGGCGCATCGAAGATTGGTGCATCGGGGACAGGTTGCTTTGCACCAATGGCTAGCGCAGGAGCTCGGACTGCCAAGCCTCGAGCTGTTCTGCCAAACTCTTGCCGGCAGCGGGCATGTCGATCTGGGGTCGTTTGGGCAGCAGTGCGCATTTAAGGATTGCCGCGATGGTCTGCGAGACAAAGCGTCGCGTATCCTTGTCAAAGCCTTGCGCAGTCTGGAGCATCACGGGCAGGCTCTCGCGCAGATTCCCGGCGATATCCGCAAACCGCTCAGCACCCGTAGCCTCAAGCACGGAGAACAACGCATCTACAAAACGCTCGCGCTCGCTAGGCGACACCGCAAGCAGCATCTCGCGAATGGAGCCATCAACGTATCGAGCACCGGCGGACAGGCGCTCACAGTACACGAAGTCGCGACCATCAACCACCCAGCTAAAGGGATTGTGCTGCAGCAAGCTGAACTCGGTGCTCTCAACGATGGCATAGTCCTCCTGCGTCTCGAACATCATGCCAAAAATCGACGACCGAGGTAGCGTCTTGTCGATTCGACTGGATAGATCAGCGAAGGCGCTGCCGTTCAGAAACTCCTCGACGAAGCCCGGACCATCATGGGAATACGCCCGTTCGATTCGCTCACGGGCGACATCGGAGCACATCGCCGCACCGTACACCGCAAGGTTTCCACCCTTGGAATGACCTCCGCACAAAAGCGGCCCGTCAATCGTATCCGCTGCCTCGTCCACATAACGCGCCGCGGATTCCTGGGCCGGCACAGGACACCGGAACGCCATGTTAAAGTCCTCTTTCCAGCCCACAATCGTGCTGTCGGTCCCCCGGAAGGAAAGATAGCTAAACCCCGCCGGAAATCGGAACGTCATAGCCGCAAACTGCTCTGTCACCACCACATCGCTCACGGCACGATAGCCGCAAACGTGCACGCCACGGTAGCGAGGGCTTGCTGCCACGGCCTCCAACAAGGCCCTGCTCCCCTCCGGATCCCACAGGTCGCCAATCATGTCCCGGTAGCACTCGGCACGCAGCAGCTCGCGTACGTCAAGACCCTGCCAGCCGGTAAGCTCCGGCATATCCCCCGGCAAACGCAAATAGGACAGCCACGCAAAGACCAGGCTATCCACCGCGCAGAACGACCGTTCCTCAAACGGATCAAACGCCGTCTGGGCATAGGTCAAAAAATTAGGCGAATCCGACATGGCTCTCCCATCAACAATGGCGCAAAGCAACCTGTCCCCCTTGCACCAAAAAGGCGCCCGGGTCGTGTGGACCCAAGCGCCTTCATTGTAGCTTGCTGGCAAACGAGCCTAATTTAGCAGGAGAAGTCGACGCTGTCGATGATGTCCTTGAGGGCCTTGGCGGAGACGGTGAGCTCATGCTGCTCGTCATCGTTCAGCGGCACGGGGACGCGGCAGACAACGCCGTCGCGGCCAACGACGGTCGGCATGGAGATGGCAAGATCGGACAGGCCGTACTCGCCCACCATGAGCGAGGAGACGGGCAGAACGGTCTGTTCATCGCGCATGACGGCAGTGCAGATGCGCTTAACGGCCATGGCGACGCCGTAGTAGGTGGCGTGCTTCTTCTCGATGATGGTGTAGGCGGAGTTCTTGACGTCCTCGGCGATGCGCTTCTCGGCAGCCTCATGCTCCAGATGGCCGTGAAGCTCGCAGAAGGTGTTCAGCGGAACGCCGGCAACCTGAGCGCTGGACCAAGCGACAAACTCGGAGTCGCCGTGCTCACCCATGACGTAGGCCTGAACGTCGCGCGGATCGACCTCGACGTGAGCGCCGAGCATCTGCTGCAGACGGCCGGTGTCGAGCACGGTGCCGGATCCGATGACGTGGCCCTCGGGCAGACCGGACATCTTGATGGCGGCATAGGTCAGAACGTCGACCGGGTTGGAGACGATTAGTAGAATGCCGTCGAAGCCGGACTTCTTAATCTCGGGAATAATGGACTTAAAGATGCTGACGTTCTTGTTGACCAGGTCCAGGCGAGTCTCACCGGGCTTCTGGGCAGCGCCAGCGGTGACGACGATCATGGCAGCATCGGCGACATCGGAATAATCGCCGGCGTAGATCTTCATCGGCTCGGCAAACGTCATGCCGTGCGCGATATCCAGTGCCTCACCCTCGGCGCGGTTCTTGTCCACGTCGATGAGGACCATCTCGGAGAACAGACCACTCTGCATCAGTGCGAACGCCGACGACGAACCGACGAAACCGCAGCCGACAATAGCGACCTTCTTCTCGTTAACCATTAGAAACTCCCATCTCTCTCCACAAACAGGCCGCCCGGGAACGACCCAAGCGGCTTGCCGTAATCCCAATATAGCCAATCGGGACTTTGATTATGCGCCTATTCGCAGCCAAAAATCGACCGTTTACCGAAATTGTTTGCAGAATTCGTAAGATAACTGCCCGAAATCGGTTTCGAACTATTGACGCGCCTAGATGTCTTTTTAATACAGACCCGCCTCGCGAATAGCCTCGACGGCCAGAGCGATCTGATCGGGCGGCAAGACCAGCGCCATGCGCACGTGCCCCTCGCCCGAAGGCCCAAAGCTCGCACCCGGCGTCACCACAACGCCGGCCTTCTCCATGAGCTCCTCGCAAAACGCCATGGAATCGGTACGGCCGCCGGGAAGTTTGGCCCACACAAACATCGAACCATGCGCGTTGGGACGCTCCCAGCCCAAGCCCTCAAGGCCGTCGCACAGGGCATCGCGGCGCTCCTGGTACTTCAGACGCTGTGCCTCAACCTCATCGCGCGGACCGTTCAGGCAGGCGATGGCAGCCTTTTGGATCGGGAAGAACATGCCAAAGTCAATCTGGCTGCGCAGCTTGGCAAAGGCCGAGACCACGTCCTCGCGACCGACCAAAAAGCCGATGCGGGCACCGGTGACGTTAAACGACTTGGAAAGCGAGAAGAATTCCACGCCCACCTCGAGCGCGCCGGGATACTGCAAAAAGCTTCCGCCCGGCTCGCCGTCGAACACGATGTCGGAGTACGCGTTGTCATGGACGATGAGCAGGTCGTGCTCGCGGGCGAAAGCGATGATCTCCTCGTAGACCTCGGGAGTGCCCACCGAGCCGACCGGGTTCGCGGGCAGCGACACGATCATATACTTGGCACGATCGGCCACCTCGGAATCGATACCCGCCACATAGGGCAGGTAATTGTGCTCGGCAACCAGCGGATAGTATTCGAGCTTGGCATCGGCGATCTTGGCACCCGCCTCAAAGACCGGGTAACACGGATCGGGAACCAAAATGGTGTCACCCGGATCGAGCAGGGCAAGGCCCAAATGGCCCACCCCCTCCTGCGTGCCGTTGCACGACTGCACCATGGACGGCGTAATGCCCGAAACGCCAAAGCGACGCTCATAGTAATCGCACACGGCCTGCTTAAGCTCGGGCAGGTCGCGCAGGGCATACTTCCACATCTCGGGGTCCTGGGCGGCCTGGGTCAGCGCCTCGACCACGTGGTCGTACGGCTTAAAGTCGGGCGTGCCCACGCTCATGTTGTAAATGGTCTTGCCCTGAGCCTTCAGCACGAGAAGCTTATTGTTGAGCGAGGCGAAGACCTCCGCGCCAAAGCGGTCGAGACGCTGCGATGCCTGCATGGTGCCACCTTTCGATATAAAAAACGCGGCGCTCCGACAAGAGCGCCGCGCGATACGGGCCATCAGATTGCAAAAGTGTAACGCTTGCAACCCCCGTATTGGTTCAATTTAACCAACCTTAGTCAACTGGATTGAGCGCGTCGATCTGCGCAAGCCACAGACGCGAGCTAGCGTCACTCGGCATACGCCAATCGCCGCGCGGGCTGAGCGTCACCGAGCCCACCTTGGGACCATCGGGCAGGCAGCTGCGCTTAAACTGCTGGGCAAAGAAGCGACGATAGAACGTACGCAACCACGTGTGAACGGTCTTGACGTCGTAGACGCCCTCGAAGCTCTTGAGCGCCATGCGGTAGATCTTGCCGGGCTCAAAGCCAAAACGCAGCAGGTAGTAGAGGAAGTAGTCGTGGAGCTCGTACGGGCCCACCAAATCCTCGGTCTTCTGCGCAATCTCGCCGTCGCCCGTGGGCGGCAGAAGTTCGGGAGACACCGGCGTATCGAGGATATCGAGCAAGACCTCGGCAATGCGCCCGCCAAAGACATCAGCCGCATAACGCACCAGATGGCGCACAAGCGTCTTGGGCACGCTCGCGTTGACGGCGTACATGCTCATGTGGTCGCCATTATAGGTAGCCCAGCCGAGCGCCAACTCCGACAGGTCGCCCGTACCGATAACAAAACCGCCAGCCTGATTGGCCAGGTCCATCAGGATCTGCGTACGCTCGCGGGCCTGGCTGTTCTCGTAGGTCACGTCCTGCACGGCCGGATCGTGCTCGATATCTTTAAAGTGCTGTTCCACGGCCGCATGAATCGAGACCTCGCGGAAGCTCACACCCAGGTCGCGAGCAAGCGACTCGGCATTGGATTTGGTGCGGCACGTCGTGCCAAAGCCCGGCATGGAAACCGCCGTGATACCCGTACGCGGCAGGCCCAGTGCATCGAAGGCACGCACGGTCACGAGCAGTGCCAACGTGGAGTCCAAGCCGCCCGAAAGGCCGATGACCGCCGCCTTGGTACCCGTGTGGGCAAGGCGCGTCTTGAGGCCCGCGGTCTGCAGATCGAGGATGGTCTCGCAGCGCTCGACCAGATCGCCATGGTCGGCCGGCACAAAGGGCGCACGCGGGAAAACACGGTCGATATCGTAGGCATCGCGCAGAACGGGCTCTTCGGCCAACACGCCCTCAAACGAAAACTCAACGGTCGTGGCCTCCGGCGCATCGTCCGCGCGCGTCCACGTCGTCGAGCGGCGGCGCTCGGCAACCAGACGGTCAAGGTCAACGTCGGCGATGGCCATATCGCAGGTAAGCAGTTTGGTCGCGGCGAGCTTGGAGCCGTTTTCGTAGACAAGGTTCTCGCCCGCAAAGACCATATCGGTCGTGGACTCGCCCTCGCTCGCGTCCGCGTAGGCATAGGCGCAGTACAGGCGCGCGCTCTGGTTAGAGATAAGGCTGCGGCGGTAATCTGCCTTACCGATAATCTCGTCCGAGGCCGACGGGTTGAGGATCACCGTCGCACCGGCAAGCGCCATCTCGGTCGAAGGGGGTGCCGGCACCCACAGGTCCTCACAGACCTCAACGCCCAGCACCAGGTCCTCGGCGCCCTCATCACAGCAACGGTAGACAAGCCCCGAGCCCAGCGGGACCGGACCCTGACCGGCAAATTCAACCCACACGGGATCGGCCGGCGCCGGAGCAAACCAGCGGCGCTCATAGAACTCGCCATAGTTGGGCAGATATTTCTTGGCGCTAAGACCCAAAAGCTCGCCCGCGCAGCACACGGCGGCGCAGTTGTAGATGTTTTCTGCCACCGCAACGGGCAAGCCAACGGTAAAGACGATCGGCAACTCACGGGTTCCATCGAGGATGTGCACAAGTGCCGCCTCGCAGGCATGCAGTAATGTGCGGTTATGGAACAGATCGGCCGCGGTATAGCCGCACAAGTTGAGCTCGGGCAGCACCAGAGCGCGAACACCGTGCTCGGCAGCCTCGTGAACAGCCGCCAGCGCAACCTCGGCATTGCCCTCGACATCGGCCACGCGAATCCGCGGCGAAGCCGCCGCCACACGCAAAAAGCCATCGTTCTCAACTTGACCGTTTAGAAAATCGTTCATGCGAGCTCCAACACATCCGTTTAGCCGCAACGAGCGGCGGCGATAAAGTCCGCCTCCATTGTACTGTCAAGTTCAATCAGTGCTGATGGGGCGGGCTCATGATTAAAATTGGAAAAGAGAAGTCAGAATAGCGTTTAGCAGTAGAACGAGATCTCATCCACAAGGAAAAACGCCTTCCATTTAGAGCAAATCAATTCATGCTGAGCGGCGATAATTTCACAGAGGTCGTCAAGCGTGCTCCGGGGGATCTTCGCTTTGTTATTAGCGACAATGCAACCGCCCCTGCGAGTCAGCCAGATTTTGGCCGAGCTATCCGAAGGCGCCCCCTTGCAAACATGGACATGGATTGGCTCGCCCGCTTCATTGGACCAAAAGAAGACTCGATAGCCGCCAATAAGAAATAAGCTAGGCAACTTTTGCTCCTCCGCTTGCGGCGTAGCGATACAGCAGATGGGCGTTATTGCTCAGAAAAGTCTCAAAGCCTCGCTTCTCCTCGTCGGTGAAACGCCCCTCCCACATGGTCCAATTGTAAGAAGGCAGCTCACAACGAGCGGAGTCAAAGCCCTCTGCCGTCGGTCGTTCAAAATGCACGATAACCTTTTCGATATCGCCATCTGTAATCAGGTCAGAATGAATGACCTCGGTTCCATCTTCGAATGTCATATACGGGTACATCACGTAAACCACCTCGCAAACATAAATCCAGTTTAGCATCAAGCTATTGCACCAAAGACAGCAGGCCCCCTTGATGAGTTGATGGTATCTGTTAAATGTCACGTACGATTCACATCTGGTGGGTACCCTGATGGCTACACGAAACGAAGTAGATTTACACCGGGAGGACCCCGTATGACAACCAAGTACACCGATGCGCCGCGCACGCGCGTCATGACGCCGGCATCGCTCAACAACGGCGTGCACGAGAACCATTCCATCGGACAGACCATGGCCATCGCGCCCAAAAAGGGCCTGTTCGATGACATTTCCATTCCCCAGATCATCGCCGGCGCCGCAGCTGCCGCCACGAGTGTGGCGCTTGCTTCAAAGATCGGCATTGCCGGCTCGGTGATTGGTGCCGCTGTGAGCTCAGTCATCACTGTTGTGTCTTCGCAGGTCTATCGCCACTTTATCTCCGCCAGCGCCGAAGCAATCAAGGGCACGCATGCCGCTGTCGACTACCCTACCGGCGCCTACGAGCCCGTTGAGCCCAATGTCGAGGAGCACCTAGGTGGCGCCGCAACTACGCAAGAGATGCGCCAGGTTGCGGGACGCGCGACCACGGCGCGCGTCGCTCCCAACAGCCTGCGCGCCAAGGCGGCGGCCGAGCGCAGCCAGACGCAAAAGAAGGTCATCATCTTCTCGATCGCTATCGCCATAGTCGCGGTCATCGCCTGCGCCGGCGCCATCCTTATCACCACTGCCGGTGAGGGTCTGGGCGAGCGTCCCGAGCCGATCCTTTCGTCGCGCACGACCGATAGCGATGCAGATGGCAACACCCAGTCGCAGGATCAGCAGGCGAAGACGGACGATACGCAAGACAGTTCCACCTCTGCCAATTCGTCCTCGAACACCCAAAACCAATCGCAGGGCACCGATTCCTCTACGGCCAACAGCAGCACGCCGTCCGGCACGACCGACTCAAGCCAAACGACTGACGGTTCGCAGCCGAGCACGGGCGGCCAGACGAGCGACAGCACTTCGGGAACGGGCACAGCAGACAGCAGCAACACCAACAGCTCGAACAGCTCGAGCGGAACCGCGTCCGGCACGGCATCCGACAACTCGAGCCAAGGCACGGCATCGGGCAACTAAGCACATTTGCCTCTCATAGATAACCGACCTGTATAACGGGCGCGAATCGACAGCGGTTCGCGCCCGTTTGCCTTGGGCGCCGCCATGGCGAACGCTATGCGATGGTAAGATGCTTTACATGTGTAAAGAGGAGATTTGCCATGAGCAAGACAATAGTTAGGCCCACGCTTTCGCTGGGCAACCACATCTATCTGTATCGACTGCTACGCGATGCGATTGGATGCGGCAAGCAAACGTTTATGACGCAGGTCGAGGAGGCACTCGCCGCGGGCGATATGACGGCCTACGACCTGGGCTTTGAGTCCACGCGCGAGTTGCTCGAGGAGCTTGACGACTGCATTAAGCTGACCGTCTTTAAGGGCGGTCGCCTGTATGCCACGGTCATCGCAAACGAGGCCTGGGATGCCGCACTTGCCAAGGGCGAGGACAAGCCCAAGGCAGTCAAGGGCGCCAAGCAGTCCTACAAAAAGAAAAAGCGCGGTGAGAAGGACCTCAAGGCCGTGCGCCCCAAGCACGTAAAGCGCACCGAGCCAGAAGCCATGGTTGAAGCCGTGCCGGAACCCAAGCCCGAGACAGAGATCGAAGTCGCTATCGAGGTGACGGCAGAAGCCGAAACCGAAATCGCCACCGCAACTGATTCCGAAGCCATGTCTGATCAGGAAGCCACTGTTGAGCTCAACGAGACTCCCACGTCGACAATCGAAGAGACGGCTGGCCAACCCGAGGCGCCCGTGTTCCAGAATAGCGATGTCTTTGGCGACAATGCCGAGGACGGTCAGTCTGACGAGCCCGCAGATCAAAACGCTACCGAGGCGACACCGGAGCCCGAGACGCCGCAGCCCGCCATCTCGCTCACGGTCGTCTATGACCCCGAGAACGCCAACGCAGGTATCACCACCATGGCTTCCACGCCGGTTGAGACAAAGCCGAGCGTCGAGCATGAGAACGCTCCGCAAGTCGAGGTCGACACCGTGCCCACAGATGCACCCGCTACCGTCGAGTCCACAGATTCCGCGGCGATGCCGGCAGCGGACCCCGAACCCGTGTCCGCTGCCGAACCCGCGTCCGCGCCCGGGATGGCGCCCGTCGATGGGCGGGCCCCTGCACCGGCCACGCCACCAGCCCCCGCACCCACAGCACCGACCATCCCCGAGGACTTCCCCATCGATATCGCAACCGAGGTCTTCTGCCCCGGTCCGTTGCTGCATCAGCTGTCGACCTATCTCCCCTACGGCGCCGATACCCTCGGTATCGTCGGCGAGTACTACTGGATCGCCCGCGAGCGCGGCACCATCGACGTCGCGCGCAACCGAGCGAGTTTCCCGCTGCGCTACACGCAGGACGGCGAGCGCCGCGAGGTTACCGTACGCATCCGCCGCAACACCACCGGCGGTCTCGGAGCCGCCTGGACCATCGATAAAATCGAAGAACCCGAGCAGTAACGACAAACGGCTCAAATCCAAATCAGGATTTGAGCCGTTTAATTGTGCCAATCAGGCCGCACTCAGCTGCAAATGGACACAATACCCATGCGCTTATTTACGAATGAGCGCATATCCCTCAAAGGGGCGAAGCGCCTGCAGGTCCTCAACATCCCCATACGAGTGCAGCAGCACGTCCCACTCCCCTTGAGCCAGCAGTTCCCGGACTTCCGGGCCCACTTCGCTCATACCATCGAAGAAATTGGCAACCACAAGCATCGATCCAGGCGCGGTCATGTCTTCGATCGTCGCCACCGACGCATCATAGGGCTCTCCGACAGGAAGATTGCCAAATCGCCCATACGCGAGCACGGGCGCACTGTCCGCGTCAACAAAACGGACCTTGCCCGTCGCCACCACAGGCAACTCGTGCCGCAGCTCATTCACCTGACGATAGAACTCAAAAATTGAATTCGAAACGCCCACTTCGAGCTCCGCCGTTATCTCATCTTGGCTACAATCCTTCGCATCGCGAGCCATCGGAACCCAAGGCTCAGCGATCGAAAAACCATGGTGCACCTCGCCATTCCACTGCATAGGCAGGCGGCCGTTATCGCGCGAATGCATGTTGATGATCGCGAGCGCCTCTTCGGGTGCCTTTCCCTGCTCGAGCAAGATGCGGTAATAGTTGCGGCTCTCGACATCGTTGAACTCTTCGATGCTCGTAAAGTGTGCGTTGGTCGAGCCCAGCTCGTCACCTTGATAGATATAGGGCGTGCCGCGCAACAGGTCCATAAAGAGCGCGAGCATCTTTGCCGCGGGAATGCGCAGGGAACCGTCGGTCCCAAAACGCGAAAGGGCACGTGGCTGGTCGTGATTGTCCCAGAACACGGCATTCCAACCACCGCCCGCCTGCATACCCTCCTGCCAGGCGGCAAGAGTCTTTTGCAACAGCGCAAAGTCAGGAGCCTTGTTTACCCACTTCCTCCCGTTCTCAAAATCGACCTTAAGATGATGGAAGTTGAAGGTCATAGCGAGCTCGTGGTTTTGAGGCTGCGTATATCGAATGCAAGCCTCAAGGCCCGTCGAATTCATCTCTCCGACCGTCATCATGCCCTCGATGCCGCCCTCACGCACCAGCTCCTGGATGTAGCTGTCCACACGCGCACCGTCCGTGTAAAAGCGGCGACCATCGCCCTCGTAGTCGTCTTCCCATGAATCTGGCTTATCGATTAGATTGATTACGTCGAAGCGAAAGCCGTCAACGCCCTTCTCGCGCCAAAAACGCAAGACATCGGCAACCTCATGCCTCACTTCAGGATTTTTCCAGTTGAGGTCGGGTTGGCCCGGATCGAATAGGTGCAGGTACCATTTGCCAACATGAGGTTCCCAGGTCCAGGCGGGACCGCCAAACTTCGATTCCCAGTTGCAGGGAAGCTCACGCGGTGTCCCCTCTTCAAAAATAAAGTAGTCCTGATAGCGCTTGTCGCCCGCGATGGCTCGCTGAAACCACTCATGCTCGCTCGAAACATGGTTAAATACCATGTCGAGCATAAGGCCGATGCCGCGCGCATGCGCCTCGCGCGAAAGCTCTTCGAACTCCTCCATGGTTCCAAATCGCGGATCGATGCTTCGGTAATCGGCCACGTCGTAGCCGTTATCCTTTTGCGGCGAGACAAAAAATGGGGTTATCCAGAGGTAATCGATACCAAGCTGCTTGAGGTAGTCGAGCTTTTGCGTGATGCCGGGCAGATCGCCCCAGCCGTCACCATTAGAATCGTTAAAGCTCTTGGGATAGATTTGGTACACGACCTTATTGCTGATATCAAGCATCGCTCGTCCTCCCTCCAACAGGAAATGTGAAATTCGCGAGCACCGCTGACGAACAAAGCCGCCGCGGCGCTCGTAGGGTTACTGCTCGTAGGGTTACTTATCCTGAGCGGCCAACTCCGCGCGAATCTCGGCGGCAATGGCCTCGGCCTCCTCGCGAATGCCTTTCTTGGAGCCCACGATAACCGTCAGGACAAAAGGAACGACCAGCACGATGAGCATACAAACCGCAAACATCGCCCAGCTGTCAGGCTGCATCGAAAGGATTCCCGGCAGGCCACCGACGCCAACGGCGTTTGCGGTGCAGTTTGTCACCACGCTCAAAAGACCAGCAAGGGAGGAGCCGATCATGGCACACACAAACGGGAACGTGTACTTAAGGTTGACGCCGAACATGGCAGGCTCGGTAACACCCAGGTAGCAAGAGATGATGGCGGGGATATTTACCTGCTGGTCACGATCGTTGGAACGCTGCAGGTACGCCATGCCCAATACAGCCGAGCCTTGTGCGATATTGGAAAGCGCGATCATGGGCCAAAGCATAGTGCCACCAAAATCGGCAATCAGCTGCAGGTCGATGGCGTTAGACATGTGGTGCAGGCCGGTAATAACCAGCGGCGCATAAAACGCACCAAAGAGAGCGCCGAACAGGGCGCGGAACGGGCCGGTGATGCCGGCGTAAATGATGGCGGAGACACCGCTACCGAGCCACCAGCCAATGGGTCCAAGGACAAAGTGGGCGGCCATGACGGCAAGCAGCAGGCTGCAGAATGGAACGACGATCATCGAGACGACCTCGGGCGTGATCTTGCGGAAGAAACGCTCCAAGAAGCCAAGTGTAACTGCGGCGAGAATCGCGGGAATGACCTGCGCCTGATAGCCGATCATATTGACCTGGGCAAAGCCAAAGTCCCACTGCGGAATCTGATCAGCCGGCGTGCCGGCAACGGAATAGGCGTTAAGAAGCTGCCCGGAGATAAGCGTCAAACCCAAAACGATACCGAGCATAGGCGTGCCACCCATCTTTTTGGTGACCGACCAACAGATGCCTACTGGAATGCCAGTATGGAAGACCGCCTCGCCAATCAACCATAAAAAGCTGTCGACGCCAGCCCAAAATTGACTCAGCTGCACGAGCGTCTGCGTACCGTCGCCAAACACATACAGCGAATCGATGCAATTGCGGAAACCGAGAATGAGGCCGCCGACGATAACAGCGGGAATGATGGGTGCAAATACCTCGGCGATAACCGTCATGGCGCGCTGAATGGGATTCTGGTTTTGGACGGCGGCAGCCTTGGCTGCGTCCTTGCTCACGCCCTCGATTCCGGCGATCTCAGTAAACTCCGAATAGTAGGCTTTGACGTCGTTACCAATGATGACCTGGAACTGCCCAGCCTGCGTAAAGCTGCCCTTGGTATAGGGAAGCGCCTCGATACCCGGCACGTCGGCCTTCGATTCATCGTTGAGGACAAACCTCATACGCGTCATACAGTGGCTCACAGCGGCAATATTGTCCTTGCCTCCCACCAGCTCGAGCAGCTTGGTCGCGTCGTCCGCATACTTACCCATGCGTTCCTCCTTCTGCGCTTTTCGACAGAACACTGTAGGTGGCCCACCCGCCTTTAAATGACAACTTATTTGAATAAGTTGTTTGACAGCAACTAGTTTAGCCAGATTGATTCTACGTTTCTTGACTTATTTGAATAAGTTGCTGAACGGTCGATTTTTCACTGCGAACGGAGAGCATCGGATTCGAACGGTATACTGAAATACAACTTATTTAAATGATTCAAAGGACAGCTATGAAGGCCATCTGGCAAGGCATCTACACCGATATCAAAGGCGACATTCTTGAGGGAACGTATCCTTTTCAGTCGTTTCTCCCCTCCGAGGCCCAACTCGTCCAAAAATACGAGTGCTCGCACAACACACTTCGACGCGCCCTCACGGCTCTCGCCGACGAGGGGTTGGTGCAGCCGATCCATGGCAAGGGTGTCCGCGTCATCTGGCGCCCGCGAAGCCGCGCCCTCTTTGAAGTTGGCGGCATCGAGACATACGACGAATCCATCAGGCGCTTGGAGCTTGATTCCGAAACAAAAGTGACGCTCTTTGAGCAAGTCAAAGCCACCGAAAAGGCAGCCCACAGAACAGGGTTTGAAATCGGGTCAGACCTCATTCATCTCGAGCGCGTTCGCTCCATAGCCGGTTGCCCAGTCATTCACGATGAAAGCTATTTTTTGGCAAGCGACGTACAGGGGCTCGATGCCAATAAGGCCTCAAGCTCCATTTATCGATATCTCGAGCAGGACCTTGGCCTTAAGATTGCCCAAAGCCGTCGCGAAATAACCGTCGAACCCGCCACCAAGCGCGACTATGAGCTGTTGGACCTTCCCGAAGGCTGCTACATGGCCGTTATGTCCAACCAAGTCTTTACCGCCGCCGGAGAAATGTTCGAATACACCTGTTCGCGACACCGCCCCGACTACTTTGTCTTTCACGACATCGCTCGACGCAAGTAGCAGCGAAAAACGGCTCAAATCCAAACCCGGATTTGAGCCGTTATTACTACACATCTGCGATGTTACGTAACCAAACCAGCAATAAACCTAGTCACGCGTCAGCTTGCGGTGAATACGATGCGGCTGGGCTGCGTCCTCGCCCAGGCGCTCGATGCGGTTGGCCTGATAGGCCTCGAAGTTGCCCTCGAACCAATACCAGTTGCCCGGATTCTCGTCGGTGCCCTCCCACGCCAGAATGTGCGTGGCGACGCGGTCCAGGAACATACGGTCGTGGCTAATGACCACCGAGCAGCCCGGGAACTCGAGCAGCGCCGCTTCGAGCGAGGACAGCGTCTCGACGTCGAGGTCGTTCGTGGGCTCGTCGAGGAGCAGCAGGTTGCCGCCCTGCTTGAGCGTAAGCGCCAAGTTCAGACGGTTGCGCTCGCCACCGGAGAGCACGCCGGCGCGCTTCTGCTGGTCTTGGCCCTTAAAGCCAAAACTCGCCACATACGCGCGGCTCGGAACCTCGGTCTCGCCCACCATCATGTGGTCCAGGCCGTCCGAGACGACCTCCCATAGGTTCTTATCGGGGTCGATGCCGGAACGGTTCTGGTCGACGTAGGAAATCTTGACGGTCTCGCCCACCTCGAGCTCGCCCGAAGTCAGCGGCTCCAGACCCACAATCGTCTTGAAGAGCGTAGTCTTACCGACGCCGTTGGGGCCGATGACGCCCACGATGCCGTTGCGCGGCAGGGTGAATGATAGGTCGTCGATGAGTACACGGCCGTCGAACTCCTTGTGCAGGTGATGGGCCTCGAGCACCTTGTTGCCCAGACGCGGACCCACAGGGATGCGGATGTCGGTCCAGTCGAGCTTCTGGCTTGCGCGGGCCTCGGCCTCCATCTCCTCGTAGCGAGCCAGACGGGCCTTGTTCTTGGCCTGGCGGGCCTTGGGCGAGCTGCGCACCCACTCGAGCTCAGCCTCCATGCGCTTGGCGAGCTTGGCATCGCGATTGCCCTGGGCCTCGATACGCGCGGCCTTGGTCTCCAGATACGTGGAGTAGTTGCCCTTGTAGGGGTAGAGGTGGCCGCGGTCGACCTCGCAGATCCACTCGGCGACGTTATCCAGGAAGTAGCGGTCATGCGTGACGGCAAGCACCGCGCCCTGATAGTTATGCAGGAAGTGCTCGAGCCACAGGATCGACTCGGCGTCCAGGTGGTTCGTGGGCTCGTCAAGCAGCAGCAGGTCGGGAGCCTCGAGCAGCAGCTTGCACAGGGCCACGCGGCGGCGCTCGCCGCCGGAAAGCACGTTAACCGGCATGTCAGAATCGGGCAGCTGCAGGGCGTCCATGGCCTGGCCGAGCTTGGAATCGATATCCCAGCCGTCGGCGGCGTCGATCTCGTCCTGGAGCTTGCCCATCTCGGCCATGAGGGCGTCCATGTCGCAATCCGGGTCGCACATCTCCTCGCCGATCTTGTTGAAGCGATCGACCTTGGCGATCATGTCGCCAAACGCCATGCGCACGTTCTCGATGACGGTCTTGTCGTCGTCGAGCGGCGGCTCCTGCTGCAGGATACCCACGGTGTAGCCGGGGGTGAGCCTGGCATCGCCGTTGGAGACCTCCTCAATGCCGGCCATGATCTTGAGCAGGGTCGACTTGCCCATGCCGTTGGGGCCCACGACGCCGATCTTGGCACCGGGATAGAAGCTCAGGGTCACGTCGTCAAGGATCACCTTGTCGCCATGGGCCTTGCGAGCCTGATACATGCTGTAAATGAACTCAGCCAATGTCCGTTTCTCCTTATCTAGCTGCGGAAATCTTCTCCCCCTGTCCGTTTTGGAAAAGCGGGGGGCAATCCGCGCGTTCTAATAAAAGGGGGCATGGTCGCCCACACCCCCTAATACTACCTGGGAAAAGTCCCCCGGAACAAAATATGAACTGCGTACGCTAGTTTTCCGCAACCTTAGCGAACAGCCCGCTGAGACTTGCGCCACAGCAGATACGAGTAGACGTAGGCAGCTCCGGCCGATCCAAACGCCAGCACCGCGATCACTGTGGCGACGACTTCACTCGATAGCACGCTGCCCGCCACACCCATCACAATCAGACCAACGCCCAGCACCATAAAGCAAGCGCCACCAAAACGCTGCGTACGGCGCCAGTTCTCGGGGTCGGCAAGCGCCCAAGGCGTCTTGATGCCCAGCGTGTAGTTTTGCTTCACACGCGGCAGGTAGTTGCCCATGCCAATAAAGAGCAAACCGATAGCGCCCGATACCAGCAAATTGACCGTGCCAGCAGCAGGCACCACACCCCATACGGTAAGCTCCCCCAGCCAGCTTATGGCACACATGACCAGCGTGAAGGCGATTACGAAACCCTGATAGAACTTGCCCGAAGTCCGATATGCCTCGCCCTTGGGGTCGATGCGCGGCACCACGTAGAATACCGCCAAAAGCACCAGCGGCAGTGCGCCGAGCGCAGAGGCAATCCAACTGGGACCCCAACCGTTAACGGCGCCACTCGCTCCCCAGTGCGTGGGAATCTGCGCAGGAAGGCTCGGCATCACCATAAGATGTGCCGCGACATTGGCAACGCACAGCACCACGAGCACGGCCCACACGCGCGGCGATACCCCCGTGGCGTGAATGCCCTTGTTTTCGTTATTCATCCTTACCACCTTCAGTGTTTCTAAAGCTCATAAACCAGCCAATCAAGTCCTGCATGACAGTGGTGTTTAAGCTGTATACGATGTTTTGACCATGACGCTCGTCGGTCACCAACCCAGCGTTTTTAAGCGTCGCCAAATGATGGCTCAATGACGGTTTGCTGATGTCAAAATGCTCGGCAAGCTCTCCGGCCGTACAATTGCCCTCGCGCAACAGTTCCAAAATGTGACGCCGTGTAGGATCGGCCAGCGCTTTAAAACCCTCTCCCGGCATAGGACCTCCTCTCAGTATTTCGTTCGACGCGCACACTATACTCAATATTTAGATATTTGTCTAACTATCTAATCTTATACTCAAAAAAATAGCCGCCCCCGCGTAATGCGAAGACGGCCACTTCTCACGCTACAAACGTGTTTGGGAGTTGGCCAACCCGCGGCAACGGGTGCCACCTGCTTCATCTTATGCGAATCCCGGTCTCGTTTCAACAAACCCCTAGGGCTCAAATGGAATCGCGATAATACCTATAATGGCGATAGCCAAAACACGACCCGCTTCCCCATCGGAGGATATCTATGACCGAAACCGCAGCTGCAGCGCCCGTCGAGACACGCGACACCAAGCTCGAGATTATCATGGGCCGCGAGGCGCTCGATAAACTCGCCAACGCCACGGTGCTGGTGCTTGGCTGCGGCGGCGTGGGCTCCAACTGCTGCGAGGCACTTGCCCGTGGCGGCATCGGTCATTTTGTGATCTTGGACAAGGACATCATCGCGCCCAGCAACATCAACCGCCAGGCTATCGCCTTTCACAGCACCATCGGCAAGCGCAAAGTGGATGTAATGGAAGCCATGATCAACGACATCAACCCCGCCGCCGCTGTCATCAAACGTACCGAATACCTGTTGAGCGACAACATCGATGAGTTCTTCGCAAGTGTTTTGGAGCAGACGGACGGCAAGCTCGACTACGTCGTCGACGCCATCGACACCATCTCGGCCAAGCTCACCATTGCCAAATATGCTCAGGACCACGACATTCATTTGGTTAGCTCCATGGGCGGGGCCAACAAGCTCCACCCCGAATGCCTGCGTTTTGCCGACATTTTTGACACCGTGCGCGACCCTATGAGCCGCATCATGCGCAAAGAGTGCAAAAAGCGTGGCATCAAGAGCCTTCGCGTGTTGTTTAGCTGCGAGGAATCGGTTAAGACACAGCCTCGCGACCCTTCCAACATCCACGAGCGTACCGAGCTGGGAACCGCGAGCTTTATGCCGCCCATCATGGGCCAGATGATCGCCGGCGAGGTTATCCGCCAGATCAGCGGACGCGGCACCGAGCGCGTGCGCGCCGACGGCCAGCGCTTGGACTAGCAGGGATGCCGCGATGGAGCCGCAGCTGTTTGATGCACACTGTCATCTTGATTTGATGGCTTGCCCGGATACCGTTGCCGATGAGGCGACGGCACTGGGCCTGGGTCTATTTGACTGCGGCGTCGACCCACGCGACTTCGCGGCAGCAAAAACACGCGCCAGTCACCGCCCGAGCATCATCGCGGGCGTAGGGCTCCATCCCTGGTGGCTCGCCGACGGCCGATGCGGAACCGCCGAAATCAATCTACTTTGCGAAGTCGCTGCACAAGAGCGTTTTATCGGCGAGATCGGGCTCGACTTTTCCGCACGCTTTGTTGGAAGCGAGCCGTTACAAATACAGGCACTTGAACGGCTCTGCGATGCACTTGTGCATCATCCTCTTACCGGGCGCGTGATATCAATTCACGCCGTTCGTTCGGCAGGAACCGTACTGGACGTCCTCGAGTCGCACGGATTGCTCACCCCAAGGCCCGACTCCCCCGTTATCACCTTCCACTGGTTTAGCGGTACCTCGGACGAACTCGTCCGCGCGAGCGATGCAGGCTGCTATTTCTCCGTCAACGAGCGCATGCTCGCCACCAAGCGCGGTCGTGAATACGCCCGACAGATTCCACTCGACCGTATACTGCTCGAGACCGATGCGCCGGCCGAGCCAAACACAGAAACAAGCGCGCAGTCGCTCATCAAATCGCTCGCAAGGACCTCGATGCGCATTGCCTCACTCAAAAACTGTGACGCAAAGCGCATCGAGTCGGTAGTTTTAGCAAATGCGCACTCTGTTTTTGACCTTCGCTAACCCCTGTGGGCAAAAATGCCAAGGGACATGCGAATCGCACAACGCAGTCCCTATTTTGGAAGGCAGTACAATTCGGCAGCATTAAACCAATTCGTGCATGAGATCACGGTTGCGTGCATACAATTCGTCAAAGATGTGACGGCGCGACGCATATAACTCGTGGGCAGTCATATCGGGTACGATTGTTTGCGCAACGCCAAGGACTTGGGCGAGCTCATCCCATGATGCATAGGCGCCACCTGCGAGAGCTGCCATGATGGCATCGCCGAAGCATGCGCCCATCGTAACCATGGCAACCGAGACCTCGCGCCCGCATACGTCGGCGATAGCCTGCATCCAAACTGGATTCTTGGTTCCACCTCCGACAAGCATAATGCGCCCAATTGGCAGTCCATGCTCTCGCTCGATAATGTCGACATGGGATGCAACGGTATACGCGACGCCTTCCAAGGCGGCGCGAACCATATGGGCTCGCGTATGCCTTCCGGTCAAGCCAAAGAAGACGCCACGCGCCTCGGGATCGTTGAGCGGAGTACGCTCCCCCGCAAAGTACGGCAGACACAGGAGCCCATCGGCACCCGGCGCCACGTCGGCGGCATCATGCGCCATAACCGAATATGCATCGGGGCCACCGTGGCCCTCGGCCTCTACAACGTCGCGATACAGCTCTTGGCGCAGCCACGATGTGAGCGCACCCGCCGTATTGGTCCCCGCGCAGATCCCGTAAGTTCCGGGAATGATAAACGTCCCTGGCCACAGACGGGCATCATCGATCATATGATCAGCTAGGTAGATGAAATACGCCGTACTCCCCAACTGAACCATCATATCGCCGGGACGGAATACACCCGTCGAAATTGCCTCGGCACCAGAGTCGCCCGTTCCCACTAAGACAGGTGTCCCTGCCGCGAGCCCCGTCGCCTCAGCCGCACGCTGCGTAATCACCCCGGCAATATCGGTAGCCGACATTACCTCCGCCATCTGGTCAGGCCGGCAGAAACGAGCACATTCCCGAGCATCAACCTTCCAAGTGTAGCGGTCATATAGGGGAAGAAAATCCTCCGCCAAATAACGGTCCACCGTAAAACGCCCCGTCAACTTTGCGCACAGAAACGATGACGCCGTCAGGAACTTCGCGGCACGTTCGTGCACCTCGGGCATATTCTCCTTAAACCACAAGATCTTAGGAGCAATATCTGACGAACAGGGATCGTGCCCGAAAAGCTCGCGCGCGCGATCTGACCCATATTCGGAAAGAAGCTCGTCAATCTGCGGCTTCGAACGTGCATCGACTCCATACAAAATCGCGGGCGCCAGCGCGTTGCACTCGGTATCGACCGGCACACAGTCGCAACCCAATGCGGAAAGGCCCACGCATCCGATCTGTGCCGCGTTAACCCCCGATCGCGCCACCAGCTCGCGCGACAGGCGGCAAAAATCGCCCCACCAAACTGCCTCCGCATCATGCTGGTACCATCCATCACACGGGTTGTCCGTCTCGTGTCCACAAGAGGCTTGGCAAACGATGTTGCATCGATCATCGATTAAAACGCCTTTAGAGGCGCTTGTCCCAATATCAATACCCAGATAGAGCGCCATAGGTGCCTACTCCCCTCGCGCCGTACGAGCGGCAGCCATAAAACGAGCTACCCGCTCAACATCAACCGGGGCATCCAGCTTTCCGTCGCGCTTTAAGCACGTGCCGACAAACGCGCCATCGTAGTGAGCAAATACGTCAGCCACGGTATTTTCGCGACAACCGGTGCCACATACCACGGGCACTTCGCCAACACGCTCGCGGACCTCATCGGCAAGCTCGCCCGAAGCGCCACGACCGGCAGCCGAACCGCCGATGACCATCGCATCCGGTAGGCAATTAAAGAGAAGTGAATCGGCAATGTCCGCAGTCGTGCGGTCGTTGAGATAAACCTCCCCCTCGCTCGTGATGAAGTGAAAAAGCTTGAGGTCGTCCAGGCGCAGCGCCGCCTTGCGACGCATGGTGTGAGCGAAATCTCGGTTAATCAGCCCGAGATCACCGGCCCAGGCACCGCAAAAATTGCAGCGCGTGAACTGCGCGTCGACGGCAGCGCACAGCTCGATTGTGGCATCACCATCGTAAATAGCTTCAGCTCCCCAAGGAGTCGACAGATCATGGGATAGAGCCCCGATTACATAGCCCATCGATGCAAGGGTTGAGGGAGAAACATGCTGCTCATAGGGCATCGAGAGCTCATTGGTAATCAAAATGCCATCGACACCGCCCTGCTGCAACGCCTCGAGATCGCGCTTGGCGGCTTCCACGACCTGCGACACGCTTCCGCCCGGGTAATACAGTGGATCGCCCGGCAGAGGACGCAGGTGCAGCATTCCGATAACCGGCTTTTCGGTCTTGAACATCGAGGTTAGAAACGACATAACGTGCTCCTTCTTAGGGTCATTGCAGGGACGTTACTCCCCCAGCACCTCGACGTACACTTTTCGCTTCTGCGGACCGTCAAACTCCGCAAGATAGATGTTCTGGGCACCTCCGCACACGATGTGGCCATCTTGGACGGGAAAGAAGCAACTGTTTCCACAAATCATGCTCTTGATATGCCCACAGGAGTTGTTACCGGTGGCTCCATAGCTCGGCAGGAAGTGTGCATGCGCATAGGGGGCATCGAGTGGGGCGATGCGATCAAGCGTCTCCATAAGATCCGTCTCCACGCAGGGCAGCCCCTCGTTTACCACGATTCCGCAGGTCGTATGCGACAAAATAATCGCCGCCAAGCCATTGGTCACCGAGCTGCGCTCGATGGCAGCGTGCACGTCCTCGGTAATATCGATGAACTGGTCCGGAGCAGTCGATAGATAGCTCAATGTCTCGAGCGTCACCATGTTCACTCATCCCCTTCAAGAAAACGCAGGGCATTACCCCAGTAGAGCCTTTCTCGCGCATCATCGCGCATGGGCACGGTATCGAGCGCCCGCTTGAGTTTGAATGCACGGAAGCGCGGCGTATTGCTGGCGAACATCACTTGGTGCGATAGCGCGCGCTCATACCACAGCGGCCCCATATCGACCGTGAAAAGACGCTGCATCATCTCCTCGGGCGAATCGATGTAAGTGATAGAGGTGTCCGCGTAGCAGTTGGGATACTTGAGCAGCATCGCCACGGTCTCGCGCACCCACGGCCAGCCAAAATGGGTCAAACTAAAACGCACATTTGGATGCGTTGCGATTGTGTGCTCAAATGCAAGCGGGTTACTGCGCGAGAGCTCTGCGCCCGGCTCCCAAGACATACCGGCATGGAAAACCACCGGCTTGTTATAGCGCTCGCACAGTTCGTAAAGCGGCTCGGCCACAGCATCATCGGGGGCAAAACCCTGCTTTGCAGGATGCAGGCAAAGCCCCTTTGCCCCCAACTCGGTAAAGGCGCGCTCCAATTCGTCTGCGGCACCGCTCATCTGCGGGTCTACGCTCGCAAATCCCCACAGACGATCGGGATGTGCGGCAACCAGCATGGCAATCTGGTCATTGGTGCCAAAGTGCCCTCCGCATGCCGTGGTTACATCGAGCGGCATGAGCACGCTCTTCTGCACATCGCAGACGTCCATCTCGACTTGAAGCTCATCCCAATCCATGGGGCCCATATGCCCCATACCAAATTCTCGTGACCAAAAACCGAATCCATCAGGCTCATCACCCGGCGTACAGATCTCGCCGTAGAGCATAGGATGGACCAACATGTCGATAACCATTTCGTACTCCTTTCCAGGCATTTGACCCTAGTACGGCTCAAAAGAACCAATCACTCGGGACGACAGCTCGGCGCCCGCCTTCATACACGCCGGAATATCAAGGCCATCGATCACGCCCTTGGTAAACCCGGCGATATACGAGTCGCCGGCACCCACGGTATTAACGACCTTCTCCGCCGGCACGATCCCGCACTCATAGAAGCGCTCACCGTCATAGGCAATGCTTCCCTTCTCGCCAAGCGTGGCAACCGCAACGCGCGGCCCCAATTCCTGCGCGTGACGTACCCAGTCTCGCAGCTCCGGAGTGTCATCTTCAAACGACATAAATGCGTAGTCAACGTAGGGAAAATGATTCTCGCAGGCATATTCGGGATCCTGGCTGAACACCGAGAAGTCCATAACCACCGTCTTGCCCGCATCATGCCACTCGGGCAGGAGGTCCAAACAATTGCCAAACAGGTCGGTATGAATGATGTCATGCTCTAGGATAAACGCCCGGTCGTCTTCATTCGGTCGATATGTCTCCATTACGCCATCGATTGCCTCGAGATGCACACGATCGACGCCGTCTTTCAATGCCATGAGCATCACCGAAGTGTCGCCATCCTCCACCCGCAGGTGTGAGATATCGAACCCCTCAGCGGCCAGCGCCTCCCTCATCTTGTCTCCGTACTCGTCCTTGCCGACAACCGACACGGCGGATACCGAAACGCCCATTCGTGCAAGATGGATACCCCAGTCAATGCCGTTACCAGTCGGATAGAACACGCCGATGTTTTGATAGACGTCCGCGCAGCAAAAACCAGCCGCACACGCTTTAATACCCATACTCTTCTCCAATGTTCAAAAGGGGACCCACCACATAACGAGCCCCCCTTTTTGCGTTTCGCTTATTGTTTTGCATCGGCTGTCCAAGGCCTCATAGCCAGACCGCCGTACGCTTTCTTAAGCTATTCGACGATTGGTGCTCCGTGGCCCCAAGAACCTTCCATGCCGCACACGGTCGAGGCAAACCCGGCAGCAAAATCGAGCGCGCGCTCGATGGCCTCGGCGCCATCCTCACCACGCTTGGCGGAATCGAGATAGCACATCAAAAACGAGGTGAGGAACGAGTCGCCCGCCCCCATGGTGTCCTTCATGTCCGTTACCGGTTTAGCCAGCTGGCGGTAATAACGCTCGCCGTCGTAAGCAATGCAGCCCTCGGCGCCCGCCGTAGCCGACACAAAACGCGGACCCAGGCCCTTCACCCATGCCAGACGCTCGCGAATCTCGTCCTCACTCGCGGCATCCGCCGCACTAAAGAAAGCAAAATCGACGTAGGGCGCAATCTGCTCGTAGTACTCGTCGGTGGAGTCGTCCGAAAAGTCAAAAGAGACCGTGACGCCCGCAGCCTTCAACTTGGGCAGCTCGCGCTCGGTAAAGCAATAGTTGCCCGAATGAACCACATCGAACTGCTTCATGTACGAAAGGTCAAAGCGATCGAGGACATAGCGCGCATCGCCACGGATACCGCCCTCGTTGGAGCCGAGGAAGACACGGTCACCGTCAACGACGGTCACGCGAGCCGCTCCGTTCTCGCCAATCATCTGCTCGCACTTGTCAAGTTCGATACCCTCATCCTCGAGGCTTGCAATGACATGCTCGGCAGCGGCGTCATTGCCAAAAATGCCCATGTATGCGGAGCGTGCGGCACCGCATTTCTTGGCATAAACGGCGAAGTTCACCGCGTTGCCGCCAGGATACATGGTGTGGATATGCTCGTAGCGATCGACGACGTTGTCGCCAAATCCGAGCGCGTTAACGTTAAATGCCATGGTATTTACCCCTCTAGTACTCGACGACGCCCATGTAGCGACGGAAATCGGGATCATGGTCAAGCACCTTGCCGCGTGCGGCACGCAGCTCGCAGTTCATGGCGTAGAACAGCACCGGGTCCAGATAGGCACGGACGCTCGCCGGCACGGCTTCCATACCGTACTCCTTGGCATCGAGCACCATCAGCGTATCGGTATGCGTCTTAAGGAACGCCAGGGCGCGCTCGTCCATAGCACGGCACTCGCTGGAGCCCATCTGCAGGAAGTAAAAAACGCCATCCTGAGTAGCCTCGAAGGGGCCATGGAAGTACTCGGCAGAGTGGATGTAGCTGCAGTGCTGCCACTGCATCTCCATAAGAGAGCAGATAGCGAAACCGTAGGTCTGGCTAAAGTTGGGACCGCTGCCCAGAATATAGAAGAACTCATGCTCCTGGCAAAGCTTGGCAAAACGATCGCCCAGCTCGGCATTAACCTTCTCGCGTGCCGGGGGAAGAATCTTATCCATCTCGGCGATACCGGCATACATATCGGCAAGATCGGCGTAGCCCTCCTGCTGATCGAGCAGCTCTGCCGCAAGCGACAGCGAAATGCCAGCGGGGACCTCGGCCTGCGGCACACCCTCGCCCCACGGGTAGACCCACGTGGTCCACTTGCCGGAGTCAATCTTGGATCCAGCGTTGTCGGTCTGGGCGATTACCGTAGCGCCGGCAGCAAGGGCAATCTCACAGCCCTCGACGACCTCGGGGGTGTTGCCACTGTGGCTGCAAGCAATGACCAGGGATTTCTCACCCAAGCGGCGTGGGCGCATGATATCAAACTCGCGAGCCGTATAGATATACGAAGTGAAGGTGGTTGCCTCGCGCTGCAGAAGCTCATGAGCCGGGATCAAATCGATCATGGAACCACCGCAAGCAATCCAGTAGACGCTGTCAAACTTGCCCTTCTCGGCAATTGCCTCTTTGATCAGATCGTGTGCGTTCATATCCAGTTCCTTTCTTGTTTAGTCCGCAATCAATGACGTTGACTGCGTGGCCGATAGTTGTTTTAGTCAATCAGATATTTCTCGAATGCGGCCATGTTCTTGGCATCTGCCGCCGCCGGGTCATCGTAGTAACGGCCATCCGTGATTTCCTGGCCCAGCATGCCGTCGAAACCATGGGCGTTGAGTGTGGCGACGAAGGCGTCCATATCGTGCTTGCCATCGCCCCACACCAGATGGCCATACGGGTCGCCGTCGATAAAGTGCATCTCGTGAATTGCCCCATCACCAAAGGCGGCAAACCAGTCCTCAAGCGTCTCGCCTGCAACGCCCATCGCGGTTGTATCAACCATGGGCTGTAAGTACGGGCTCGCGACCTCGTCAATCATGCGCTTCGCATCGGAAACCGTCGTCACAAGGTTGCTCTCCTCGGGACGCAGGCTTTCCATCGTAAGCACCAGACCGTGCTCGCCGGCATACTCCGCCAGAATGGACAAGTGCTCGCGGCTGCGCTTCCAGGCTTCCTCGCGGTCCTCGTCCCAGTCGCCCCAGCCCGAGTTGACGGACATACGGTCGCACCCAAGTACCTCGGCAAGCTCAATGCCGTGCTTAAAGTACGCCAGGCTGCGCTGTTCATGCAGCGGTTTGCGTGCGCAGTACTGCCAAGGATAGACAACATTCTCGGGACACAGAGTACGATACCTAAGCCCACGGTCTGCAGCTTTTTTCGCCAGGACCTCAGCCTCAAAGTAGCCCGTATGGTCGAGTGTCACATGCGGCTCCGCACACCACAGCTCAATGGACTCAAAGCCCAAACGCTGCTGCACATCAAGGAAGTAATCGAGCGACCACATGATGTAGTGGATATTCATGCCCGCAATCTGTTCGCGGCGCAGCGTCGGCTTGGATTCAGACATCTTATGCCTCCCTATTTCTATCGAACACGATTTGTCCGTCCGACATCGTCATATCAACCGCAAGATTGCGTGCGTCGTGATAATCGAGGTCGAACACATCCCGATCGAGCACGCAGATATCGGCAAGCTTGCCGACCTCGAGCGTACCCAGCTCGTCTTCGCGCATCAGATCGTACGCGCCGCCGGCAGTCCAAGCGCGCAAGAGCTCGACAAGTGTCAGCGCGTTGGCCTCATTCACGGGCAGTCCATCGTCGAAGTATCCGCCGCACGCGCTGTAGATTGACTCGCCCAGGCTCGGAATCAGCAGCGGCAAATCCGTACCACAGCACACCGTGCATCCGGAATCTTCCATGCCGCGGCGATTCCAGCTGTGCAAAAGTCGCGTCTCGCCAATTTGTCGACACATCATCGACAGGCAATCCTCGCGCCGGTCCAGCGTCAAAATCTGCGGATAGACCTCGCAAATTCCACCTAACTTGCCAAACTCGACAAGATCGGTCGGATCAGAGTTCTCGAGATCGGTAATCGCATGGCGGCGAAGCAACCGTCCATGCTCGTCTCGAGGCAGCGAGGCATAGAGCGCCACGGTGCGACGAACGGCGCCATCGCCCTGGCAATGCAAGGAATATCGGAAGCCGTCAGCATCAATTGCGCGCAGCTCGTTCTCAATCAGATCCCACTCGGGCTCCTCGACAACCGTCTTGCCGGCAGCGCCCGCATCGGCCGTGTCCTCATAGGGGTCAATCATCTCGGCAAGCCCCGCCCATACGCCGCGATCGGTCATACGGTTGAAGCCAGAAAAACGAACGAACGGACCCCGGAAGCGCTCTCGTGCCTCGCGAGCATATGACAGATTTGCACCGGCACCCACCGGCTGCGACATCATAGAGACGCGAACCGTCAGCTCACCAGATTCCTCACGGCGAGCCATTTCGTCGGCAAAACCGTAGTAGTCATCAAACGCCATCTCCTTGATGGCGGTAACGCCGCGCTCGTTAAGCATGCCCATGTAGTCCGAATACCCCGCACGTACCTCGGGCAGCGAGAGGAAATCGCTCATCATGCGCCAGATCTTCTCGGCATAACACGCCTGGGGTGTGAAGCCGTATCGCGCACTGGCGGCAGCATTGAGAACGCAGGTCTCCGCACCCGGTGTAAAGCAGACGACAGGGATATCGCCAAAACAATCGTCAAACACAGCTGCCGTATTTGCGTTCTCGGCATCCGATGCCAACGTTTCGGGCAGGTTGTGGCCAAAAGCCGCCGCGCAATCCGGATGATCTTCTTTCCATGCACGCAAGAGCGACACGGCCTCTTTGGCATCAGCGATGCCGGACAGATCAGACCCCAACGTCCGCAGCGCCCAGCCTGTATAGAAGGTATGCACATCGATCAGGCCAGGCATGACAGTGCGGTCGCCCAGGTCAACTACCTCGTCCGCCTGGGTCAAATACGAAGCTACCTCACACTTGGTGCCAACCGCCTCAATTCGATTGTCACGGACCGCTACGAAACCTTCAAACGGCAGGTCCCCCGTACCGGTAAAGACGCTCTTAGACGTCAGGACCGTCAAACGATCGGACATTATAATCACCTACGCCGGAAGCATGCCAGAAATGGCAGTAATGACCAAGCCAAACACGACCATGAAGATGAAGAACTTCCAAATGGTCTTCCACCATTGGCCAAACGAAATCTTAGCCACGCCAAGGCCGGCAACCGTCATGCCCGCCACGGGACTGATGGTGTTGATGGTCTGGTTGGCAAACTGGAGCGCGGTAACGGCCGCCTCGGGATTGAGGCCCATGAGCTCGGTCAGGGGGCCCATAACGGGCATGGTGAGTGCCGCCAGGCCAGAACTCGAGGGAACCAGCAAAGAGAGCAGGCCAAGGACGATATACATAAACGTGGTGTAGACGGCGGCGGGTGCACCGGCGAGCGCAGTAGCGAGCGCCTGGAGGATGGTGTCGATGATCATGCCGCCCTCGGCGATGACCAGAATACCGCGAGCGATACCGATAACGATGGCGGCGTACGCAAAGTCGGCGAGGCCTTTAACGAACTCCTCAGCAATCGTCTGCTGGTCAAGACCGCCCAGGATACCGGCAAGCAAGCCCATGCCAAGGAACACGGCGGAAATCTCATTCATGTACCAACCCTGGGTAACAAGACCCCAGACGATAATGCCCATACCGCAAGCAAAATCGATAAGCACGAGCTTCTGACGGATAGTGAACTCTTCCTCGATGGAGGCATCGATCACGGAAAACTCGATACGCTTGAGCTTATCGTCCTCGTACGTAATGGACGACTCGGGGTTTTTCTTGACGCGCATGGCGTAGCGCATGGCCCATGCGATACCGACGGCAGTGAAGATGACCCAAGAAACGGCGCGCAGCCACAGTTGCGGATTGCCCTCGATGCCAATGATGCCTTGGGCGATCAAAACATTAAACGGGTCGATGGTCGAAGCACAATATCCCAGGTTAGGACCAAGGAAGCAGATGATGAATGCCGTCATCGAGTCATAACCGATACCCATCATGATGGGAATGAAGATGGCATAGAACGGCAGGGCTTCCTCAGACATACCAAACGTGGTGCCGCAAATGGACAGCAACGTCATCGTGATGGGAATGATGAGGATGTCCTTGTTCTTGAGCTTTTTAATCACACGGCTCATACCGGCATTCAAAGCGTTGGTCTTGGTGATAATTGCGAACGATCCGCCAATCAATAAGACAAACGCAACGACGTCGGCAGCCTCCTGGATGCCCTTAGTGGGCGCTTGCAGGACCGCGAAGATATCCTGACCCAGATTGATGGTCTCGCCGGTCTCGGAATCTGTGTAGTTCTTATCGACCTGTTCATAGGTTCCAGCAACGGCGACTTCACGCTCGCCCGCCGCTGTCGAAATCGTCTTGCGCTGATACTGACCAGAGGGAACGATCCAAGTCAAGACCGCAAAGACAACGATCAGCAAGAACATGATCGTATAGACATGCGGTAATTTGAACTTAAAACGTCTGTTTGTCTTCTTCGCCTTCGTATCTGACATAGATACCTCCAAAGAACTCGAGACTGCATCGCATCTCGCTTCAACGTTTGCACAAAGCAAACGTTCTATGACGTTCTATAGATTACCAGCAGCTTTTCTCGTCATCAAGATAATTTCAAACTGATTGCCGCAACGCGGTTGAACGGTTGCGTTTGCGCCGTGAACGGTATGGAAACGTCCGGTGAGATGATTCACCGGACGTTTCCATACGCAATGTCCTAGATGTCAAAAACGTAGCGAGACCCAACGATCCGCTGACGACCGATGATAAACGGCCGCCGCTGCTCATCGAAAAAGAAGGCTTCCATATAAAACATGGGTTCGCCAACGGGAACTGCCAACAACCGAGCGACCTCGGGCGACGCGCACGCGATCTCAAGCGTGCATGGGTCGGTAAACGCGGGCGTGCGGCCCGTCCGGTTGCGCACGAACTCAAAAATGGATTGGTTAGATAGAGGTGCCGTTGATAGATAGGCGTTGTCCTCGTAAACATATATGTTGTTCTCGAGCATGACAGGGACGCCATCGGCAGTACGCACGCGCTCAACGCAGATCAAGTCAGTTCCAACGGGAACACCAAAGAACTGTGCTTCGGTGGAATCCGCCGGCAGTATCTTTCTCGAAATGACACGCGCCCCCGGTTCCATTCCGTTAACGCGGCATGCGTCCGAAAAACTCTGGACGTCATCCTTCTGGCGAATCTTGCGCTTGAGCTTGGGGGCATTGACAAACGTGCCTTTCCCCTGTTGCTTCGTTAGATAGCCCTGTTGGACGAGCTCCTCAATAGCGCGTCGCACGGTAACGCGGCCAACTTTATAGCTCTCAGCCAATTCGAATTCGTTGGGTATCCGCGCGCCTGCCTTGTAGGCACCGGAGTTGATTTCGTTTTTGATGATATCGATAACCTGTTGGTACAGCGGTATCGCTGCTTTACCGTCAGTTAGCCCTTCAGTCGGTGGCATATACCCTCTCCAAGCACAATTAAGTCTAAAACGGGCTTAGGGGCATTCAACAAGTCCTTAAGCCCGCATTAGCTTAAAGTATGCTAGGTGTCGCACCAAAATGTCGGCAATTTACTCATCAGACCCGAAAAACGCGCAACTACCGCGCTCCTAAGAAAGCGTGAGCAGCTCCGGCAGCTGGTCGATAATCTTGTCCGCGGCATCCTGGCTAAAGCCAAAGCGCTCCTCGCGCTTGGCAATCACCGTTAACCCCGCGCGTTTGCCGGCAGTGATACCAGGCACCGAATCCTCAACACAGCAGCAACGGTCCGCAGGCAGCCCCAACAGATCCAGCGCATGCAGGTAGATGTCGGGCTCGGGCTTGCTCTCCTTAAACTGTTCGCCGCTCACCACATACTCAAAGGCATCCGACAGCCCGCATGCATCGAGCACTTCCTCGATGCTGTCCATGGGAGACGAACTCGCCAGCGCCACGCGAACGCCGCGGCGCGGCAACTCTCGAATCGTATCCACAGCGCCCGGGTTAATCAAAGCCTGGTAGTCACGCGGACGCTTATGCGCCCACTCGTCCCAACGGGCCAACGCTTCCTCGCCAGTGAAGTGCCCTTTACCGGCGCGTTCAAACCAATCGACCAGCATATGCAGGAAGAACTGATGCGAGGTGCCAATCTGCCCGTTCAGCTCCTCTTGGGTCAGGTTCAACCCAAGCTCCTTGGCAAACGCGGCAGTCTCCCCCAGGTAGTAATACTCGGTATCGACGATGACGCCATCCATGTCAAAGATAACGGCGTCGAACGGAAATGCGGACACGGCACCCTCCCTAACAAAAGGACGCCCGCGAGCAGGCGCCCGAACCATGCATTAATCGGCGATTCTAACCCAGCAGCTTATCCAGCGCTACCGCAATACCGTCTTCGTTGTTATTGGCGGTCACCATCTGGGCTACAGCCTTAACCTCATCGACGGCGTTGCCCATGGCAACACCGGTGCCGGCCCACTCAATCATGGACTTGTCGTTCTGGCCATCGCCAAACGATACGACCTCGCTGGCATCGATGCCGAGCTTGGGCAGGGCACCCTCGAGCGCACGAGCCTTGTCGATGCCGGGCGCCGTATATTCAAAGTACCAGTCAGCCGTAAACATACCCGACAGCGTCTGGGTAAAGGGCGCGTACATCTCCTCGTGATGCGCCTGCAGATAGGCCGGATCGCCCGCGGTGAGTAGCTTGTCCACCGGATAGGCATCCGCCACCTCATGAAGGCTCTCGACTTCGCGAATCTTAAGATCGCAGGCGTCGCGCTCGTATTTGACGATATTCTTCTGCGAGCCGTCCGGCAGCGTAATCATGCAGCGATACGAGTCCTCTACATGCAGGTCACGCCCGAGCGAAATCATAGGGATCACGTCAAAGCTGCGAAGATGGTCAATTAGGCGATGCAATTCGTCGACCGGCATGGCCTGGTCGAACAGCACCTCATCGGTCTGGGCATCGACCACGTGCGCACCGTTAAAGGCGACCAGCAGGCCATCGTGGTTGTGAAGATCGAGTTCTTGACCCAGGGCGCGAAGACCCCAGGCGGGACGACCCGAAGCCAAGATGAGCTTAATGCCCGATTCCTGTGCCGCGAGCAGCTTCTCGCGCGTACGCGGGCTGATCACCTTCTGATCGTTGGTAAGCGTACCGTCGATATCCATTGCGATGGCTTTAATTGCCATATGTGCCTCCCTGTCATTGAACAACCTTGTCTGAGCCATCATACAGAACACCCACGGCAGCTCTGTCTGCAACGGGTAAAAAGTCATATTGTCCCGAACATGAACGACGCGTGGTCGTGAAGCTTTATCGCTCAGGTCAAATACGCCTGCTAACGACGCTCCTCCGTCGGTGCACCCTCGACGATCGCAATGCCCGCCGATGCACCCAACGCGCTAGCGCCGGCCTCGATGAATGCGCAAGCCTCTTCGTAATTATGAATACCGCCCGCCGCCTTGATTGCCACGGAATCGCCGAGCACCTCGTGCATCAGCCGCACGTCCTCGAGCTTAGCGCCGCCAAAGCTTCTACCAGTCGATGTCTTAAGGAATCCCGGCTTAGCCTCCAGCGCAATCTCACACACACGGTGCTTGGCGGCATCGTCGCCGTCCAGTTTGCACATCTCGACGATCACCTTCTCAGTGATGCCATGCGCGCGACAAAAATCAGCAATGGCAGTCATCTCGCGCTCGATGGCATCAAAATCGCGGTTCTCGACCGACTCCTGATTCAAAACGTAGTCAATCTCGGTAAAGCCGCACGCAGCGTATTCCTCAAACCTCGCAAGCTTCTCCTCAAGCGTCATAGTGCCCTGGGGAAAGTCGATAGCACCGGCAAGGATAATGTCAGAGCCCTCGAGCATTGCGCGACCCGTCTCGTACTCCTGCAGGTTCGCAAATACACAACGGAAGTTGTACTTTAGCGCCTTCTCGACATACTGCTCAAATGTGTCCTCGGGAGCGTCGATATAGTCGATGTATTTATTGATGGGTTTGGCAAGCGTCATGCTGGGCCTCCTTGTTCAGGACCGACAACCGATTTGTGGTTTCACGCGAAATACCACGTCCAATGTACGCCCGATACGCAAGGACAGCGTCCGCATTCCGGCAAGCGGTATGAAATTAGCTGTAGAAGTATATCTACGGAAAGCGAATGGCGCCGCATGCGGATGCCGACAGCCAGGCACCCCCCCTCAATACACCCTCATGCCCATTCAAATTGCAAAGGGCCCATATCTGTTGGGATGCGGGCCCCTTTACTGTTTGCGATCAGAAATGATGGGCCGCACAACGTCGTTAGCGATCGAAATCGACCTGAGCGCTTTGGGCTTCGGGGAGCTCTGTGTAGAGCGGGTGATCCTCGAGCTTAAAGCGCTCGACCTGCTGGGGAGCGCGGCCGCGTACGAACAGCCAGGAGCGGTCGACGGGCGTTGCCATGAGTGTACTGGGCAGCACGTCGGCACGCTCGGAAAAGACGCGGGCGCTCTCGAGGTCCTGGAAGGCTAGTACGAGCTGCGTGTCGCAGTTGCCCATGATGGAGCGAGCGCGCGCCTCGCCATAGAGCGCATCGAGTTGATTGGTTGACTGCAGCAATAGGGTTGCCCAGATCTCGCGGCTGCGGATGATGGACAGAACGTTGTCGATTTGCGGCATCTGCAGGTTGGCAAAGTCGTCGAGCATAAAGCGGACCGGTATCGCAAGGCGGCCGTCGGGCTGCGCGCCGGCGTGGCGGATGAGTTCCGCGAAGGCCTGCGGGCGCCAGTGCCCGGTAGCCGTCGAAGAGACGATTGGGGCTGAGTATGCGGAGCATGTCAATCAGGGCGCGCACCGTTGCCGGGCCGGCTTGAAACCGGGCGGTTGCGCGGTTGTAGCGTTCGCGGTCGAGCACCATGATGCCCGGCGGGCCCTGCATGTCATCTTGCCCGCAGGTTGTCTGCTGATGCCGCGCCTCCAGGGCGTTGAGGCCCATGGCGAGGTCATGGATGGGAAAGGTCAGGGCGTTCTGCAGGTCATATCGATGATCCATCAATGTCATCCGCGTCTCATCGTCCATCTCGAGCCGAAGCTTAGTGTCGAGTGCAGTAATCATGTGTGCCAGATGACCCATGGTGTACGGGCCTTCGGTCTTACCGTGGGATCCGAGATAAGGGTCGGAAAGTTTGTGGACGGCCGGATCGTTCATAATTTCGGCGCAGCGATTTGCCGAAAACTCGTGGTTGCTCAGTGCCTCGTCGACTGGCAGCAGGGCAAAGTTTGCGATCGTTGCGGCGGCGAAGTCAGTGTCGTAGCTGCCGTGCAGAGCACGGTCGATGCGTGCCTTGAGGACGGTGTTTGCGGTCTGGGTACGGGTAGTGTTCATGGCGTTTCCAATCTGTGATGTGCTTGCCTGTTGGTGATGTGCTGGGTGTCGTTGACGATGTGCTTGCTGTGCTTGATATGCTGGGTTGGATGCTAAGGAGTGATGTGCTCGAGGGCGGCTTGTCGTGCGGAAGATGGCTCGATGCCTATACGGAACGGTCGGCGTGCCGTGAGCTGTTTTACCCTGTTATTTAGTTGTCGATAAAAGATGCTTGGTGTTCATATGCCGATCTTCTTTCTCTTACACGCTGAAAACTGAAACTTAATATGCTCGATCAAATGACGACCACCGGAGCGGTCTTCTTTAAGGTAAACAGGATTTGGCGTTTTGGAAAGTATCTTTTTCAAAAAATGTTCTTCGACGAGCATTCGACTCGGATATGGTGGTTCGCGACAAAAATCAACAATGGCAGTCATCTCGCGCTCGATGACATCAAAATCGCGGTTCTCGACCGGCTCCTGATTCAAAAATTAGTCAATCTCGGTAAAGCCGTACGCGGATACCGACAGCCAGACATCCCCCCAATACGCCCTCATGCCCATTCAAATAGCAAAGGGGCCCGTATCCCAACGGATACAGGCCCCTTTCGGCAATGACCTATCTCAGCAACAAAGACTACTTGCGGTGAGCGCGGTAGAACTCGATGAGCGCCTGGGTCGAAGCGTCCTGCTCGGCCTTGGCGGCGTCGTCATGGAAGGCCGGAGTGATCTGCTTGGCAAGCTGCTTGCCCAGCTCGACGCCCCACTGGTCGTAGGAGTCGATACCCCAGACCGTGCCCTCGACAAACGTGATGTGCTCGTACAGGGCGATGAGCTCGCCGAGTGCGAACGGGGTCAGCGTATCGCCGAAGATCGAGGTCGTCGGGCGATTGCCCTCAAAGCAGCGAGCCGGAACGATCTGCTCGGGCGTGCCCTCGGCGCGCACCTCGTCGGCCGTCTTGCCAAAGGCGAGCGCCTTGGTCTGGGCCAAGAAGTTGCCCAGGAACAGCTCGTGGACATCCTGACCGCTGTCGGTTGCGGGGTTGGCAGTGTTGGCGAAGGCAATGAAGTCGGCCGGGACCACCACGGTGCCCTGGTGCAGCAGCTGGTAGAAGGCATGCTGGCCGTTGGTGCCGGGCTCGCCCCAGAAGATCTCACCGGTGTCGGAGGTCACGGCGCTGCCGTCCCAGCGGACATGCTTGCCGTTGGACTCCATAGTGAGCTGCTGCAGGTAGGCCGGGAAACGGTGCAGGTACTGGCAGTACGGAAGCACGGCGTGGCTCTTGGAACCAAAGAAGTTAACGTACCAGACGTTGAGCAGGCCCATCAGCGCGACGGCGTTGTTCTCGAGCGGGGTGTTGCAGAAGTACTCGTCGATGGCGTGGAAGCCCTCGAGGAACTGCTGGAAACGCTCGGGGCCGAGCACGACGATCAGCGACAGGCCCACGGCGGAGTCAACGGAATAGCGGCCGCCGACCCAGTTCCAGAAGCCAAAGGCGTTGGCCGGGTCGATACCGAAGGCCTCAACCTTCTCGAGTGCGGTGGAAACGGCGACGAAGTGCTTTGCCACGGCCTCGGCGTTCTGTTCATTGGAACCATCGATGGCGCCCTGAGCCTTGAGCTGCTCGAGCATCCAGGTCTTGACCTCGCGGGCGTTGGTGAGGGTCTCGAGCGTGGTGAAGGTCTTGGAGACGATGATCACGAGCGTGGTCTCGGGATCGAGGCCCTTGAGCTTCTCGGCCTGGTCGTTGGGGTCGATGTTGGAGATATAGCGGCAATCGATACCGGCGTCGGCATAGGGACGCAGGGCCTCGTAAGCCATGACCGGACCCAGATCGGAGCCGCCGATGCCGATGGACACCAGGTGCTCGATCTTCTTGCCGGTAACGCCTTTCCACCCACCGGAGCGCACGCGCTCGGCGAAGGTATACATGCGGTCAAGGACCTCGTGCACGTCGGCGACAACGTCCTGGCCGTCGACGATGAGCTGGCCCTTCTCGCTGGCCGGGCGGCGCAGCGCGGTATGCAGGACGGCACGGTCCTCGGTGGTGTTGATGTGCTCGCCGGAGAACATGGCGTCACGGCGCTCCTCGAGTTTCACCTCGCGGGCAAGGTCGCACAGGAGCTTGACGGTCTCGTCGGTCACCAGGTTCTTAGACAGGTCGAAGTGCAGGTCACCGGCGTCAAAGCTCAGCTTGTTCACACGCTCGGGATCGGCGGCGAACCAGGCCTTGAGGTCGATACCCTCGGCCTCGAGCTTCTCCTGATGAGCCTCGAGCGCCTTCCAAGCGTCAGTCGACGTAGCATCGATAGGTGCGGCAACAGTTGCCATAAAGTCCTCCTCGGCATACGGGCGCACGCCTCCATGCGCCCGGACATTCAGATTCCACTATTCTAACGCAGGTCAAGACTACAATCAGCGAGCGTTGCCAATCGGCCCCCAAACGGCAACCGACCAAAAAGGGACAGGTTTATTTTGGCAGGTCAAACGCTTTATCAACCAAAAATAACCCGTCCCTTTATGGCAAATATTAGGCCGCGGCGCACACACTGCCGAGCAGCTCGCGCAGAGGAGACCCAATGCCCTCCAGCAGTTCGGGCGCGATAATGGCAAAAACCGGAACCTCACCGGTGCCCACGACAGCAGGCACCTTGCCCTCCGAGACAATGCATCCATAAGGCACAAAGCCGTCTTCGCCGGCATCGAGCGTCGCCATGCGACGGGCGAGTTCGCGTGCAAAGCCGGCAGTATCGGCATCGCCAATCGCCAAGACAAAGTCCACGCCTTCGTCGGTCGCCAGGGCCACGGCTTCGTCGATCGGCTCGTCTCCCCCGTCGCCCTCAACCGAGCCGCAGCGGAAAAGCACGCGCTCGAGCAGAGCTCGATCAAGCGAGCCGAGTGCCGCCGAGACAAGCTCATCGCGCGCGTGCTTGTCGCCACCCAGCACGACCAACGCCTTGGTGCCACCGTAGTGAGCGACCAATCGTCCGCACCAGCGAGCCACGTCTCCATCCGCAACAAGGCGCGTCGGCATACCAAACCCATAATTGACCATCTTTCCCACAACCCCTCCGTGCGTATAGGCGGTATCAATCGTTAGGCCCATGCTACGAAGCGAGGTTTTCCGAGCTGTTTCGCACTCTTTAGAGCCGCGTTAAAAACCCGATGCAGCCGCACGACCATACCTACCAAAACAAACCAGTCCCTTTTTGACAGGTTTTGACGATGTCCGCGCAAGCAGGTATTATCGAACAGGTATTCGATAAGAACATGTGTTTGATGGGAGGGCACGCGTGGAACACGAGCAGCATACCTATATCTGCATCGACCTTAAGACGTTCTACGCCAGCGTCGAGTGTGTCGACCGCGGGCTCGACCCACTCACCACGTGCCTGGTCGTTGCCGACGAATCGCGCGGACGCACGACCATCTGTCTTGCCATCACGCAGGCCATGAAAGACCTCGGGATACACAACCGCTGCCGTCTGTTCGAGATTCCCGACGGCATCGACTACATCAAGGCCGTACCGCGCATGCAGCACTACATGGAGGTGTCGGCGAAAATCTACGGCATCTATCTGGAATACGTGAGCCCGCAAGACATTCACGTCTATTCAATCGACGAGTGCTTTATCGACGTGACGCCCTATCTAGACCTCTACCACACCGATGCCGAAGGGTTCGCCTGCATGTTGCGCGACGAGGTCCTCGCGCGCACCGGCATCACGGCCACCGTCGGTATCGGCCCCAACCTATTCCAGGCTAAGGTGGCGCTCGATATTACCGCAAAGCACGTACCCAGCCGCATCGGCATACTCGATAACGAAACCTTTCGCAAGGAGATCTGGCCGCATCGACCCATCACCGATATCTGGGGTATCGGCCCCGGCGTGGCGGCCCGGCTCGAAAAGTACGGCGTCTACGACCTGATGGGCGTAGCCGCGCTCGACGAAAACCTGCTTTACGATGAACTCGGCGTCAATGCCGAATATCTCATCGACCACGCCTTCGGGCGCGAGCCGACAACCATCGCCGATATCCAAGCCTATCGCCCGCAGGCAACCTCAACCACCACAGGACAGGTGCTCTCAAAGGGCTATGCCTACGAGCAGGCCTACACCGTCTTGCGCGAGATGGTCGACAACGCCGTACTGGACTTGGTCGATAAGCACGTGGTGTGTGACAGCATCTCGCTCTTCGTGGGCTACGCGAGCGAGCGAGCCGACATACGCCGACTCGATGCCAGCGGCACGGCGCAATATGTAGACGGATGCGGACACCTGCGCTCGAGCACGTCAGGTATCGAGCCTACCGCGACCGCCGGCCCCGAACTCGCGCCCCGTGCGCCCAAGCCCGTCCAGCGCGATGACGAACGGCGTCGCCTGGTGCGCGAGGCGCAGGCAATCGACGGCATCTTTGTGGGGGAACACGGCGGCAAACCGCGCGGTGGCTATGCCGCACTCTTCGCGCACTCCAACGCCTCGCGAAAACTGCCCGAGCGCACCAATTCATTTAAGAAGATCATGGGTTACTTCGATGAGCTCTGGGCGCAGACTGTCGACCCCAAACGACCGATCAAGCGCATCAACCTGGGCTTTGGCAATCTCATGCCCGAGGAATTCGCTACCGTCGATCTGTTCAGCGACGTCGAGGCCGACGAGCGCGAACGCGATCTGGCGCGCGCCGTGTTGGCCGTGAAAGGCAAGTACGGCAAGAACGCCCTGGTCAAAGGATTGAGCTTTACCGCCGGCGCCACCGCACGCGAGCGCAACGATCAGGTAGGAGGACATCGTGCCTAAGCCCCAACAACAACCGATACGGCCGCCGACACCATTTGAGCGCCTGGCGGACCCCGAGGGAAGACGTCGTTCCGCCGACCCCAAACTCACCGCCAACGGCGCCGTTCGCGCCGGGCGCGCCGCGCAGTTTATGCCCTTCGCCGCTCTCACGGGATACTACGAGCTCGTACGCAAGCAAGAAATCACTGTCGAGCCCAAATGCGAACTCACGGAAGAAAAAGCCCTCGAGCTTTCGAAAAAGCTCGAGGGCCTCAAACGCGGCGACTTGGTTCGCGTCACCTATTACGATACGTACGGTTATCGTAGCCGTACCGGCATTCTCGATGAAGTGCTCCCCGCATTCAAGCTGCTCAAACTTAAGGATATCGCCATTAACTTCGACGATATCCAAGACGTGGAGCTGCGCGGCCGAGCCCAATCGAACGCCTCGGCCTCGATGCGAGCGACTAGAGCCTCATGACGTAATAACCCGCGCCCCTTACCACGGCCTCAAGCGTCTCGCGGCCAATCGGATACTTCGAGCGCACGCGCGCTGTGTGGTCCGCAAACGTCACCGTTGCCCACACGCCATGCAGCGCATTAAGGGCATTCTCAACGTTGTGCGCGCAGCCATCACAACTCATGCCGCCAATGAGCAGCTCATCGCAGTAGGGGTAGTGAGATTTGTCGGTATCGGCCACCACGGCCCTTTTAACTTTTTTGCCACTCGAACCATCGCTGCAGCAGCTTTTGCCGCGCGTCGATGCGACAATGCGGCGCAGTCCAAAGAACATACCGACGGCAATTACGGCCAGTACGATGATATTCGCAGGGTTAAGCAGATCTTCCATGCGCTCCCCTTTCCTCGTAGCTCATTCAGAGATACCCGCGTGAGGTGTCACCATCCTACCCCAAGCTCATGTCAGTTCAATCAAATAGTTTCGTATTTCTTACTTTTTAGTTGACCTAGGCTTACTTTCGTGTATAAGTTTTCCTTGTTTAACAAGTGAGGACTCAAAAGGGGAACCATGACTCGAACCATAGACATCCCAACGTTTCAGGCAGCGGTCGTGCGCAACTGCTCCCCCACGCTCGCGGGCATTAAACCAGCATCGCTTTTTACCTATCCCGGCATCTATGCCCATCAGGATGGCTCGAGTGCGACCGCGCCGATCGCCGATCGACGCGCACGCCTGCTCAACGTCATCGCCCAGTGCAACCACGAACTCGACCCGCTCGGCATCCACCTGAGTGTTTTGGTCTGGCGTCCCTGCGGGGCGCTTGTGTACGCATATCGACGCAAAAGCCTCGCTACGTACCTTGCGGACCCGCGCGCCAAAACGGCGCTCGCCAAGGAGGGCTACAACACCGACAATCTGCCGATATGTCTCGCGCACCTGGCATCACGCATCGCGCTCGCGAGCACTAACGCCGCGGAATGCGCCTGCGACCAGGCACGGTGCGCATTGGACCATCAAGCCCGCTGCAATAACAGCTGCTCCTGTGAGTTCCCCCACGAAATTGGCTACTTTTTGGGATACCCCTACGACGACGTCCATCAGTTCATCGTCCAGCATGGCGAAAACTATAAGGTCTTTGGCGCATGGAAGGTATACACAAACGTTGAGCAGGCGCTCACGACCTTCGATTCCTATCGCGCATGCACGCAATACCTTACCTACATCTATCAACAGGGCTGCACCCTGGGACAACTTGTCCAGGCAACCCGATAGAGCATACAAAACACGGCCGCACGCCGCACAACCGAAAGGAAAACATATGAGCAAGATCGCCGTCGTCTACTGGAGCGGTACGGGCAACACCGAGGCCATGGCAAACTTCGTTGCCGAGGGCGCAACCGGTGCCGGCGCCGAGGCAGAGGTCATCTCCTGCGCCGACTTCTCCGCAGACAAGGCCGCCAGCTATGACGCCATTGCCTTCGGCTGCCCCGCCATGGGTTACGAGGAGCTTGAGTACGACGAGTTCCAGCCGATGTGGGATGAAGTCAAGGAAATTCTCGACGACAAGAAGGTCGTCCTCTTTGGCTCTTATTCGTGGGCCGAGGGCGAATGGATGGACAACTGGAAGGCAGATGCCGACGAGGCAGGTGTCAACGTCGTCGATTCCGTCATTTGCTACGATGCGCCCGACGATGAGGGCGAGGCGGCCTGCAAGGCCCTGGGAGCGGAGCTGGCCTAACGAAGCCGTCAGAAAGTCGCAAGACAACTGACAGCCGAGCACCGCACAACAACAGTCGCTCATGCCCAAACAAAAACGGGGGCCGGATACTATCCGGTCCCCGTTTGTGATATCGACAACTTCGACGCGCCGCTACGAGATATTGCCCAAAAACGCCTTGGTACGCTCGCTCTTGGGATGGTCGAAGACCTCACTCGGCGTGCCCTCTTCCACGATAACGCCGCCGTCCATAAAGACGACGCGATCGGCAACGTCGCGGGCAAAGCCCATCTCGTGCGTCACGACGATCATGGTCATGCCGTCACGCGCAAGATCGCGCATGACGCCAAGGACGTCGCGGACGAGCTCGGGGTCGAGTGCCGACGTCGCCTCGTCAAAGAGCATCACGTGCGGGTTCATCGACAGGGCGCGGGCGATGGCAACGCGCTGCTGCTGACCGCCCGACAGCTGGCTCGGCATAAAGTCGATGCGCTCGGCAAGACCGACCTTGGTCAACTCTTCGATGGCGATCTTCTCGGCCTCTTCCTTACTGCGCTTGAGCACCTTTTGCTGCGCAAGCATGACGTTCTTTTTGACCGACAGGTGCGGGAACAGATTGAACTGCTGAAACACCATGCCCAAGTGCGTGCGTACCTTATTGAGGTCGACGCCCTTGGCACACACATCCACGCCCTCAACGACAATCGAGCCGCTCGTGGGATGCTCCAGGCGATTGATGCAGCGAAGCATCGTCGACTTACCCGAGCCCGAGGGGCCCAGGACCACGACGACCTCACCCTTGTGCACATCCAGATCGATGTCGCGCAGGACCACGTTATCGCCAAAGGCCTTCTGGAGATTCTTGATGCTGACGACGACCTCGTTCGAGTTATTGGTTTCGCTCATGATAGGACCTCCTTACAGACCGGCGATGTGATCGGCGGGCGTCGCGACGACCTGTCCGGCGCTCTTGGCGGGACGCTTCTTCTTGACTTCGGCCGTACCCAAAAGCCTCGCCTCAAGACCGCTCACCAAGCGGGCAAGCGGCAGGGTGATGACCAGATAGAACAGGGCGGCAACCACATACGGCGTAATGGATCCCGTCGTAGCCACGATGGTGCGGGCGTTCATGACGATCTCGACCACGCCCACGGCGGCAAGCAGCGACGTATCCTTGTAAAGCAGGATAAACTCGCTGGTCAGCGTAGGCAGGACATTGCGGAACGTCTGCGGAATCATAACGTAGAGCAACGTCTGGAAGGCATTCATGCCCAGCGAGCGAGCAGCCTCGTTTTGACCCTTGGGGATCGACTGAATACCGGCACGGAAGATCTCGCACAGGTACGCAGACGAGTTCATGGCCATGACGATGACGCCCAGGGCATAATCATCTACCTTGACGCCGGCCAGCGGCAGGCCAAAGAACGCGATATAGATCTGCAGGAACGCCGGCGTACCGCGGATGATATTCACGTAGATGCCGGCAAGGCAACGCAGGATGCGCGACTTGGAGATGCGCATGAGCGACAGGGCGAAGCCAAAGGGAATTGCCAACGGAAACGCCACAAGCACGATCGAGAGCGACATGAGGAAGCCCTTAAAGACGATCGGCAGGCTCTGGACCAAAATGACCGGGTTCAGGAACAGGCGCAGGAACATATTGGAGTTCCAAGCCTCGACCCACGGCTGCTCTTTAAGGTCGGCCAGGAAGTTATCGAAAGCCGTCACACTCTTGATCTCCACCGAGGACATCTTGGAAATCTTCTTGGTTGAGCCGTCGGCCAGGGTATAGGTTCCGCTAAAGGCCTCGTCGCCGCCCTCGAGGGGGAAGGTCACGCCGTACACCTCGACACGGAAAAAGCCGCCGGCAGGCGCCGTCTCGCCAAAGTCGACCTTGAGCGTCTGGCCATCCGCCTTGCACGTGGGCTTCATGGGGGTACGGTCCATAAGGTCCTCGCCCGAAAGCATCGTCAGGCGCGTATCGTCGGCACTAAACGTCGTGCCATCGACAAACGTCAGCGAAAGACCGCTCAGCTCCTCGTCGGCATCGGCCTGGACTTCCCAGGTAATGCGCGTCTCGGTGCCGCCGACCACATCGCTGCCCGAGCCGGTGTTGGGTCGGGCAGTGATCTTTGCGGTCTCAAGCGCCTGGGCGGTCGAGGGTGCATATGTCCCCGCACACACCAGCGCGAGCGCCACGGCCATGGCGCAGGCTAGCTTTTGGAGCAAGGCGGACCGTGGAGAACGCTGCTCCGCGGTCCCTTTGTTCAATCGAGACAAGGTGGCTCCTATCGTAGAAGTTGCCTGCAAAACAAGACGGAAACGCTCTCCGTCGAGAGAAGCGCAAAGGCCCTCTCCGCAAAACGGAAAGGGCCCGCACGCAATCAAGCATTAATTTACTTGATGTTGTACTTAGCCATGAGGGCGTCAACGGTACCGTCATCGGTCAGGTCCTTGATGGCCTGGTTGATGTCGTCCTTGAGCTTGGTGTTGCCCTGATTGACGGCGATGGCGTACTCCTCGCCAGTGCTGATCTGCTTGATGGTCTGGCAGGTGTTGAACTGCTCGGCGGTCAGCTGGCTGGCGACGGAGCGGTTGGTGACTACGGCATCGCCCTTATCAGACTGCAGGGCGCTGAAGCACTCGGTGGCGTCCTTGTAGGGAACAATCTTGGCCTTGGGGAAGTTCTCCTGGGCAAAGGCCTCGGCGGTCGAGCCGGACTGGACGATGATGGTAGCGTCGGCGTTGTTGAGCTTCTCGCTGTAGTTATCGGCCGTAATGTCGGTGTTATCGACCTTGGTCACGATAGCCTGGTCATCCATGTAGTAGGAGTCGGAGAAAGCGACTTCCTTCTCACGCTCGGGTGTGTCAGTGATAGCCGCAATGGCGACGTCGTACTTGGCGCCCGAAGCAACGCCGGGGACGAGCGTGTCGAAGTCGTTGTTGACGTACTCGACATCCAGGCCCAGCTTGTCGGCGATAGCCTTGATGAGCTCAAGGTCAAAGCCCTGATAGTCGCCGTTGTCGTCCTTATACTCAAACGGAGCGTATTCGGCAGAGGTGCCGACGGTCAGCGTGCCGTCCTTGACGAGCGCATACTCCTTGGAGCCGTCGACCTTCTCGACCTTCGCGTTGTCAGGGCTGCTGGAACCGGCATCGGAACCAGAGGTGGCGTTGGACGAACCACAGCCCGTCAGTGCAAGAGCGAGCGCCATGGCGCCCGTGGCTGCAAACGCGCCAAGCTTCTTGAGCTTCATAATCAGTCTCCTTCCAGTGACCCCGTTTGATTCAGAGGTCTGCAAAAACTGTTGGCTATTATGCACCCGCTTGTAGGAATCTGCAATGAGAAAACTGATTGAAACAAGCCCATAACGTGAATGAAACACCCACTTTGTGGCTGTTAATTACTGCGCAAAGACCTTAAGAGTTTTATTTCAGCCGCATAACCTGCAAGTTCGTTCGGTGTCTCCAAAATGAAAGGCAACGCACGCAGACGGTCATTCGATACAATATTCTGCATAACCTGCATACCGCCGCCAAGCTCCTCGCTACCAAGGTAGCCCTTACCGATGCACTCGTGACGATCTTTATGGGCGCCACAGGGGTTCTTCGAATCGTTGATGTGTACGGCACGCAAGCGGTCGATACCCACCACGCGGTCGAACTCGTCGAGTACGCCGTCCAGATCATGGATGATGTCGTAGCCGGCATCGCTCACATGGCAGGTGTCTAGGCAAACGCCCAACTTGACCGACAGCTCGGGGCGTTTGCCGGCAACGCCCTGGATGATGAGCGCCAGCTCCTCAAAGCTACGGCCCACCTCGGTACCCTTTCCCGCCATGGTCTCGAGCAGCACCGTCGTCTGCTGCCCCTCAAACATCACCTGACACAAGGTGTCGACGATCATCTGAATGCCGGCATCAGTCCCCTGCCCCACATGCGCGCCGGGGTGGAAGTTGTAGTAGTTGCCGGGCAGCGCTTCCAGGCGCTGCAAGTCCTCGGCCATTGCCTCCAAGGCAAACTCGCGCGCCCGCTCTTTGGCAGAACAGGGGTTATAGGTATACGGGGCGTGTGCCACGAGCGGACCAAAATCGTTTTGCTCCATAAGCTCGCGCAGGGCTGCCACGTCATCCATGTCAAGGTCTTTCGCCTTGCCGCCGCGCGGGTTGCGCGTAAAGAATGCAAAGGTATTGGCGCCAATGGACAGCGCCGTCTCCCCCATTGCCCGATAGCCCTTCGTCGTGGATAGGTGACACCCGATCGTCAGCATCCCCAGCTCCCCCTCATCAGTTGCTGTGAAATACGGTCTATTGATGCCTTATTTTGGCGCAAACAGACCGTATTCCACCGCACGTTATAAAAGGGGCATCAGGGGCAAAGGCCTCCAGGCATTCCAAGCGCTGGCGCCATGCCCCCGCGCCCTAAAGTTTCAAACGAATCGCATCGATGATGCGTGCGCAGCGCCGTGTGGCGGCTAGGGACATGATGGGGCTTTCGCGTTTCCCCGCCTGAATGAGCTGCGTCGCATGCGATGTCTCACCGTAAAAATCATCGACCTCAAATGGTGCATCGATTTCGAGTACTCGACCGTCGGAGTACTTCACATGGGCGAGCTCGGGGCGATGGAGACGCTCGATTTCCAACGAGCCCCGCTCACAGGCAATCGTTAAGCGGCTTTCATATGCTGCTTTGCCGTCGCACACCATATGAATGGGTATACCTCCGACGCTCATATGGATCTCGTCGGCCCAATCGACACGGCCGCCTGATACGTCACGCCAGCGAACTTCACGGGACGAAACCTCGCACGCGCCCGCGAGCAAATCCTCAAACCAACCGACCGCATAACAGCCCATGTCATATAGACAGCCGCCCTGCAGCGAATCAAGCAGATAGCCCGAAGGAGACTCGCCGTAATCGAGCTTTTGCACACTTTCAATCGAGACAATACGGCCAAGCTCACCCGACGCAAGAAAGTCTTTCACGCAAGTGCGCATCGGGCAAAACCGATTCTTCATCGCCTCCATAAACAGCACGCCGCGCTCGCGAGAGGTGGAGGCGATCGAGAGAGCCTCTTCCTCACTCAAAACGGCCGGCTTTTCGCACAGCACGGCCTTTCCGGCGCACAGCGCGCGACAGGCCCAACGCGTATGCATGCCATGCGGAAGCGCCAAGTAGATTGCGTCGACATCGGGGTCGGCAATCAGCGCGTCATAAGCCGCATTGCCGTTATCGTCGACCGAGGCATGGCCATGCGCAGCATCGATCGAAAACGCTCGGCAAAATTCCTCGACATGTGCAGGAGTGCGGCCGGCCGCAGCCACCAGCCGTGCCCCGTCGACCTTCTTGAGCGACGATGCAAATCGATGAGAAATGCGCCCAGCGCCCAAAATGCCCCAACGGACCTCACGCGAATCATTACGTAAACCTCGGTCACCCACGATAGCCTCCCATCAGTTGCGGCGAAATAGTTCCTGTTATCGCCCCATTCTGCCGCAAACAGGAACTATTCCATCACAAGATATAAAAGGGTCATGAGGAGCGAGTTTTGCTGAAGACTTTAAGCATGGCCGTTACGGGGCCCGGCTGGAAGCGTCGGCGCACGTCATCGAGACGCTCGGGGATATCGATATGCTGCGGGCAGTGGCGCGCGCATTTGCCGCACTTGACGCAATTGCTCACCAGCTTGGCCTCGCTTGTGCGCACCGCGCTCGCCGTAAAGTACTGCGATAGACCCGTAAACCAGCTGTGCGCATAGCTCGCGTTGTAGGCGGCAAAGCAGCCGGGAATGTTGATACCCTTGGGACACGGCATGCAGTAGCCGCATCCCGTGCAGGGCACACGGTTCGATTTTTCAAACTCCGTCAGCACGCGCGCGATGGCATCGAGCTGAGTAGCTGTCATCGAATCCGGCAGGGCCCGATCGGCCAACACTGCGTTCTCATCCACCTGCACGGTATCGGTCATACCCGAAAGCAGCATCGTCACCTGAGGATGATTCCACACCCACGAAAGACCCCAGGCGGCAGGAGTGCGCAAATGCGGGTCACGGGCACTATCGAGCACGGCGCGGGCCCGCGGCGGCAGTTTACCCGCTAGACGACCGCCCAGCAGCGGCTCCATCACAAACACCGCGAGCCCGCGCTCCGCAGCCGCCATGAGTCCCGCCGTTCCCGCTTGGTAATGCTCGCCGGCATAGTTGTACTGGATCTGGCAAAAATCCCAGTCATATGCGTCAAGCATCGTAAGGAAGTCCGCCGCGCTGCCGTGGTACGAAAAACCAATCTGGCGAATGCGCCCCGCCGCCTTTTGACGCGCGATCCAGTCCTCGATGCCCAACGCCACCACACGTTCCCACTGGGCGGGCGAGGTAATGTTGTGCATGAGGTAATAGTCGATATGTTCGGTCCGCAGGCGGCGCAGTTGCTCGTCGAAGAACCGGTCGAAATCCTCCGCGCATTTGCACGAAGCATGCGGCAGCTTGGTCGCGAGCAAAACCTGGTCGCGTAGGCCTAGGCGCTCAAGCGAAGCGCCCACACAAGCCTCGTTGCCGGGATAGAGATAGGCCGTGTCCAGGTAGTTAATCCCCTGCTCCACCGCACGGGAGATGATGGCGTCGGCGGTCTTCGCATCCGGGCGTCCCGGCGCACCGGGAAACCTCATGCAGCCCAGTCCCAACGCCGAGATACGGTTGCCGCTTTTGGGGTCAACGCGATATTGCACGGCCCCTCCCCTCCCATCGAAGTCCTGACAAGGCGAAACAAACCCGTCACGTCATCGAAACACATCGGAATCGCAATCGAGAACGTATCGTAACGCAGCAGAAATCGAGCTGTCACGGCACCGCTTTAACATCAGCAAAAAGCCCGATGAAAGGAGTCGCCCATGCCCACGCTCGACCTTTGGAACCTCGCATCCCAGCTCAAAAGCACCGATTATCGCTGGGTCGACCTCACCCACACGCTCTCGTGCGACACCCCGCACTGGTTTGGCTTTAAGCCGTTTGAGTCCACCAAGCTCTTCGACTACCTGCCCGACACGCCCGGGGACATGCTCGCGCCCATGCGCTGCTTTCAGTATTCGGTCGCCTCGCAATACGGCACCCACGTCGACGCACCGCGGCATTTCCATGTTGAGGGTCGTTCCCTTGGAGAGATTGAACCCATCGAGTTTATGCATCCGCTCTGCGTGATCGACAAGCACGAGGAGTGCGCCGCAAATCCCGACTTTATCCTGACCATCGAGGACCTCAAAGCCTGGGAGGACGAGCACGGTCGTATTCCCGAGGACGCTTTCGTCGCCTTCCGCTCTGACTGGTCCAAGCTCGCCGACCTCGAAAACAAGGACAAGGACGGCCGGCCCCACTACCCCGGCTGGGATCTCGACGCCATCAAATGGCTTGTAGAAGAGCGCAACATCGGCGCCATCGGTCACGAGCCCGCAGATACCGATCCGGCGACCATCACCACGCGCGAGGACGCCTACCCCTACCCCGGCGAGCAATACATCCTCTCGGTCGACCGCTATCAGATCGAAGTCATGGACCATCTGGACGAGCTTCCCGCCACGGGTGCCGTCATCTTCTGCACCTTCCCCAAGGTCCGCGATGGCGTCGGATACCCCGCCCGCGTCTTTGCGGTCTGCACCGCGGCATAAGCGCACAGCGCAATAGTTTCTTTTTCATAACAGCCGCCCCGCGCACCCACCAATCACCCTGGCAGCATACAATCCATCAGGCGCCCCTTACGCGGGCGCCTTTTATATGGGGAGATGATTCATATGCAGATCAACAAGGTCGCCTTCATCGGCAAGGGCGGTGTCGGCCTACTCTACGGCAGCATGATCGCCCAAGCGCTCGGCAACGACGCTGTTGAATATGTCATGGACGACGCACGCTTTGAGCGCCATGCGGGCGATGCGCTCAATATCAACGGCAAGCCCTGCGCGCTCAAGTCCGTCCGCGCGAGCGAGGCGACGCCCGTCGACCTGGTCATTCTCACTGTCAAGACAACCGGGCTCGATATGGCACTCAAAACCATGGAAAGCGTCGTGGGTCCCGACACGCTGATTGCGTCACTGTGCAACGGCATCACGAGCGAACAAAAGATTGCCGAACGCTTTGGCTGGGAGCACACCGTCCTGGGTATCTGCCAGGGCATGGACGCCGTGTTCCTCAACGGAGAGCTCACCTTTACCAACGCTGGTGAAATCCGCTTTGGCGCGGCGGCCGGCACGGATCCCGCAACCATCACCGCAATCGACGAGCTCTACACGTGCTGCGACATCGCCCATACCGTCGAGAGCGACATTGCGCACCGCATGTGGGCCAAACTCATGCTCAACGACGGCATCAACCAAACCTGCATGGCCTACGGCGGCACCTACGGAAGCGCCACGGAGCAGGGATCCGAGCAGCTCCGCAGTTTTGTCTCCGCCATGCGCGAGACGCTTGCGGTCGCCAACGCCGAGGGCATCGAGCTCACCGAAGCGGATCTGACGCAGATGGTGCACCTCATCGAAGGGCTCGATCCCGTCGGCATGCCCTCGATGGCACAGGACCGCATCGCACGACGCAAGACCGAGGTCGAGGAGTTTGCGGGTACCATCTGTCACCTCGCGGCCAAGCATGATATCCAAGTGCCGCAAAACGAATGGCTCTATTCGCGCATCCGCGAAATCGAGGCCAGCTGGTAGCGCTCGACATACCGCAGCCAACAGACTCAACGGCAAAACCGCCGCAAGGGACATTCCACTTGCGGCGGTTTCCTGCTTCATCTATAGCTAAAACCAGCTTCACGGCTGTTAGAGTTGCGAGCCCCGCATCTCGCCCTCATCCTCACGGCAAAGGACGACGCCGGCGCTTCCCAGCGCAGCGACAGCAATCAGGGCCCCCACAACGATAGGAGCAGCTCCGCACAAGCCCTGCATGCCCGCGACAAGCGCGGCTGTAGGACCAAGACAACCCAGTGCAAGTGCAACGGCGGCAATAGCGATATCTCGAGCGTTCATGAGACCACTTCCTCCACGGGAAAGACCTTGCTTCTCATGACTTAGTGTGCCCCGCTCCCATATGCGCGGTGTACTGCCACGGTAAGCGCTCTGTTAACTCAAGCACGCACAAAAAACGGGCGTCCTTACGTTGCCCTAAAGCTCGGTAAAGACGCCCGCCCGTCATGTCCTATTGGCTTATGGCAGATTACCAGCCAGTGTAGTAGTCGGTGGTTCCGGCAGCGCAGCCGGAGTCATAGACCTTGCACTCGCCCTTGGAACCGGTAAACGTAGAGCCTTGGGCCTTATCGCCCGCGGCAACGACGTAGTAACCATCGGAATCGCGCCAAAAGCCCTCGGAATCCTGCGTCCACTCGCCCGTGCGGTGATGGTAGAGCACGTTGCTGCTGTAATAGGTCTCGCGGCGGCCGTTATAGTTATTGACGCCGCTCAAGCGCGTCAGACCCGAGCCGTTCGCGTAATACGCAGCAGACGTGTAAGACGGGCTGGAGCCGGCGTTGCAATACGAAGCCTGGGCGGCCGCGGCCTCGGCCTCGGCGGCCTCAAACTCAAGCGCCTCACGCTTGGCATCCTCGAGCGTGGCGCGCAGCTCGTCGAGCTCGGTCGACTTGGCGTCGACCTCCTCCATCGTCAACAGGTTGCCCGCACCGTCGATGCAACCCTGCAACACAGTGCGCTCGTCATCGGTGGCATAGTCGCCATACATATTCATAATGATCTGAGCGCGGACCTCTAGGGAATCGCGCTTGGCCCCCATAGAGGCGTTCCACTCCTGCATAGAGCCATAACCGTCGCCGCGGTAGTCGACGGGCTGCACCAGCGTCGCCTCGGACGGCGTAGATCCGACCGTATCGGATAGTGTTGCCGCGTGGGCATCAGTTGCGCCGGCGCCCATCAAAAGTGCCACGGTCAGAGCGGCGGAAAGGGCGGCGGCTTTCGGTTTTCGTGAATCGATCCTCATGTAGCTGGAAACCTCCGTAGTGCGTTTTTGCTGCGTTTAAGCTGCGTGTGATTCGATCGCGCTGCATAGTACCCCGAGCAAATCGCGACCTGCGGTTTTTCTCAAAAGGTGCACGTCATTTGCGTAAAACTCACATCCGCTCAACAGGAGTTTTCCACAACTCGAATGCATAAAGCGTGTCAAAAACCCTGTTTTTGCACCCTCTCTATGCAAAAAAGGCGCCCGTGCAACCAATGTTCGCACAGGCGCCTTGAGCAGGCATTTTATGCAGTTATGCCTATCGAGTCGCAAGGGGTCCTTGCACAAGTCGCCTTACTCGTCCAGCGCGGCGAAGGCCTGCTTCAGATCCCAAATGATATCCTCGGCGTTCTCGGTACCGATGGAAAGACGGATCGTGGAGGGCGTGATGTTCTGCTCGGCGAGCTCCTCGGCAGAGAGCTGGGAGTGCGTGGTGGTAGCCGGATGCACGACGAGCGACTTGACGTCGGCCACGTTGGCGAGCAGCGAGAACACCTGCAGATGATCGATGAACTTCCAGGCGGCCTCTTGGCCGCCCTTAATCTCAAAGGTGAAGATCGAAGCGCCGCCGTTGGGGAAGTACTTCTGATAGAGCTCGTGATCGGGGTGCTCAGGCAGGCTCGGGTGGTTTACCTTGGCGACGTGGCTGTCACCAGTCAGGAACTCAACGACCTTCTTGGTGTTCTCGACATGGCGATCGACGCGCAGCGACAGGGTCTCGGTGCCCTGGAGCAGGACCCAGGCGTTAAACGGGCTAATGCAAGCACCCTCGTCGCGCAGCAAGATGGCGCGGACATAGGTCGCGAAGGCAGCGGGACCGGCAGCCTCGGCAAACGAAACGCCGTGGTAGGAGGGGTTGGGCTCAGCGATCTGGGTGTACTTTCTGCTCGCCTTCCAGTCAAAGTTGCCACCGTCGACGATCACGCCGCCCAGCGAGGTGCCGTGGCCGCCGATAAACTTGGTCGCAGAGTGAACGACGATGTTGGCGCCGTGCTCCAGCGGACGGAACAGATACGGGGTGCCGAAGGTGTTATCGACGACGACCGGAAGGCCATGCTTCTTGGCGATCTCGGAGATGGCGTCGATGTTGGGGATATCGGAGTTGGGGTTGCCGAGCGTCTCGAGGTAGATAACCGTGGTGTTGTCCTTAATGGCACCCTCGACCTCGTCCAGGTTGTGGGCGTTGACAAAGGTGGTCTCGACACCAAACTGGGAGAGCGTGTGCTCCAGCAGGTTATAGGAACCGCCGTAGATGGTCTTCTGGGCGACCACGTGGTCACCGGCCTGGGCGAGGGCCTGCAGGGCATAGGTGATGGCGGCAGCACCCGAAGCGACAGCGAGACCAGCCACGCCACCCTCGAGCGCGGCGATGCGATCCTCAAAGACGCCCTGAGTGGAGTTGGTCAGACGGCCGTAGATGTTACCGGCGTCGGCAAGACCAAAGCGGTCAGCGGCGTGCTGGGAGTTACGGAACACATAGCTCGTGGTCTGGTAGATAGGCACAGCGCGGGCGTCGGATGCGGGGTCGGCGCTCTCCTGGCCAACATGAAGCTGCAGGGTGTCGAAACCAAAGGTGTGCTCGGGGTTGTTGATGAACTGGCTCATGATGATCTCCTTGATCGAATAAAAAGTAACTAAGAGTGAGAGAAGTTAGTCGCTGCCTCCTGATCACGCCAACGGGCGCAAACAGGAGCCCGGCATTCGTCTTGGTAAGCAGTGCATATGCGGTCCCCCTTTTTGACGTCCCGGTTCCGTGGTCGTCTTAATTACCTACCGCATTTGTGTGTTTTGAATAGTACGAGCGTTGCATCGCTCGGTCAATCACTTAAAAGCGCTAACCTGTTATCGGTTTTTTAGATAGCTATCGAAAGGACGGGCGCCGATGACCCTCCAGCAGCTTCGTTTTCTTATCGCCGTGGCGGAGTCTGGCTCAATTAACGCCGCAGCCCAGCGCCTCTATACCGCGCAGTCCAATATCTCCAACGCCGTCAAAAGCCTAGAGCAGGAGCTCCATCTGGAGATCTTCACGCGCTCCAGCCGCGGCGTCACGCTCACCAACGACGGCACCGAGCTTTTGGGCTATGCGCGCCAGGTCGTAGAGCAGGCCGATATGCTCGAGGCCCGCTACGAGGACGGCGGCACACCCCAGGCGCGCCTTGCCATCTCGGCCCAGCACTACGCTTTTTCGGTCGAGGCCTTTATCAACGTCGTCGAGCGCTGCCGCGACAGCAAGTTCGAGTTCATCATGCGCGAAACCACCACGTCGCAAATCATCGACGACGTCCGCGCATTTCGCAGCGATATCGGCATTCTGTATCTGGATGACTTTAATGCCCGCGTCCTGCAGAAGACCTTTACCGACGCCCGCGCGAGCTTCCATCCCCTCTTCGATGCAACAGTCCACGTCTTCGTGAGCGAACACCACCCACTCGCACGTCGTGCCCAGCTATCGCTTGCCGACCTCACGCCCTACACGCGCTACAGCTTTGAGCAGGGAACCTCAAATTCCTTCTATTACGCCGAGGAACCGTTTAGCCATATCCCCTGCGATCGAAACATTCGCATCTCGGACCGCGGAACGCTCACCAACCTGCTCATCACGTCGAACGGCTACACATTGTCGACCGGCGTCCTCTCCAATGAAATGCAATGGGGCATGGCATCGATCCCGTTGGCAGACGCCCCGACGATGCATGTGGGCTATATCATGCACGACGAGCGCAAGCCCTCTCCCCTCTTGCAGCAATACCTCAACGAGCTCGACCGCATCATCCACGAAAGCCAGCCATCTGGAGACGGGATAGATATCATAGATTGCTAGCCCTCGCCGAACGCGGCGCTACAATGGACACCCACGCGAGAAGCGCCTAACGAAAGGAACCATGTGAAGGTCATCATCCATACCGACGGCTCGGCCCGATCAAATCCGGGACGCGGCGGCTACGGCGCCGTGCTCAAATACACCAACCCCGCCGGCAAGACCTTCACCTCCGAGCTTTCACGCGGCTACGCCAAGACCACCAACAACCGCATGGAGCTCATGGCAGTCATCGTGGCACTCGAGGCGCTCAACCGCCCCTGCGACGTCGAAGTCCATTCCGATTCGCAGTACGTCGTCAACGCCTTTAACAAGCACTGGATCGACGGCTGGAAAAAACGCGGCTGGAAGACCGCCAACAAGCAGCCTGTCAAGAACCGCGATCTGTGGGAGCGCCTGCTCACCGCAAAGAGCAAGCACAAAGTGGAGTTCATCTGGGTTAAGGGCCACGCCGGCCATGAGCTCAATGAGCGCTGCGACGAGCTTGCCACCACGGCGGCCGACGGCAGCAACCTCGATATCGACGCCGGCTTTATCGAGAGCGACCTGTAACGGCGTTTTCGCACGCTATTTCCTGCCCCCTCGCGCTACACTCATCCTGTAAACCGAACGGCACGAGGGGGATACATGCTGCGTATAGCGACCATCGGCACATCCATGATTACCGACGACTTTATCCAGGTCGTCAACGCCAACGACCAAGCCGCGTTTGTGGGCACGCTTTCGCGCGATGCAGATCGCGGCGCCGCCTTCACCACTAAGCACGGCGGCGAGCGTAACTTCACCGCACTTGACGAGCTTGCGTCCGCCGACGACGTCGACGCCGTCTATATTGGCAGTCCCAACGCACTTCACCACAAACAGGCGCTCGCCTGCATCGCCGGTGGCAAGCACGTCATCGTCGAAAAGCCCTTCTGCGCCACCGAGGCACAGGCGCTCGAGGTCTTCCGTGCCGCCGAGGCCGCCGGCGTCGTTGCCCTCGAGGCTATGCGCCCGCTCCACGACCCCGCCTTCCATGCCATCGAGGACGCCCTGGGCGAAATCGCGCCCATTCGCCGCGCCTCGCTGCGCTTTGGTAAGTACTCCTCGCGCTACAACGAGATTCTCGCAGGACGCGCCACCAATATCTTCGACTGCCACATGGCATCGGGTTCCCTTATGGACATCGGCGTCTATACCGTCGAGCCCATGGTCGAGATCTTCGGCATGCCCTCCGGCATCGCCAGCATGACCACGCTGCTCGACCCTGCCACGCAAAAGCTCACGCACGGGCCCATTGACGGCTGCGGCTCCATCCTTGCCAGTTACGGCGGCGGTCGCATCTCGGTTGAACTCGCGCATTCCAAGATCACGAATGACCTGCTGCCCTCGCAAATCGAAGGCGAGCGAGGCACCATCCAGATCGACCATCTGTCCACGCCCCGCAACGTACGCATCGACTATCGCGGTGACGTCGTGCGCGGATCGGCGACCGAGGCCCCACGCGAGCAGGATGACAGCGGCATTGTGCTCGACCTGCCCAAATCGAATAACACCATGGAGTACGAGCTCGCCGACTTTATCACCGCCATCAGCGGCATCGACAACGTCAACGAAGAGATTTGGGAAACGCCGGCCGGGCGCCATGAGCTTGGCCACTATCGCGATGTCACGCTTGTCTCGCTGCGTATCATGGATGCCGTGCGCCAGCAGGCCGGCATCGCCTTCCCCGCAGACTCTGAGAAGCAGGCCTAGCGATGGGCTTTCTTGACAAGTTCTTCTCCGGCGTCAATCGAGAGCCTCAAAAACCGTCCGGCGTTGAGCTCGAACTGCGGCGCAGGCTTACGGTGTTGGTAAGCGACACGGCCACTCAAAACGCCCCTCAGCGCTATTTTCTTCGGTGGGAGGGCCAAGTCCAGGGCGTCGGCTTTCGCTTTACCAACACCAATCTCGCACAGGCACACACACTCACCGGCTGGGTACGCAATATGGAAGACGGTTCGGTCGAAATGGAGGTACAAGGCGCGCCTGCGAATATCCTGTCTCACCTCGAAGCACTCCACGCCTCCTACGAGCGAATGGGCATTCGTTTTCGCCTCGAGGACGCACAAGCCCGCGCCACGCTTACCGGTGAAGATGGTTTCGACCCTCACTATTAGTATTGTGTGCTAAATACGGTATCATTTACTTACCTACCGTGACGGAGAAGAGGTGAGGCGCATGGCCGTACAAAGAAGAAACACCAAGCAGCGGAAGCTGGTTCTTGATGCCGTGCGCCAAAGCTATAGCCATCCCACCGCCGATGAGATCTACAACGCCGTGCGCGAACAGGACGACAAGATCAGCCGCGGCACGGTGTACCGCAACCTCAACCTCTTGGCCGATGCCGGGGAGATTCTCTCCATCAAGACGCCGGGCGGCAGCCGTTTCGATCGCACCATCGAGCCGCATGCGCATATCATCTGCACCTCGTGCGGCCGCGTCATCGATGTGCCGCTCCCCTTCGATGCCCAGCTCGATACCAAGGCATCCGAACAAATCGGTTGGAACGTCACCTCGCACTACACGATCTTCGAGGGCCTCTGCCCTAACTGTAGGTAGTTTTTGGGACATGCCTTAAAATCTACCTTTCCACCGATTACGGCAAAAGTAGATTTCTAGGCATGTCCCAAATATCTACTCAGCAAGCAAGCGATGCAGCTCTTCTTCGACCGTACGCACATAGCGGACGCGGTCATTGATACCGCGCATAGTGGGGTTGCAGTTCTCCATCAGGCAGGGATGACCCACCACGTTGAGCATGTCGCGGTCGTTTTCATTGTCGCCAAATGCCATCATCTCGTTGGGTGAGATCCCCAGCGCACGGCCATAATCGGCAAGCGCGGACCCCTTGCCCGAATCAAAGCCGATAAAGTCCGTCCATTCGGTTCCCGACGTCATCACATCGACCCGGTCGCTAAAGCGACGCACGAAATACTCCAGCGCCGCCGGCTGCTCCGCCTCGGGCGTCTGGAAGGCAATCTTAATGACGTCCTCGTCGATGTCCTCGGGACGGTCGACCACCGCCACATCGCAATGGACCTCGTAGCGCAAATGGTCAACGAACACATCGTTGCCGCCTATGGTGTAGAGGTGCCCCTCACAGGAAAGGGTTACGTCGGCATGGGGGTAGGCGACCACGGCATTCGCGATATCCATCGCCAGGTAGCGATCCATAGGGCGCTTGACGACGGCGCGCCCCTCGCTCATGACCAGGGCGCCGTTTTCGCACACATAGGCAAGCTCGTCGGCCACCGGAGCAAACAGGTAACGCAAGCTCGCATATTGACGGCCACTCGCCGGCATAAACACGATACCGCGACGATGCAGCTCATCGATAAGCTCAAAGGCCTCGGAACGCGGCTCGCGCTCTCCCGGATGCAACAACGTGCCATCCAAATCGCATGCAATCAGCTTGATTCCCTCAAGACCCATATGCTTCCCCCAAAGCATCTCATCAACAGCAAGACGGACCTTGATTGGTCGCCCCTCAAGGTCCGTCTTGCGCATACGCGCGCTTAACCGCGCGTCTTTTTTACGATGGTAAAGTCGGGAGCCATGCTCACGACGACATCCGCCGCGCTCGACGCAAAGCGTCGACTGGCATCGAGCTCACGCGTAACCACCGAGAGCCGAACGCCTTCAATACCCCGGAGCATGCGGCCCAAAACAGGCTGCACCGGCGTATACATGCGCACGGTATGCTCGTCCGAGTCGCCTCGGAAAAGCGGCGCGTGCATATTGCCGATCTCCCAGCACGCATGCGCGAGCGCAATCGGGTCCATGCGGTCAACTTCGACCAAATAGACCTCGGCGCTACGCAGACGCACGACAACCGCCACGGGCAACGCACCCGTGCGGTCGACAGCGAGCACGTCGCCGTCGGCAAGGCGCTCAACGTCGGCGGCATCCAGCTGGACATTCACCGTGCGCCCCAGCTCCGTCATGCCCGCAAACGCGCGTGTGTCAGCCTGGTCCCAATCGAGCAGCAGCTCGTCAGTCTCAAAGACACCGCCCAGCTCCCGACGAAGCAAAAGTTCATAGGACGGGTCGTTGAGATTTCCCAAGCGCTCCGTAGCTACCAGGTCCGCGGGCATCAACTAGTCCTCGACCTCGACGAGCTCGATATCAAAGTTGAGGTCCTTGCCGGCGAGCTCGTGGTTGGCGTCGAGCGTCACGGCCTCGGGCGTTACGTCGATGACCACGGCGGGGACGGGCATGCCGCTCGGCGTGGACAGGAAGAGCTTCATGCCCTTCTCGATCTGCTCGATGTCGGGAACCTGTTCGGCCGGGAAGGTCAGAACCATCTCGGGGTTGTGCTCGCCGTAGGCATCGGCAGCAGGAATGTGCACGGTCTTCTTCTCGCCCACCTGCATGTCGACAACAGCGGCATCGAAGCCCTTGATCATCTGACCGGCGCCGCAGGTGAACTCCAGCGGCTCGCCGCGATCGTAGGAGCTATCGAACTGCGTGCCGTCGTCGAGCGTGCCGCGATAATGAGTCTTGACCTTCTTGCCCTGGTTGGACATGGTAACCTCCGTGATAAGGGCGGCGCACAACGCGGGCCGCCGTGAACATATGGCGCTAACTATACCCTAGTCATACAATTCAAAGACAGTTTGCAAAGAAACGCTGCAACCGGAGGAACCATGGCATATCCCGTATTCGACCTACACTGCGACACCGCCGACCGCATCGGCTGGGCCACGCTCGATCTCGACCTGCGCTTTACCGCCGGCACCGACGGTTATTTCCCCGGCGACGAAACGCATCCGCAAGATTTCGACCTCATCGAGGGCAACGCCTGCGCCATCTCGCTCGCAAAGATCGGCAACACGCCGTGGGCACAGTGCTTCGCCACGTTTGTCCCCGACGAGATTCCCGCCGCCCACGCAGCGCGTTTCCAGGCGCAGATCATGGCGCACATGAGCGGCCAGGCCATGCTCAATCACGACCGTATGGTCAACGTGCGCAGCGCCGCAGACATTCGCCCCGCGCTCAAAGACGGCAAGGTCGCCTGCATCCATACCATCGAAAACGCCACGTTCTTTGCCGAGGACCCCGCGCTGATCGAAGTGCTCAAGAGCCTGGGCGTACTCATGTCCTCGCTTAGCTGGAACGCGCAGGGACCGCTCGCGAGCGGCCACGACACCCACGCCGGCCTCACCGCCGCCGGCATCGAGGCGCTTACGCAGATGGAGCACGCCGGCATGGTGCTCGACGTCTCCCACCTCAACGATGAGTGCTTTAACGAGGTTGTCGCCCGCGCCACGCGCCCCTTCGTCGCCAGCCACTCCAACTCCCGCACCGTCTGCGGCGTCAAGCGCAACCTCACCGACGACCAGTTCCGCACCATTCGCGACATGGGCGGCATCGTCGGCCTCAACTACTGCAGCGAGTTCCTATCCAACAGCGCAACCGACGAGACCGCCGCGGACGTCACCTTCGACCAGCTGGCGGCGCATATCGAACACTGGCTTGACCTGGGTGGCGAGGACGTCATCGCGCTCGGCGGCGACTGGGACGGCGCCAAGGTACCCGCCTTCCTCTCCGATGCCAGCAAGATGCCAGAATTCCAGAACATGCTCTCCAAGCACTTTGGCAAGACCGTGATGCAGAAGCTCTGCAGCGACAACGCACTTGCCTTCTTTGAGCGTTATTAATTTCACATCCCCTGAGCGGGCCGGCATGCCGAACGGTCGACATGCCAGCCCGTCCCCAATCTGAAGGACCGCTTTTGACGCAGCAGTTTACGATTTCCGTATCCCGACCGGATGGGACGCCCATCCCCGTCGTCGTTACCAAAAAGCGCGTCAAGAACTTCAACCTACGCGTCACATCGAGCGGCGAGGTCCACGCCAGCGCACCGATCGGCGCCAGCCGCGAGCGTATCGAAGCGTTTGTGAAGCGCAACAGCGCCTGGATTATCAGCCGACTTGTCCAGCGCGAGCAACGTCAGGCGACGGCGCGAGAGCCGCGCAGTCCCTCGTCCATCATTGCGCTTTGGGGCAAGCCCATCACGGTACAGGACGCGCTCGATCATAACTTTGCATCACCCGCACCGCGGCCCAAGCAGGCCACCTTCGCAAGCTTTATGGGTGCCGACGAGCCAAGTGGGAGCACACAAGCAAAGCGGCGCACAGCCCTCGACGGCTTAACGCCCGATGAGCTCCAGGCCCGCATCGACCAGCTCTATACGTCCGAAGTCACCGCAGCGTTGCGCGATATTGTGCACGCATACGAAATCGCAATGGGCGTCGCCGTCTCCCGCGCCTCCGTGCGCAGTATGAAGACGCGCTGGGGCTCCTGCACGCCCAAATCCGGCGCCATTCGCATCGCGCGCGAGCTCGCCGCCTACCCTGTCGAATGCCTCGACATGGTTGTTGCCCACGAGCTCGTCCATCTACTCGAGCCGAGCCACAACCAGCGGTTCCACACCCTGCTCGACACGTACTGCCCCAACAATAGAGCCCTGTCGCAGCGGCTCAAGCAGCCACCCATAGAGACGTATTAGAACCGGTTAGCGCACGCGCTCGATCTCGACGCCGCAGCTTGCCAGAGGCAGGCCAACAGGAGCCCACGGCTTATCGAGCTTGATGCGCACACCAAGCAGCAGGGGGTAACGACGTAGCAGCATCTGGGCTGTCCCCTCGGCTGCCGCTTCGATGAGTTTAAACGTATGCTCGCGCAGATAGCCATCGACATCGTGGCACACCGAGCCATAGTCAATCGAGGCATCCAGGTTATCGTGCTCCCCCGCCGCGCGCAGGTCGGCATAGAGCACCAGAGAAACGATGAACTTCTGACCCAGCGCGTTCTCCTCGGGATACACGCCATGGTTGGCAAAAACCTCAAGGCCGTCAATGACAATACGATCGGCATGGCGCAAATCGTCATAGCTCACGTGAGGCACCGCCGTTGCGGTGGATATTTCGCCCCTTCCACGGCGGGCGAGCTCGGCACCCTCAACCTTGGTTGCATTCTCGGGCAGTTTCTTGTTACTCATCGCGATCGTCTCCTTCGTTTAGAACCCCGACCGCGCAAACTAACTACACGCGAATCGACAGGTTCTTTTTATCATCGCTCCAATTGCAAGCATTGCGCGCGGGGCATGCAAAGCAGGCACGCGACGCTTTGTCGGCTGCATAGAGCAGACGCTCAAGCGGTTGGCTGTTCACGCGCAACTTTCGATGGCCCAAAATGGCCGTCTTAATGGCTGCGGTATCGGCCGGCTCAAACGCCACGTCACCGGGCATGCCGGCGAGTATTGCATCAGCGACGCGCTCGCTTGCAACATCATGGGATATACCCGATTCATACTGTTCATCTTTGCCGATATCGTGAAGAAGTGCCGTGGCGTAGATGACCTCGCGGTCAAATTCGAGCTGTTCCTCGAGATTCTTGATCCACATAATGCGAGCGACATCGAGAAGATGGTCAATACCGTGGCGGCAGAAGATGCGCCCCGATTCCAGCTGTGCAATATTGCCCAGGTGCCGCCGGAACAGCCCGTTGGCACAAATGTAATCGATGCGAGGCATGGATCCAAAAGGGGCCAGGCCCGAAGCCATAAAGCCGCGACGCGACGTTCCCTCATCGGTCTTCGATGTAAAGTCGTTGACGACTCTCATGGCTAGCGGCCCAGCATCCTAAAGAACCGCTCCTCGAGCGCGGGATCGGTCTCAAAGACGCCGCGGCGAGCGAGCGTCACGGTCTTGGTGCCAGGCTTTTGCACGCCGCGCATGGTCATGCACATATGCTCAGCTTCCATGAGCACAATCGCTCCCTGGGGAGCGAGATAATCCATGAGGGCATCGGCAACCTGCGCGCACAGCTGCTCCTGCAGCTGCAGACGGCGGGCGTAGACCTCAACCGTGCGAGCAAGCTTAGAAAGCCCAGCCACGCGACCGTTAGGGATATAGCCGATCGCAGCCTTGCCATAAAACGGCAGCAGATGGTGCTCGCACAGCGAGTAAAACGTGATGTCGCGCTCGATAACCAAATCGTTCGAAGCGACGGCAAAAGTTTTGGACAGATGCTCCTCGGCACTCTGGTCCATACCGCCGGCAATCTCGCCATACATACGGGCAACGCGCGCCGGGGTCTCCAGCAGGCCCTCACGAGTTGGGTCCTCGCCTATGCCCTCAAGCAACAGCTTAATGGCGGCCTCGACTTTTTCCTGATCGACCATCTGGGCCTCACTTTTCCGATTTCACGTTCGCGCTATGGTACCACGCCCTCCGGCATCGACCACAAGCTACATAGTATGGGTCGAATAGACCGGATCATCACGCCAAAGTTCAACCGCATCACAAAGCGCAACGCCCTCGCGCTCAGCACGGGCACGCGTAGCGTTCATATCGATCACGCGCTGGTTGCTCGAACCCCTAAAGCGCAATGAGATATCGTACAGATCCTGAACAAACGGGCCATCCACCAACATATCGAGGCAGGCAAGGATACGATCCGTTGCCTCGGCATGGTGGCGACCGCCCGGCATAAGCTCCTCGAGCACGTCGCCGGTAAAACACCAAATGGTCTTTCCTGACCCCGCAGGATAAGCGGCACGAACACGCTCAACAAACTCAACGAGCCCCGCCTGATTCTCGGGCTCCATAGGCTCGCCGCCCAGAATCGTCAGGCCGTCAATAAAGGGATGATCGAGGCTCTCGATAATCTTGTCCTCGACGGCACGATCGAACGGCTCGCCCGCGGCAAAGTCCCACGCGACGGAGTTAAAGCAATTCTTGCACCCACGACGGCACCCGCTCACAAACAGAGAAGTGCGGACGCCTTCCCCATCAGCAATGTCGAAATACTTAATGTTCGCATAGTTCATAGGTAACTCTCCCGGGAGGCCGGGACATATCATCCCGTCCTCAAACATTCTCGGCCTGCGGCCTGCGAAACTGCGGGCGGGACGATATGTCCCGGCCTCATGCAAAGGGTAACTCAATGAACGAAGCGAACATCGAGCATAGGGTTCGAGGTCCAATAAAAACTGGGTTGCAGCTCAACCGTCATCGCAAGCAAAGCGTTGTTGCAAGTCAACTCATTTCCGCTAAGAACTTCGAGGGGTGAGCAGACCGCATGCTGCATCTCAGCTACATCAACTTGGCTGTCCCGTAGCGAGGCCCCGGACCTTTGCTCGATATGAGTTCCGCACGAACAGGAGGCGCCAGTGGCGCCTCCGTCGTGAGCCAGGACTGTCCGAAATAGCGAGTAAAGGTCCGGGGCCTCGCTACGGGACAGCCTGAGATGGTTATTAGAGATGCAGCACGCGGTCGCGGATCTCCTCGGTTCGACCCTGATTCCAGAACTGGGTACCGATGTAGCCGCACGTACGACGGGCGACGTTCATCTTCTCCTGGTCGCGGTTGCCGCAGCTGGGGCACTCCCACACCAGCTTGCCGTCATCCTCGACAATCTTGATCTCGCCATCGTAGCCGCACACCTGGCAGTAGTCGCTCTTGGTGTTGAGCTCGGCGTACATGATGTTGTCGTAGATGTACTGCATCACGCGGATGACAGCCTTGAGGTTGTCCTGCATGTTGGGAACCTCGACATAGGAGATGGCACCGCCCGGCGAAAGCTGCTGGAACATGCCCTCGAACTTGAGCTTGTCGAATGCGTCGATCTCCTCGGACACGTGGACGTGGTAACTGTTGGTGATGTAGCCCTTGTCCGTCACGCCTGGGATGATGCCAAAACGACGCTGTAGGCACTTGGCGAACTTGTAGGTCGTCGACTCAAGCGGGGTCCCGTACAGCGAGAAGTCAATATCGCTTTCTGCCTTCCACTCGGCGCACTTGTCGTTCATGCGCTGCATGACGGCCATGGCAAAGGGCGTGCCCTCCTTCTCGGTGTGGCTGTGGCCCGTCATGTACTTGACGCACTCATACAGGCCGGCATAGCCCAGGCTGATGGTGGAGTATCCGCCCACGAGCAGTTTGTCGATCGTCTCGCCCTTCTTCAGACGCGCCAGGGCGCCGTACTGCCAAAGAATCGGTGCGGCATCCGAAAGCGTACCCATCAGACGCTCATGACGGCACAGCAGGGCGCGATGGCACAGCTCAAGACGCTCGTCGAAGATCTTCCAGAACTTGTCCATGTCCTGATGCGAGCTCAACGCGACATCGGGCAGGTTGATGGTCACAACGCCCTGGTTAAAGCGACCGTAGTACTTGGGCTTGTTCGGGTCATAGTTCAGCGCGTTGGCCACGTTGTTAAATCCGTTACCAGAGCGGTCGGGCGTCAGGAAGCTGCGGCAACCCATGCAGGTATAGCAGTCGCCGTTGCCCGCGGTCTCGCCCTTCGACAGCTTGAGCTCGCGCATCTTCTTCTCGGAGATGTAGTCGGGCACCATGCGCTTGGCGGTGCACTTCGCAGCCAGCTGAGTCAGGTAGAAGTACGGGGAATCCTCGTAAACGTTATCGTCCTCGAGCACGTAGATAAGCTTGGGGAACGCCGGAGTGATCCACACGCCGGCCTCGTTCTTAACGCCCTCATAGCGCTGACGGAGCGTCTCCTCCACAATCATGGCAAGGTCGTGCTTCTCCTGCGCTGAACGAGCCTCGTTGAGATACATGAAGACCGTCACGAACGGCGCCTGACCGTTGGTGGTCATAAGGGTCACGACCTGATACTGAATCGTCTGGACGCCGCGACGGATCTCGTCACGCAGACGGTCCTCAACAACCTCGCGGACCTTTTCGGGGGATGCGGAAACGCCGAGCTCCTCGAGCTCGCGGGTGACCTCGCCGCGAATCTTTTGACGGCTCACCTCAACAAAGGGAGCGAGATGGGTCAGCGAGATGGACTGGCCGCCATACTGGGAGGATGCAACCTGGGCGATGATCTGTGTCGCGATGTTGCAGGCCGTCGAGAAGCTGTGCGGCTTCTCAATCAGCGTACCCGAGATAACAGTACCGTTCTGGAGCATATCCTCCAGGTTCACCAGGTCGCAGTTATGCATGTGCTGGGCAAAGTAGTCGGAATCGTGGAAGTGGATCAGGCCCTCATTGTGGGCATCCACGATCTCTTGGGGCAGCAGCACACGCTGAGTCAGATCCTTGGAGATCTCGCCGGCCATGTAGTCACGCTGGACGGAATTGACGGTCGGGTTCTTGTTGGAGTTCTCCTGCTTGACCTCTTCGTTGTTGCACTCGATGAGCGACAGAATCTTGTCATCGGTCGTGTTCTTCTGGCGCTTCAGGCTCTGAACATAGCGATAGATGATGTAGTGGCGGGCAACCTCGTAGCAGTCGAGACGCATGATCTCGTCCTCGACCAAATCCTGGATCTCCTCGACCGAAACGGTGTGTCCGGCATTCTCACATGCCTCGGCAACGTTTTGTGCCGCATAAACCACCTGACGGTCGGTTAGACGAGAGCTCTCCTCGACCTCCAAGTTTGCGGCGCGGATGGCATTGACGATCTTTTCGATGTCAAAGACGACCTCGGTGCCGCTGCGCTTGATGATCTTCATCCTCTTGCCTCTTTCGCGTCGTAGTCTCATTGCGCTTCAGAGCCAAACGATGCCCGGCAGGGCGTGCCCCTGTCTTGCGGCGCCGTCGCGCAATCTGTGTTCTCGATAAACCATATGCCTCCATGCGGACATGCCCAGGAGCCGATCAAGCGGCTCAGGGACACGTTCAAAAGAGGCAGTTAAGGTCTTCGTTCTCTGTCCGCCATCTATCATACGACAAAGACGCATCTATATCCTGTATTCTTTTTTTAGATCAAACACAACATATAGTGTTTTAGCAGGTCAAAGCAATTGGTCATTTTGCAGACACATAAATTATGAGGGGCTCTTGGCAAGTCGGTAAAACGTTACCAACACGGCTACCTGCATGGCAGTTATAAAACCCCCTTAGTCAAGCCGCCGACAAATCCTACCAAAACCAAGCCGCTCACGCCAAAAGAATCCAAAAGATTATGCTTGACCAACATGTTGCGGTCGAATGCCGGCGGACGGAGTGACAGGACTGCAAACGCTCGGAAGACTGCAGCCCCGGCACCCCGTCCGCCGGCATTCGATAGACGAGGAACTATTTCTTCTCTTCGCGAGCTGCCATGCGGCCGAGAGCCGCTGTAAAGGGATCGAGCAGCACGCCGGCGATAACCACAAAAGCCCACCCCTTTGTGACAAGACCTGCCCAACGCGCGAAGAACGTACGGCCTTCAATCGTTCCGAATCCTCCCCGGAAGGCAATCTCGCCAAAACCGATTACCATAAAAAGGAGCGTGGCACCGATGACCGTACCGGCGATCTTGTGTGACGCACTCCCCCGCTCAAAACCAAAAAAGTCCAGGCACATACCAACCGTTTTGCCAAACAGCGGGAGTGCGCTCAGAACCTCGGCGATCACCGTGGCCACGATGAGTTGTCCCCAAAAGCCCGTGGGGCTCGTCAGATCCAAGCCGGGCGCCCCTTCAATGATGGGGAGAAACGCGCAGAGCAATAGCGGGTTAAAGAAGCCGTTGAGAATACCGGTAACGCGGTTGACAGGTAACTTCATAGCCGTAAGCCTTTCAAAGTCATTGATAGAAAGAGGGCCGCCGGCATATGTCGGCGGCCCCGATAAAACATGATGTGCGGCAAAGCAACTACTCGAACGGCTACTCCGCCTCGCCGCCGGCCGCCATCTTCTCGGCCTCGGCAAGCTGGGCCGGGGTGAGTTTGCGATACTTGATGGCGCCAAAGACGACACAAGCCGCACAGACGATCATGCCGGCGATGAACTTCTGGTCAATCGTCGCACCAAACGGCGACGTCACGGCCTCAAACACAATGGGAGACAGTGCCATGCCAAAGTTGATGCCGGCCATGCCAATGGCAAGGTTAAACGCACGTCCCTCGGGGGCAGAGTTGCCGGCGGCAAAATTGCCCTCCAGCGGCACGTAGGTCTCCTTGCCTAGCGCAACGACAAAGCCCGCAACGCACAGCACCATAAAGGCGGGCGCAACCAGCGTCAGGCCCAGGCCAACGAGCGTCACGCCCCACGCAATCGGCATAGCCAGGTTCTTAAACTTGGCAAACAGCGGACCGACCAAAAGACCAGCCGCAATACCGGCAACGGTCATAACGGTAGAGGCAAGACCGGCCTCCACGGTACCGCCAAAGCCGCGACCCACAACAAGCAGCGAAACGTTGGAGCTGAAGAGCTGGAACGTGAGTACGAACACAAAGCTCATGAGCGTGATAATCGCGACCTCTTTAGGCATATTGGCAAACACATTGACCTTGCGCTTGGGCTCAAGATGACCCTCGGGAAGACAAACAGCCTCAATCACGATGAAAATGATCATGATGAAGTACGCCGCATAGCTATGAAACCATTCGGCGGAACCCAAAATACCGGACACCATGGTCCAGATAATGCCGCCAAGAGCAACAAAGGTGGAGTAGATGCCCATGACAAACGAACGCTGCTTTCCGCCAAAGTAATCCGCGATAAGAGCGTCCGTTGAATTCTGCACGGCACCGAGACCAAGGCCCATGACAGCAGAAGCCGCTAAGACTTGGCCGAGCGAGTCGTGGAACACCAGCACCGAGACGCCTGCCAGCATCACGATAACGTGACCGACGAGCGTCGTCTTCTTCTTGGACACGCGCGAAGCGAGCTGGGAAGACACGAGCATGGCGGACAGCGCCATCATCAACGGGATGATGCCGATAATCATCTGAACGGCAGCGATGTTCTCGTTGGGAAACGCCGCCGCGACAGAGGCCACGATGGGGACGGGCACCAACATGCCCATAATGCACATGGCGGCAGCATAAATGCCCACCAGGTACTTGATCTTGCTTTTATCCATGATCCATCCTTACACTTAAAGAAAAGGGTCGGAGCGGCCAGGCATCACCAGCGGCCGCCCCAAACACAGCACTATTAGTCGTTGAATCCGGTGAACACGGGTTCTCCGCTGTACACGAGCGCTTCCTCGACACCATCGAGCACGCGGCAAGCGCCAGACGCCATCGCCTCGAGCTCAAACTCGCCGGGATAAGCCGACACGGGGGCGATCCAAGAGCAGCATTCCTCAATCGAGGCAACGAGCTCCTTGCTGTGGACCATGCCACCTCCGAGCAAGATGCCGTCGACGTCGCCCTTCAGCACACAGGCCATCTCGCCAATCCACTTGCAGATTTGGTAAACCATTGCATCCCAGGCGCGAGCTGCAGCCTTATCGCCCGCAGCGGCACGCTCGCACACCTCGATGGCATCGGAGGTACCCAAAAGATCGACAAAACCGCCGGTCTTCATGCAATGGGCACGGGCGACATCAAGGCCGTGTTCCGCGGTGTACTTTGCGACCTCGATCGCGGGAACCGATCCGCAGCGCGTCGGTGCCATGGGGCCCTCGCCGCCGACGATGTCGTTGCCGTCCACCATCTTGCCCTTAAGATGAGCCGAGATAGAGATGCCGCCGCCGATATGGCAAACGATGAAGTTGCACTCATCATAGGGGCAACCGAGCTTTGCCGCATGGCGGATGGCGGTCTCTTTGAGATTAAGGGCGTGCAGATGCACGTTTCGATACACGCCCTTAATGCCCGTCATACGTGCGAGGTCGCACAGCTCGTCAGTATCGGGAGGATTCACCACAAAGGCGGGCTTGCCACATTTCACGGCAAATTCGTAGGCAATCTGGGGTCCCAGCTGCGCCGGGTGTTGAATGCCATTTGCGCCAACGCGAGCATGCTCGAGCATGACCTCATTGATGGCATACGTACCACCGGGCAGCGAAAGCAAGCCACCGCCGCGACCGACAAAAGCATCAAAGACCTCGAGCTTTAGGCCCGCCTCCTCCAGTGCCCCGAGAATCAGATCGCAGCGATACGGCATCTGAGCCGAAACCCCGTCGAATTGGGCAAGGTCCTTCGCATCGTGCGCAACGTTCTTACTGAGCTTGCACTCATCGCCCTCAAAAACGCCCACCTTCGTGGAAGTGGAACCCGGGTTGATTACCAGGATGCGCCAGGGAGTCTTTTTATCGGACATACCTTAAGCCTCCTTAAGCGCCTGAGCGCGCACGCAGCTCATCACCACGTTGCCGACGATCTCATCGACGGGCGCAGAGCGCGAGCAATCGCACACGATCTTCTTGAAGCCCTGAAGCATGGGACCGTAAGCATTGGCGCCGGTCAGATTCTGGATGATCTTGACGCCGATATTGCCCACGTTGATATCGGGCCAGATGACCACGTTGGCTTGGCCCGCAACAGCGGACTCACGATGCACCTTCTTGGCCGCAACCTTGGGGTTAATTGCCGAATCAAACTGGAACTCGCCGTCGATGGCAAGATCGGGACGGCGATCGTTGGCAATCTCGCGAGCACGGCGCACTTTGTCGACAAGTTCATTGTCCATCGAACCGTCAGTCGAATGCGAAAGCAACGCGCAACGGATATCCCATCCGGTCAGAGAGCGCACCGTCTCGCTCGACGAAATCGCGATCGAGGCAAGCTCCTCGCTCGTGGGGTCAACGCAAACGGCAGAATCGCCAAAAGCCAAAAGGCCACCTTCGCCGCCGTTCCAGTTGGGAATGTCGGCGATACCGCACGAGCTCACAGTGTCCACCCCGTCAGCAAGACCGACGATGGCCTGACCCGCCAGGATGATATCGCCCGTAGCGTTATCGATACCGGCGAACATAACGTCGACATCGCCGAGCACCTGCAAAATCAGGGCGCGCTCAAGCGGACGCGTCATACGGCGCGCAGCGCCCTTGGGCTTAAACTTGCAATCCGGATGAGAAAGGTAGCGCTCGCAACAAGCGGCGTTCGCCTCCTCGTCGGTCACATCGACAATCTCGATGCCGTCAAGGGAGATACCACGCTCGTCGGCAAGCTCCTTGAGCTTACCGCCGTCGCCAACCAGCACGCATTCGGCAAGATGCTCGGCGGCGATCTTTGCGACCGCCTGCATCATGGTCTCGTTTTCGCCCTCGGGAAAAGCAACGCGCATAGGCTTGGCGGCAGCCTGCTCGCGCAGGGTCTGCATCAGGTCCATGGCAGTTACTCCATCTCTTCGGCAGTGCGCTCGATAAGCTCGCCGATGGTCTTCATGACCATGACCTCGCGAACGGGAACCTCGGCATCGAGCTCGTTCTCGATCATGGACGTCAGGGCGATCATCTTCATCGAACCCTTGCCCAGGGTCTCGAACGTCGTCTCGGGGGTCACATCGCCGTCATAGTTGTAGGCGGACTTGGCAAAATCGCAGATCTGCTGAGTGAGTTCTTCGTTCATGGCAAAGCCTTTCTAAGATAAAAAAGAGGGGCGACCACGGCGGGCTGGAGACATGGGTCCCGCCGTGGCCTAAGAGAGGAATCGAATTGTTACAAGGGTGAAAACTTAGTCGTCAAGCTCGAACGTAAGCTCCTTGTAGCCCGGACGGTCGATGACCTTGGCATGGACGCCAACGGTCTCGCCCGCCATGAGTTTGGCGCGAATCTCGGGGGCCTTCTTCTTGGTAATGCCGTAGATGACGTAGGTGTACTGAGAACCCTCGTCGATATCAACGGCGCCGTAGGCGTACTTGCCATACTCCTTAAGGTAGGGCTTGTCGTTCTGCGGACCAGGCAAGGTAAAATCGATCAGATGGCCGTGACCGGAAACCTGGACCCAATCGGTCTTGTGATAGCCGCAGGCATTGCAGGCAAGGTGGGGCGGAAACTCGACGGCTCCGCACTCGGGGCATTGGCGCGCCCAATAGATGCCCTCTTCAAGACCCGTGTAGAACTTCTTGACCACGGGCTCCATATCTTTGAGTTGCATGAGAATACTCCTTATGGGAAATCGAAAACCGCGGTCGCTTAGGCGACGGTACGAAGAATCTGGCAGCGCACGTTCTGAGAACCGCCAAAACCGCGCAGGAACGCCGTCTCGGGAACCTTCTTCATCTGGGTAGCACCGGCGACGCCACGCATCTGCTTGACGGCCTCAACGATATCGGCGATGCCGGATGCACCATGGGCGTGACCGAAGTTGCAACGACCACCGTGCGGGTTGATGGGCTTATCGCCGTCAAAAGCGGTGCGACCATCGATCGCGTACTTCCAAGCCTCGCCGCGCGGAATATAGCCGCACTCCTCAGCCGAGACGATCTCGGAGGCAAGGAAGAAGTCATTGCACATAAACAGGTCGATCTCGTCGGGGCTCACGCCGGTAAGGTCGTAGACCTGCTTGGCGGCAAGCTCGGTAGCCCAGTGCTCGTTGTGAAGCAGGCCGGCCTCGACCGCAGAAGCGCCCGTACCCAAAACCTCAATAGGCGCATACGGCACGCCCATGGCCTTGGCCTTCTCCGTGGGCATCACGACAACAGCTGCGGCACCGTCGCATTTCTTCTCAAAGCCGGTAACACGCAGGTACTGCGTAACGCGCGGGTTATACATGCTCTTGAGATACTCGTCGGCGGTATCGAACCCGGCTGCCTTCGCGTCCTCCTCGACCGTAGTCTCGTACCAGGCAAGGGGATTCAGGACGGCACCGCGGCGAAGGCTCTTGGTAAGGCCGTTCAGGGCGTCATCAATCTGATCGGCGGTAAGGTCGTACTGCATCGAATACTCGTTGATCCAGTTGTCGAACGACACGCCAAAGGCGCCGTCGAGCGGGCGACCATACGCGCGGTCATAGATCTTATCGAGCGAGGGAATCATGACGTCGAGCGTAAAGTCCTGACGAATATGGGAGGGCATATGCTCGACGGGAAGAGTCGAAGCCAAATCGCAGGCACCCGTAAGGACAACGTCGTAAGCACCGGAAGCAACCGCCATCACGGCCTGCTCAAGGGCGACGTAACCCGTGCAGCAAGCCTCGGAATGATGGACGGAGCCCTTGGCACGAACGCCAAACCAATCGGCAACCTGCATGTTGGGGGTAATGCAATCGCCAACGAGATACGGATTGGCGCTGCCGTGATAGAAAAAGTCGATATCGCGGGGCTCAAGACCGGCATCGGCAATTGCCTCGAGGGCCGCATAGCCAAACGCCTCGCCCTCGCCAATACCCTGGGTCTCGGGATGCTCCTCAAAATCCTTGAACGGGGTGCAGCCCACGCCTACAATCGAGACGCTGCGCATGTTCTTTCCGAGCGTAACCACTGAATATCACATCCTAATCATGTGAAGGTGTACGGAGTGATGGCGCAGTCCGGCCGCGAGCGAAGGTGAGAGAGCGCTCGCGGCTTTTCTGTGCCGTCACACGTTGAACTACTGCAGTGGTTCTTTTGAACGTAGCTTTAGTTTATGAGGGGTTAAACGAGACACGTGAGACAAAAAGCCCCGATGTGTCCCATCATATGGGACGCATCGGGGCTAAGCGTTCCAAATAGCAGATAAACGGACTCGTATTATTTGAGCTAATGATCAGAGATATCTAAAACTCGCCCTGAATACAACCGTTTATCCCCAAATATCGACCGCTCACGCGACTGGCCTTTCAAAATCGGGAATACGTGGGTGTTGATGACGCGATGCATCGTCGACAAAGAGCGGTGCGTAGAACATGCGATTGAGGGCGGCGGCAACGGTGCGCGCCTCAAGGTCGGGCCGGGCCTCGAGCCAATACTGAATGAGGTTATGGTGGCCCGCAAGCGCAAATGCTAGATACAGGTCGAGGTCCGTTTCATCGGAAAATGTCGAGCGAAGCCGATTGCGAAAATAGTCATGCATAAAGATCGTTGCCTTGTGAGCAAACACGGGGTCGCCGTTATCGCTGTTAAGCGCCAAAACTTTCGAGCGATTAGTCTTGAGGATCTCCATGCGCTTGATCATCGTGGGCGTAGGGTCCAGCTGCGCATCGCCAAAGCGAGCCTCCAGCGCAACATCATTGATGTCCTGCATATTCTGGAGCAGCTTATCTTCAAAACGTTTAACCACATCATCGACAGAGCGATAACAGCGATAGAACGTCGATTTGGATGTATGGGCAAGGCGAAGTACCTCGGCCACCTTAATCGACTGCACCGGAGTTGTCGCCATAAGTTCAAAGACGGCATCCTCGATCCGTGAAGCAATATCGTTTTGAGCGTTCAGTGACATGGCGGCCTTCCCTATTGGCGATTGGCTCCTATGCTACCCGAAAGGCATGCTCCTTGACGACGATACGAGGCTTAGAGCGTGCCGCACAAGAGATGAGACAGCGACCGTATGTCACCGACGAAGTATTCCATCCGCCGGGCATGCCATCTTTGCGAGGGTCAATCGAAAACCCCACGCCTTCAGCCTTGAGGATGGCCTCGATGCTCGTCCACGTCTGACTCATGCGAAGATTGCGTTCTTGCAAATTGGGAGCAGCGTTAATCCACGCGCGCTCGTCATCGTTCACCATACGCCCAACCGCAACGGGAGCAATCTCATCGATCGCCTCGATATCCACGCCAATAGGTCCTCCAACCGACCGAGCAACATCGGAAACAGCGAGGACAACCATGCCTCCACCATGTGAAATGGAAATAGAGGGTGCCTCCCCATCCGCAAGCTCGATCTTGCCGAAAGCAGAACGCGCAAGCTGGGTGTCGTCGAAGACACCCAGGGCGTCGCGAAGCAGCAGACCCACGCCTGCAGCTTCCCTCCGAGACGCAATTGGGAGATCACCGTTGGAAGCACGTAAGGCATAGCGTCCCGCGATTAATGCCATATCAACGGTCTCGCCGAGATCGATCGCAGAAACATCAACGAGATGTACGGTTATATTCAAAATGGTCAACCCCCACTCGATTGAGATGACAAGGCTAAACAGACGCTCAGAACCGCTCTTTCATGAATCGAGGTACCTTTTGCCGGCGATTTGGCGACCCATTTGGCGACCAAAACAAAACAGCCCAGAGGACATAGCCTCTGAGCTGCGAACATTTGGTGGGCGTTAGAAGATTTGAACTTCTGACCTCTTCCGTGTGAGGGAAGCGCTCTCCCCCTGAGCTAAACGCCCAAATGGAGCGGACAACGGGGCTCGAACCCGCGACCCCAACCTTGGCAAGGTTGTGCTCTACCAACTGAGCCATGTCCGCCTGCGAGGATTTAATATACGGGATGATCCACCCAAATGCAAGAACTATTTTCGAATAATTTGAAAAAAGTTCGAGGCCAAGCAACGGGTACGAAACAACGGGTACGAAAAAACCCGGCTACCGTGGTAGTCGGGCTGTTGCGCTTGGAGCGGACAACGGGGCTCGAACCCGCGACCCCAACCTTGGCAAGGTTGTGCTCTACCAACTGAGCCATGTCCGCATATGTAAAACAAAACGGGCGCCGGAGCGCCCGGATGTTGCCTGGAGGCGAAGCCCGGATTCGAACCGGGGGTAAAGGCTTTGCAGGCCTCTGCCTTACCACTTGGCCACTTCGCCGAAAAAGGACCGCTTGAGACGGTCCGGAAATGCAATGGAGCGGACAACGGGGCTCGAACCCGCGACCCCAACCTTGGCAAGGTTGTGCTCTACCAACTGAGCCATGTCCGCTTGCGGGTTATTAATTTACGCGAGTTGCCCAAAAGACGCAAGTACTTTTTTCAAAAAAGTTGTCCGCCACATGCTCTTGGCAGATAAACATGTCAAAACGATTTACTAGGCGCACGATTCCAACGTTCCGCTAAACAGCTTGACCATCCGAACGCGCGTACCGGCACCATCCGTACGACGGGCAACCTCCACGTTGTCGACCAACATGCGCATGAGCTTGATTCCACGCCCGCGTTCCTCAGTCGTAACCGGCTCACTCGACCCGTCGATCGAATAGCCCGCCCCACGGTCGACGACCTCAATCACGACGCGATCGCCGTAGGCCTGAACCGTCAGGATGCATCCGATACCGTCCGCATGGTCATACGCGTTGCCCAGCGCCTCGCCCGATGCCAATGCGACGTCATAGCGCTCGTCACGACGCAGCGGAAGCGATTCAAGCAGCTCGGCAATACGGTGTCGGTAGTACGGAAGATTCTCGATGCCCTGGCGCACCTCGACGCTCTTGCTCCAGCGCGGCAACTCCCCCACCGGAATGGCAGGAATTGACTCGCGCGGCGGCCCTGCAACATGGAGGATGTCGACAAGTCGGGCAATCTCCAAAAAGCGAACGACCTCATCGGACGCATTAACAAGCGAAAGCAAGCCCTCGCGCCTCATGAGCTCCCTGGCACGCGTGAGCAAAAACGCCAAGCCCGTCGAATCGATGAAGCTCACAGTCTGGCAATTGATGACAACACGACGCACGCCCCGGCCGATCAAATTATCCAACCGTCGGCGCAACGCGGTCACCGAGGCGATGTCGATATCGCCCGGTGGCGTCAAAACCGCTATGTCATTCCACTCATTCATACGACCATGGTTCCCCAAAAGAGTTCGCTCGATGCATACGTATCTGTAACTGCGAAGATTTTGCCCGTCAAGCGTCGCGGTCTACGATCGACCTCGTAAAAATTCAAGGGAAACCAGCGCGATGTCATCGTCCAGCGCCGACTCGGTAAAGCGGTCAAGCTCGCCCAAGACCTTACCGCAGATTCCCGATACGCCCTCACCCGAGACAGAGAGCAGAAGGTCGCGAAGGCGCTGCTCGCCAAAGAAAGCACCCGAGCAATCGCGTGCTTCAATCGTTCCGTCGGTATACATAAAGAGCATGTCACCAGGAGCGAACGTAAAGGCGCCCGTCTCGTACACCATGCTTTCAAAGGCACCGATTACGCCCGATTGACACCCAAGGAGCTCCACCTCTCCCCCTCGGGCTTCCGTGCCGCCAAGCGGCGTCGACGACGGTCTGATGACCATGGTGGGAGGATGTCCCGCCGAGCAATAGGTAGCTCGGCCCGCTTTAAGATCGATCTTGGCGATAAACGCCGTCACAAACGTCTCGACCCTCGAAAAGCCCATGAGCATACTATTGAGCGAGCGGGCCATGCGTGCGGGCCCCGCGCCCTCCCAGGCATAAGCCGTCAACGCTGTCTTAACGAGCGCCGACATCGACGCCGCCTCGATTCCCTTGCCGGACACATCACCCAAAATCATAACGGCGCAATCGTCGGGAAGACGAACAAGCGTATAGAAGTCGCCGCCGACCAACGCCGAATTCGTTGCCGATAGGTATACCGAATCGGTTGCGATACCCGGAACGTCACTAAGCGAATTTCTCATGCCAATCTGAAGCGTCTGAGCGATATGGCGCTCTTCGCGCTTTTGAGACTCGCCCTCATAGATCAACTCAAAGTCGTGCGCCAAATGCACCATGTAGTCGTATTCGAGATCGTCGATTGGCTCCTGGCTGCCATCGCGGAGCAGCAAGGCGCGCGTCGTCGGTCCCTTGGCGACATCAGCGGGAACAATCGCATCGTTGCTTCGCTTGCCATCCGCCTCCAAGCGATAGCGCCCCGCCTCGATACCAGAGTCGACATATAGTCCCTGGCACGGCAGGCCGTGAGCCCTCAGCCATGTACCCATAGGCGTGGATTCGTCCACACGCGTTAGACGCACGTGCTTGAGGTCGTCAGCGCTCGTCCCGCCCAGCACCGATGTCTCGAACCCATCAGAAGTTGCCCCCAGGCGCGCCGCTGGCGTCGTGACAGAAAAGAAGAGCAACTCCGGATCGCCCGGCAACGCCACACGACTGCCGCCCTCAAAATCGATGACATAGGATTCGAGGCCCGCATCATACTCCACGGGGCAGAAATGACAATTGAGCACGGCGCAGATTTCCGATGACACAGCACGCGAGGCGGCAACAGGATCATCAAGATAGGCAAACAACTCATCACGCAGCACATTGAGCGAGCGGCCGAGCTCTGCCGTACGACGCGAACGCAGGCTCGATGCCATGCCGACCAGCTGAATGGACAGGTAATCGCAAATGACTTCGAGCACGTTGACGTCATAGGCAAGCGGCGCCTGCGGACGTTTCCAACCGACCTCCAATACGCCAAGAACCTGAGTGCCGTAAAACACGGGAAGGCAGATCTCGCTACGATATGGGGGCATATCTTGCACGCGTAGCAGGTGCTTAGAACGATTGTCCAAGTCCATGAACATGCCCGAGGCGACTCGATCGCCCTCCAGGTCCTGTTGAATCGACAAGCGGCACGCACGCGACTCGCGAAGCACATACGTCGGGATGCCTGCGCCATACGGCATAAACTCGGGCAGGTAGCTGTCATGCAGCTCCTTAGAAACGCCGCGAAGCTTAAACCCGCCGCTCTCAGAAAAATAAATAGCAGCACCCGATGCATCGAGCGTCCCCACGAGCTGATTCAAAACGGTATCCAGCAAACTAGGTAGTTCATCGGAGCCCACCGTGCTCATAATGACAGACAACGTGCCCGAGAGGCGCTTATTCGCCACCCTGAGCTCCGATAGCGCACGCTTGAGCTGACGATCGTGCGAATACTGTTCTTCGATGCTATGGAGCGCCACCAGGACGCGCGGCGCGCGGCGGCCAAAGATGCGAGGCGGTGTAACCGAGCCGGCACGAACGAGGACGGGAATAAAGGAACCGTCGCTTAGCTTGAGCATCAACTCGCTCTCGGTTCCATTGATCTCAAACGGAAGACGGTGCTCTGTCGCGCGCTCAAATGCCGAAGAGTACAAGAGATCTTTAACGTCGCCATTGATCACATCGGGACGCTCTTCACACATCAGGTCGAGCAATCGATTATTCACATGCAAAATGGTTCCGTCGAGCTCGCAGATGATGACCGCATCGCTCGTGATCTCGACCAACTGGGCAACGTCTGCCCACTCGTTGCGCTCAAGCGTTTCCATCGTGAACCTCACCGTCTATCGGTAACAAAAAAGCCTCCGAAGAGGCTCCTCAAATGCGATGGTGTCGGAGGCGGGACTTGAACCCGCATGACCAAAAAGCGGTCACTAGCACCTCAAGCTAGCGCGTCTGCCAATTCCGCCACTCCGACATGCTATGTTGTTGATTCGCGGTTCGTTTTGTTGGACCCGCGCGTTCAACGAGGAAGATAATAACCTATGTTTCGAGAGCTGCGCAAGCACTTTTTTCAAAAAAGTTTACGAATTTGTAATTGCACAGGTAGATTCGTATGTCCGGTCCCGAATCGGTATTGCCTCCCGGCGCGTCCTCGGGCATGAGCGATATTTTGCTTTGCACTTCGTGCTGCAAAATATCGCTCCCCCTGCGGAATGCGCCGGGAGGCAACACCGATTCGGGACCTATGTCCACGTTCTTCAAGCACAGTTCTCAAACATGTTCTGGGGCTGATATAAATTTAGTGGCTCGGCTTTGCCGAGCCGTTATATGGGGAGGCCGGAGCTAAAGCTCCGGCCTCACTAACTTTCCCATTAGATTAAGTGAGCGAGCGAGGAATCGCACTCCCCCTGCCGAGTTAACGTAGGGCCCGCCCTGGTGTTACTTTTCAGAACACTCCGCAGGACGGAGGAAGCCCCGCAGCGCGTAGCGCGCAGCGGGGCTTCCGACATGTCCGAAGACGTTCTGAAAAGTAACACCAGGGCGGGCCCGGACAATAACAACCGACTACAGGTCGATGTGCGATTCCTTGATCGGGAACGGCTCGGCGAAGTGGCACGCGCAGCAGTGACCCGGGGCGACTTCCTTAAACTCAGGAAGCTTCTCGGAGCAGATGCCCTGCGCGATCGGGCAGCGCGTGTGGAAACGGCATCCGGTCGGCGGATCCAGCGGCGACGGCGGATCGCCAGCGAGAATGATGCGCTTGCGGGTCTTCTGGATATCCGGATCGGGCACCGGCACAGCAGACAGCAGCGACTGCGTGTACGGGTGGTGCGGCTCACTGTAGAGCGTCTTCCAGTCCGAAACCTCGACCATCTTGCCCAGATACATAACGGCAACGCGATCAGAAATGTGCTGCACGACAGAGAGGTCGTGAGCAATGAAGAGATAAGCCGTACCGAACTTATCCTGGAGCTCCTTAAGAAGGTTCAGAACCTGGGCCTGAATGGATACGTCAAGTGCAGAGACGGGCTCGTCGCAGATGATCAGCTTGGGCTTCAGAGCGAACGCGCGGGCGATGCCGACACGCTGGCGCTGGCCGCCCGAGAACTCGTGCGGATAGCGGTTGATGTGCTCGGGGTTCAGACCGACGACGTCCAGCAGTTCGCGGACGCGCTCGATACGCTCTTCCTTGGTACCCACGCCATGAATGGTCATGGGCTCAGAAACAATCTCGCCGATGGTCATGCGAGGGTTGAGCGAAGCATAGGGGTCCTGGAAGATGAACTGCATCTCGCGACGCATATCCTTGATCTCGTGCTTGCTCATCTCGGCAACGTCTTTGCCCTGGAAGAACACTTTGCCTGCCGTCGGCTTGGTCAGGCGCATGATGGTGCGGCCCGTGGTGGACTTACCGCAGCCAGACTCGCCGACCAGGCCAAAGGTCTCGCCCGGATAAATCTCGAACGAAATGTCATTCACAGCAGAGACGACACGCTTGGAGAAGCGCTTGGCGAACATGCCGGACTCGGCGGGGAACTCCTTAGAGAGGTGCTCGACCTTAAGCAGCGGAGTACGCTCGTTGGTATCTGCCATTACGCCTCGCCTCCCTTCTTGGAATCCTTGCGGGTACGGGACGTCTCAGGAGCGTTCTTGAGGAACTCGGGGTCACCGGAGTAGTGGCACGCAGAGTAATGACCAGACTCGGTAACAACGCGCTCGGGGCGCTGCTTGCGGCACTTGTCCGTCGCATAGGGGCAACGAGGCGAGAACACGCAACCCTCGGGCAGGTTCATGAGCGAGGGCGGGTTGCCGTGAATCGGCGTAAGCGGCTTCTTCTCATCGATAGCCTGCTCCGGGATGGAGCGGATAAGACCCCAGGTGTAGGGATGGCGGCTCTCGTAGAAGATTTCCTCAGCAGTACCGAACTCGACGGGACGACCGGCGTACATAACCATGATCTTATCGGCCATATCGGCGACAACACCCAGGTCATGGGTAATCATGATAATGGCGTTGCCGTTCTTCTCCTGCATCTCCTGCATGAGCTCGATAATCTGAGCCTGAATGGTAACGTCCAGAGCAGTCGTGGGCTCGTCGGCAATCAGAATATCGGGATCGCAGGCAAGAGCCATAGCGATCATGACACGCTGACGCATGCCGCCGGAGAACTGGTGCGGATACTCGTTGACGCGCTTCTCGGGCTCGGGGATACCAACGAGGTCCAAAAGCTCGGTGGCGCGCTTGAGCGCCTCCTGCTTGGAGTAGCCACGGTGCAGACGAAGGCCCTCGCCCACCTGCTTACCGATCTTATAGACCGGGTTAAGGGAGGTCATAGGATCCTGGAAGATCATCGCGATATCGTTACCGCGAATGTGTTGCATCTCTTCCTCGGTCATCTCGAGGATGGAACGACCGCGATAGCGAACGTCACCGCCCTCAATCTTTCCCGGAGGCATCGAGATAAGGCCCATGATGGTCATGGCGGTCACGGACTTACCAGAGCCGGACTCACCGACGACACCCAGGGTCTCACCGCGATCGAGCGTGTAGGACACACCATCGACGGCGCGAACGACGCCATCCTCGGTGTGGAAATACATCTTAAGGTCATCGACCTCGAGCAGATGCTGGCCCTCGGGAACCGGCTGGTCCTTCAGGTCCACATAGTTCTTGTTCTTCTTCATCCTTATGCGTCCTTCATCTTGACGTCGAGGGCGTCGCGCAGACCGTCACCAAGTAGAGTGAAGGCGAGCACCGTCGAGAGAATTGCCAGACCGGGCATGATCATCATCCAGGGAGCAGTCAGAAGATACTGCTGACCGTCCTGAATCATGGAGCCCCACGAAGGCGTAGGCGGGATAACGCCCATGCCAAGGAAGGACAGAGCGGACTCGGTCAGAATAGCGCCACCAATGTTCATGGTCGCGTAGACCACGATAGAAGCAACGGAGTTCGGGAAGATATGGCGCATAACGATACGGGCATCGGATGCACCCATAGCGCGAGCGGCGTCAACATAGTCGTTCTCTTTGACCGTCAGGATCGCGGATCGGAAGACGCGCGCAATCGAAGGCCAGCCGAGAATACCGATGGCGATAAAGACGTTCTGAAGACCACGGCCGATAACGGCGATCATGGCGACAACGAATAGGACGTACGGGAACGCCAGGAAGATGTCCGCGCAGCGCATGATGATCGTATCCCAGATGCCACCATAGAAACCGGCGAGGGCGCCCATGACCAGACCGATCACCGTGGAGATGGCGGTGGCCATAATACCGACGGAAAGCGAAACGCGTGCACCGTAGATAACACGGACGAGAATGTCACGACCAAGGGAGTCGGTGCCAAACGGGTGCTCGGCACACGGAGCCAACAGCGAAGTCTCGGCCATGGTAGTCGAGTCGGAGGCCGTCGGCGAACCGAGCCAGGGCTTAGCCCACAAATCGGCGGTCAGGGCAACCACAACAACGATGATGATCCAGCAGACACCGATAACGGCGAGCTTGTTCTTACGAAGACGCTTGAAAGCGTCGCCCCACAGCGTGCGGGACTTGGCGGGAGCAGATGCGGCCTTGGTGGCGGTAGCCTGCCCCTGAGACTGAGAATCAGTTTCCTGCATGAGACGTACCTCCCTTAAGCCTTATCCGACGGACCGCCAAGGCGGATGCGCGGGTCGAGGAATGCATAGCTAATGTCGACGAGCAGGTTGATCACCATAACGACGACAACGATGAGCGTAACGCCGCCCATAACGATGGGCCAGTCGCGCATGCTGATGGCGCGGTAGACCTCATAGCCAATACCGGGCCAGTTAAAGACCGTCTCGGTCAGGATGGCGCCCGAAAGCATGGCGCCGAAGTCGACACCAATATAGGTAACGACGGGGATGAGTGCATTCTTAAGCGCATGCTTGATGATGATCGCACGATTGGAGAGACCCTTGGCCTTTGCTGTGCGGATGTAATCCTGGTTCATGACGTCGAGCAGCTGCGAGCGCATGATGCGGGCAGCATAGGCGGTCGAAACCGAAGCCAGCGTAATGGTCGGAAGCACATAGTGCATCCAATCCTGATACTGAGAGCTGGAACCACCAGCACCCGAGATCGGCATGGAGAACGCGCCGCCGGTGGCATCCTTGAGGATGACACCAAAGAACAGCTGCAACAACATACCGAGCCAGAAGGCAGGAACGGCAACGAGGATCGAGGTGGTCAGCGTTACCAAAATATCCCAGAAGGAGTAACGCTTTACTGCCGAAATGATACCCGCACCGATACCCATGATTGCCTCGAGCACGATGGCGCACGCGGCAAGTTTGACCGTATACGGATACTTCTGGGCAAAGATTTCCGTAACCGGCAGCTTGCGCTGATACGAATTGCCCAGATCGCCATGAAGCAGGCCGTTCATGTAATACAAGTAACGGTCCACGAGCGACGTTTGAACGGGGTCGCCGTTCTCGTCAAGAATCGCGTTGCCATCCTCGTCCGACTGGACCAGGTGATAGCGAACGCGAAGCTGAAGCTCCACCTCGGGGGACAGAGCCTTGTCTCCACCGATCAGCTTGATCGGATCTCCCGGCACGATATTCTGGAGGGCGAACAGAATCAGCGTGACGCCCAAAAACACCGGGATGAACTGAAGCACACGTTTAACGATGTACTTACCCATACCACTCCCCTATCTAGGGATTAACCTAAATGGGATGCCGATCGCCAGACCGGCATCCCAAAATTACCATCAGCCAGTTTACCCCAGGTTAGGGGGAACTGTATGTTTCCCATGAGGTCTACGTAAATACTTGACCCTCACGGAAGCTGCAACTCTTAGGCGAGCTCAGCGGTACCCAGATCGGCGTGCTTCTGCGGATCAACATAGAGGTGCTTGATGCGATCGGAGCCGGCGATGGTGTGCGTGTAGAACATCACCGGGATGACCGGGCAGTCGGCAGCGACCATAGCGTCGGCCTCCTGCATCTTGGCGATACGCTCATCGTCGTCAACCGTGGTACGAGCCTCGTCAACCTTAGCGTCGAACTCGGGGTTGCTGTAACCGGAACGGTTGTCGCCGCCGAGGGAGTCGGAGTGGAACAGCGGGTACAGGAAGTTGTCCATGATCGGGTAGTCGGCGATCCAGCCCAGACGACCGAACTGATAGTTAAAGTTCTGATACTGCTCGAGCAGGGCAGACCACTCAGGGGTATCGGAAGTAGCGGTAACGCCCACCTTGGCGAGGTCACCGATGATGGACTCCATGATCTCCTTATGGCCACCATCCTGGTTGTAGGACAGGATCACGTTGATGCCGCGGTCGCCGTTGGCGCCGGCTGGAGCAACCTTGTCGAGGTACTCGTTGGCCTTATCAACGTTGTACTCGCAGAACTCCCATGCGCCCTCCTTGTAGCCGGCGATTCCCGGAGGAACGATGCCGTCGGCGGGGGTACGGGTGCCCTTGAAGATGGTCTTGCAGATGGCCTCACGGTTGATGGCCAGGGAGATGCCCCTACGCAGGTCAGCGTTGTTGAACGGCTCGGCCGTGTTGTTGCAGGTCAGGTAGTACGTGGAAGGCTCGGCGCCGAGCAGCATGCGCTCGCCGTCACCCATGGTGTAGCCGTCCTTGGACACGCCGCGATCCTTCTTGGCGGCGTCGATCTGAGCAACGGGAACGTCGCAGACATCGAGGTTACCGGCCTGGAACTCCTTGTAAGCGGTCTCCATGTCCTTGATGACCTGGAAGTGGATGCCATCGATCTTGGCCTTGTCGCCATAGTAATCGTCGAACTTCTTGAGGTTGATCTCCTGACCATCCTCCCACTTGCCGTCCATCATGAACGGGCCGTTACCGATCGGGGCGAGGTAGAAGCTCTTGACATCGGACTCGGCGCACTCGGGAACCGGGGCCAGAGCCGGGTGAGATGCGACGAAGGGGAAGTCGGCGTAAGCGGAAGACAGCTTGACGACGAGGGTCTCATCGTCGGGGCAAGTAACACCGCTGAGCTCAGTAGCGTTACCGGCAAGCAGATCGTCATAGCCCTCGACCATGGAAAGGTGATAGGAGACCTCGGAAGGACCATACTCGGTAGCGATGGCCGACTTGGTGTTGACCAGACGCTCCCAACCGAGCTTGAAGGACTTGGAGGTAACGTCGTCACCGTTGTGGAACTTGGCCTTCTTGATCTTGAAGGTGAACTCGGTGGCGTCATCGTTGGCCTCGAAGGACTCGCAAGCCAGCGGGACAATCTCGCCCTTCTCGTTGTCGTAGGTGGTCAGAGCATCGAACAGCTGGTAGTTGACCTGAGTGCCCTGATCCTCCTGGACGTTGTAGGGGTCGATGCAAACCGGGTTGTTAATGTAGAAGTTCAGCGTCGAACCGGACTCAGAACCGGAAGCGTCGCCGCCCTTCTTGCCGCATGCGGCAAGAAAAGCCATGGAGCTCGCAGCGAGGGTGCCGCCGACAAAGGCGCGACGACCCATAACGGGCTGGTGGAACATAGAATCAGCCATGCCATCCTCCTTATGAGATAGGACAAAGTGAATTCGATTGGGCAACGTCGAGACAACCCGATCGAACCATTCAAACGCGGTCCGCCGTTATGGCTGGTTATGCAATGCGGGCCAACGTTTGCAATACAGTAGCGCATTTTATGCACAATTTGGCGCTGATTCCGGTTAACGGTCGAGAATTTCTTTAGTTAGGCGAAGTATGTGGGGATATTTTGACCCTGTTACAAACATGTAAACAAAAAGGGTCCCGCACTTGCGGAACCCTTTTCAAGCGTATATGCAACTCGAGCTTAGTAGCCCACGATGCCCTGGGGGAAGAAGAACATGCACAGCACGACGCACACGGCAAACACGACAGCCATGATAACGGTCAGGCGGTCCAGGTTCTGCTCCATAACGCCCGTGGCAGAGGTGGAATTATACAGAGAGCTGGCGATCATATCCGAAACACCGGTGCCCTTACCGGAGTGCATCAGAACGAGAATCGTCAGCGCCACGGCAGACACAGCCCAAACGACAAACAGAAGAATCTGGAACGGACCCATAGATAAGCTCCTTAATAGAACAATTCGAACTTCAGTACTGTACCACAACCTCAAGCACTCCCCCATCTGCCATTTGGGGACGGGGTAGAAATAGCGCAAAAGGGGGTTGCCCGGACGTGGACAACCCCCCTTACAAGAAAACGTTAGTTGTTTTCTTTAGGCCTCGGTGGCGAGCACGCGACCCGTCATCTCGGCGGAAGGCTCGAGACCAGCAATGGTGAGCATGGTCGGAGCGATATCGGAGAGACGACCGTCCTCGATACCGGTAAGCTTGGCCTTCTCATCAACGATGATGAACGGCACACGGTTGGTGGTGTGAGCCGTAAACGGATGCTTAGAACCGTCGGTAGCGACGTCAAACATGTGGTCGGCGTTGCCATGGTCGGCGGTGATCAGCGCAAAGCCGCCCTTGGCGAGAATCGCCGGGACAACCTTGGAGAGAGCCTCGTCAACGGCCTCGACAGCCTTGACGGCAGCATCGAACACGCCGGTGTGACCAACCATGTCGCAGTTCGCGAAGTTCACGATGTAGAAGTCAGCGCGATCCTCGTTAATAGCGGAGACGAGCTTCTCAGTAACCTCGGGAGCGCTCATCTCGGGCTGCAGATCGTAGGTAGCAACCTTGGGGGAAGCGACGAGCACGCGCTCCTCGCCCTCCTTGGGCTCCTCGATGCCACCGTTGAGGAAGAACGTCACGTGGGCGTACTTCTCGGTCTCGGCGGTGTGCAGCTGCTTCAGGCCATTGGCTGCGATGACGTCGGCCAGGACGTTCTCGGGGAACGTCTTGGGGAAGGCGACCTCAACGTCAAACGTCGGATCGTACTCGGTCATCGTCACAAAGTGCGAAAGCTTGATCTGCTCACGCTCAAAGCCGTCGAACTCCTTGTCCGTGAAAACGCGGGTCATCTGACGGGCGCGGTCGGGACGGAAGTTGAAGAAGATGGCCGCGTCGCCCTCGTGGATGCCCTCGTTGTGGGCAGCGAAGGGCTCGACGAACTCGTCGCCGCGCGGGTCCTTCTTGTAGTAGGCCTTGATACCGGCAACGGGGTCGGTATCGGCATCGGACGCGTTGACCATGACGTCGTAGGCGCGCTTGATGCGCTCCCAACGATTATCGCGGTCCATGGCCCAATAACGGCCCGAGACGGTGGCAACGCGAGCGTCGCAACCGGTCTCCTCGGAGATCTTAGCCAGGAAGGCGCAGAACTCGCTCATGTAGCCGGCACCGGACTGCGGATCGACGTCGCGGCCATCCATAAAGGCGTGAACGCGAACGGTCTTGATCCCATGCTGGGCAGCCATCTTGACCAGAGCCTCGACGTGGTTCATGTGGGAGTGAACGCCGCCAGGGCTCATAAGGCCCATAACGTGAAGGGTCTTGCCCTCGGCCTTGACATCGTCCATAGCCTTGACGAAAACCTCGTTCTTAGCGATGGAGCCATCCTTGATGGCGTTGTTGATGCGCGAAAGTTCCTGGAAGACGATGCGGCCGGCACCGATGTTGAGGTGGCCCACCTCGGAGTTGCCCATCTGGCCGTCGGGAAGGCCCACGTCCTCGCCCGAAGCGCCGAGCGTGGTGTGAGGATACTTCTCGTACAGGCTATCAAGGAAGGGCGTCTTGGCAGCGGCGACGGCGTTCTCGCCATCGGCCGGAGCCAGGCCACAGCCATCCATGATGATCAGGAGTGCAGGAAGGTGACGCTGTGCCATATGTCCTACTCGCCTGCCTTGACGACCATAGAGGCGAAGTCGGCAGCCTTGAGCGAAGCGCCGCCCACGAGGGCGCCGTCAACGTCGGGCTTGGCGACGAGCTCGGCGATGTTGCCGGGCTTGGCAGAGCCACCATAGAGAACGCGGATGCCGTTAGCGAGCTCCTCGCCGAACATCTCCTTGAGGGTCTCACGGATAGCGCCGCAGACCTCCTGAGCGTCCTCAGCGGTAGCGGTCTTGCCGGTGCCGATGGCCCAGATGGGCTCGTAAGCGACGACGACCTGCTTGGGGCAGGTGATCTCAAGACCAGCAAGGCCAGCCTTGACCTGGTTCACGACGTGCTCGACATAGGTGCCAGCCTCGCGGACCTCGAGGGACTCGCCGCAGCAGAAGACGGGAACAAGACCAGCGGCAACGAGAGCCTTGGCCTTCTTGTTCTGGTCCTCATCGGTCTCGTGGAAGTAGTCGCGACGCTCGGAGTGACCGATGATGCAGTAGGTGCAGCCAGCGGACTTGAGCATATCGCAAGAGGACTCACCGGTGAAGGCACCCTTGGCCTCCCAGTACACGTTCTGTGCACCGAGGGCAATGGGGGCAGCCTGAATGCGGTCATGAACCGTGGTGATGTCGATGGTCGGAGGGCACACGAGCACCTCGACGCCAGCCGGAACCTCGGGCAGAGCCTGAGCCAGCTCGTCGGCGAGCTTGGCGGCCTCGGCGACGTCGTTGTTCATCTTCCAGTTACCAGCGATAAGAAGGGTGCGATTAGGCATCGAGAAGCGCCTCCACTCCGGGCAGGGCCTTACCCTCGACGAGCTCCATGGAAGCGCCACCACCGGTGGAGATCCAGCTCATCTTGTCGGCCAGGTTGAACTTGTTGACAGCTGCGACAGAGTCGCCGCCGCCGATGATCGAGGTGCAGTCGGCCTCGGCGACAGCTTCGGCGATAGCCTGAGTGCCGTGAGCGAAGTTGTCGAACTCGAAGACGCCCATGGGGCCATTCCAGAACACAGTCTTGGCGCCCTTGACGGCCTCGGCGTAGAGCTCCTCGGTCTTGGGGCCGATGTCCATGCCCTCGCGGTCATCGGGGATAGCGTCGGAAGCGACAACCTCGGGGACAGCGTTCTCGCCAAAGTGATCGGCAACGCGGTTGTCGATGGGGAGCAGGATCTTGACGCCCTTCTCCTCGGCCTTCTTGAGCATCTCGCCGGCGCGCTCGACCCAGTCCTCTTCCTTGAGGGACTGACCGACGGTCAGGCCCTGAGCCAGGAAGAAGGTGTAGGCCATGCCGCCACCGATGATCAGGGTATCAGCGGAGTCGATGAGGTGATCGAGAACGCCAATCTTGGAGGAAACCTTGGAACCGCCGACGATAGCGACGAAGGGGCGCTCGGGCTCGGCGAAGATGCCGGTCAGCGTGTCGACCTCCTTCTCGAGCAGGAAGCCAGCGACTGCGGGCAGGTAAGCGGCGGGGCCCACAACGGAACCCTGGGCGCGGTGAGCGGTACCGAAGGCATCGAGGACGAAGACGTCGCCATAGGAAGCGAGGATCTTGGCGATCTCGGGATCGTTCTTCTTCTCACGCTTGTCAAAACGGACGTTCTCGAGAACGAGGACCTTGCCCGGCTCGACGGCGGCGACAGCCTCAGCAGCCTTCTCGCCGTAGGTGTCGGCGACAAAGGCAACGTCGAGACCAGAGAGCTCAGCAAGCTTCTTGGCGACGGGCTCGAGGGACAGCTCGGGCTGGAAGCCGGTGCCCTCGGGACGGCCGAGGTGGCTCATGAGGATGACGCGAGCATTGTGCTCAACGAGATAGTTGATGGTGGGCAGGGCAGCCTTGATGCGGGTGGTGTCGCCAACGACGCCATCCTTGATAGGCACGTTGAAGTCAACGCGGACGAGAACGCGCTTGCCGTCGACATCGATGTCGCGGACGGTCTTCTTGGTAAAGGCCATGTTTGCTTCTACCTTTCGTACGTGTCTGCCTTCCATTACGGCAGACGATTTCCTATAAAAAGGGCGCGACCTTAGGGTGTAAGCCCTATAAGGCCGCGCCCTTCTTTAGACGCTCAACGAGCTATTCGCTAAAAGCTAAATTAAGCAACGAACTTCTCGAAGTACTTGATGGTGCGGACCATCTGAGAGGTGTAAGAGTTCTCGTTGTCGTACCAAGAGGTGACCTGAACGAGGGTCTGGCCGTTGCCGAGGTCAGAGCACATGGTCTGAGTGGCGTCGAAGATGGAGCCGTGGGTCTCGCCGATAATGTCGGTGGAGACGATGTCGTCCTCGTTGTAACCGAAGGTCTCAGAGATGGTGGCAGCGTAGGCCTTCATAGCAGCGTTGACCTCGTCGACAGTGACCTTCTTGTCAACGACAGCGTAGAGGTTGGTGATGGAGCCGGTCGGCGTCGGGACGCGCTGAGCGGCACCGATGAGCTTACCGTTGAGCTCGGGGAGAACCAGGCCGATAGCCTTGGCAGCACCGGTGGAGTTGGGGACGATGTTGACGGCGCAGGCGCGGCTACGACGCTTGTTGCCCTTGCGCTGCGGGCCGTCGAGCGGCATCTGGTCGCCAGTCCAGGCGTGAATGGTGGTCATGATGCCGGACACGATGGGAGCGAAGTCGTTCAGACCCTTGGCCATCGGGGCGAGGCAGTTGGTGGTGCAGGAAGCAGCAGAGATGATGTTGTCCTCAGCGGTCAGCGTCTCGTGGTTGACGTTGTACACGATGGTGGGCAGATCGCTGCCAGCCGGAGCGGAGATGACGACCTTCTTGGCGCCAGCGTTGATGTGGGCCTGAGCCTTAGCCTTGCTGGTGTAGAAGCCGGTGCACTCGAGAACGACGTCGACGTCGAGGTCGCCCCAAGGCAGGTTGTTGGCGTCGGCCTCCTTGTAGATCTTGATCTCCTTGCCGTCAACGGTGATGGAATCCTCGCCAGCAACGACCTCGTGATCGCGAGCGTAGTTGCCCTGCGTGGAGTCGTACTTCAGCAGGTAAGCGAGCATGTCGGGAGAGGTGAGGTCGTTGATAGCGACGATCTCGGAGCCCTCATGACCGAACATCTGACGGAAGGCCAGACGACCGATGCGACCGAAGCCGTTAATAGCAACCTTTACTGCCATTGTGTCTCCTTTCGTAAGGCCCCCGCAAGCTACAGCGCCTGCCGTTGAGGCCCACAAACTAACCACTCGCCTAATATACCTTTTTTTGGACTTGAATTTCACGAGAATGGTCGAAATTGAAAATCAAATTTACGTTAAAACGTTTTAAAGAATAAAATAGCAGCTAAATCCGTATATACGTCGATACTTTAAACTACCTATTTGCTTCAATGAGCTTTTCAAGCCTCAAAACTCGATGGTAGAGGGCCGACTTCGACAAGGGAGGGTCAGCCATCTCCCCCAAATCACGCAGCGACAGATCGGGGTAGCGCTCGCGCAGGTCGCAAAAGACCGCCAATGCATCCGGAAGCTCATCGCGAAGGCCACGCTGCTCGAGCTCATCGATCAACGCAAGCTGATGTTGGGCAGCACCGGCGCTTCTGGTCTGGTTGGCGAGCTCGGCATTCACGCGACGGTTCACATCGTTCTTAACCAACTTGACCGCGCGCGCTTCCTCAATCTCGGCAACGCTGCGCTTGGCACCAATCAGCTTTAAAAGATGCTCGATCTCCTCGGCGCTCTTAATGTAGACAGCAAAGGATCCGCGCCGCGCGTTAACGCGCGCATGGACCCCGATCTGCTCCAATAGATCGCAGAGTCCCCGGGCATACTGCTCGCCCTGCACCGCGATCTCCAAATGAAAGTCGCCGCGGGGATCGGCCACGAAACCGCCAGCGATGAGCGCGCCGCGGATGTAGGCAAGCCTGCAGCAGGGACGGGCAACGATGTGCCGGGGAACACCGGCGACGAGCCCTCCCCTGCGGTCGAGAATGCCCAGCAGCACCAGAGCCTTGTCCAGGTCGGGTTGATCGGGCAGGGTAATGAGATAGTTACGGACCTTATGCAAGACCGATTTACGAACGGTGAATTCCGTTTTGAGCTTAAGGATGCGATGCGTCAGTGTGATCATCGTGCGCGCGACGGCGCCCGTCTCGGTCGCGACCGTCAAACGATACCGCCCGGAGCCGGCCAGCGAAAGTGTACCGCTCACGCGCGTCAGGGCGGCAAGCGTCGACAAATCGCAGTATTCACATTCAGGTTCGCAGCGCGCGAGCTCGTCACGCACCTCCGCGGTAAACGACATGCAGGCCTATGCTTTCGTGTTCGCGCGCGACAGGTCGCGATGGGAAATGCTCACGTGATACTGGGCACCTTCCAAATAACGTGCCGTGGCCTCGGCGATGGCAACGCTGCGGTGTTGGCCGCCCGTGCAACCGATTGCAATAGAAAGCTGCGGCTTGCCCTCCGCGATATAGCCGGGCATGACCGTATCGAGCAGCTGCGTCCAGGCCTTCCAGAACTCCTGGGTTTTAGGATGGTCCAGAACAAAGTCGGAGACTTTCTTATCGAGACCGGTCATGGTGCGCATCTCGGGATCGTAGAACGGATTGGGCAGGAAGCGAACGTCGATCATGATGTCCGCCTCGACGGGCATACCGTGCTTAAAGCCAAACGAGAACACGTGAACGTCCATGAGCTGCTGGTCGGACAACTCGGAGAACGCCATGCGCAATTTGTTGCGCAGGGCAGAGGTGCGCAGGCGGCTCGTGTCGATGATCATATCGGCTCGATCGCGCACGCCCTGCAGCTGCAGGCGCTCGCGCTGAATCGCGTCGGCCGTAGTCTCCCCCGGCTTGGCAATGGGATGGCGGCGGCGGTTTTCGCTATAACGACGGATCAGCACCTCGTCAGAAGCCTCCAGGAACACGATGTCGCAGCTCATCTCGCGCTCTTCGAGCGCAGCGACCGCATCGAGCAACTCGTCAAACAGTCCCTGGCTACGCAAATCGCAGGTGACGGCAAGATGCCTGCCCACGCCCGTATTGATGCCGACGAGTTCGGCAAGCTGGGCGATCAGACGCGGAGGCAAGTTGTCGATGCAAAAGTAACCCATGTCCTCGAACACATGCATGGCCTGCGTTCGGCCCGATCCGGACATTCCGGTGATGATGACGATATCGGGGATGCGCTCCGAGCGCTCCGCCGCATCCATGGCATCTCCCTTTTGCATGTGCTGCCTCCTAAAACAAGCGCGGGACCCAGCAACCCGGATCCCGCGCGGTCAATTGCCTATATTGAGTATACCGCCCCGAGCGGATACGAGGCCTGTCTTACGCCTCAAGCGCAGCCTTGAACCAACTCGTAATACTCGTTGGGTGCGTGATGGCGGTGCCGACGACAACGGCCCAGGCGCCAGCATCGATCGCGGCGCGAGCCTCCTCGGGCGTATGCACGCGACCCTCGCAAATGATGGGAAGGCCGGGGAATTCCTCGGTCGCCTGACGCAGGAGCGGCAGATCGGGGCCATCGGCCATGGTGCAGTCGATGGCGGCGACACCATGAGAGAGCGTGGTGGATACCAGGTCGAAGCCCATACCAACCGCACGGCGAATGTCCTCGATGGTGGCACAGTCCGCCATCAGGAGCACACCCTCCTCGTGCAGCGGGCGGAAGGTATCCTCGACCGTCTTGCCATCGGGGCGCGGACGATCGGTTGCGTCGATCGCCACGATATCGGCACCGGCAGCGACGCAGGCGCGGGCGTGACGCAGCGTCGGCGTGATGTAGACGCCCTCATGCCCATCCTTCCACAGGCCGATGACGGGAACCTCACAGCGACCCTTAATGGCGGCAATGTCGGCAAGGCCCTGGCAGCGAATAGCGGCGGCTCCGCCGAGCTCGCAAGCGCGAGACATTTGCGCCATGGTCTCGGGCGTACGAAGCGGCTCGCCCATATACGCCTGAACGCTCACGACGAGCTTGCCCTTCAGGGATTGAATCAAAGGATCGACGGTCATAAGGCTGCAACCTTTCTCAGAACAGCCTCCCGAGGCGTGTTGTCTCGGGAGGCTCCTACAGCAGATACGTTTACTTCAACGAGGCGAGAAGATGCTCAGCGGCACCGATGAGCGGAGCATCGCCCTCCAGAGAACCGATGAGGATCGGCGTGTCCTGAAGCGGATCGAGCGCCTGGCTGGCATAGCCCTCGTGCACCGAATCCTTCCATGTCTGCGAACGCCAATCGGGACCTTGGTGAATCACGCCGCCCGAAAGCACGATGACCTCAGGGTCCAGGATGTTAGCGAGCGAGCCCAAGCTGGCACCCAGCGCAAAGCCGGCGTCATGGATGACCTCGGTCGCCTTTGCGTCGCCCGCACGGCACAGGTCGTTTACGTCGCGTCCGACAGAAGGACGGCTGGGGTCAACGCGACCAAAGCGCTCGTCATACATTCGACCAATGGAAGTGCCCGAAGCAACCGACTCCAGATGGCCAGAACGCCCGCAGGCGCAGGGAATGCCGGCGGCAGCCGAGCACTCGATGTGGCCCATATGGCCAGCAGCACCATGGAAGCCCTGCATCACGCGGCCGTTCTCGACATATGCGCCGCCGATGCCCGTACCGATGCCAAGACACAAGACGGAGAACTTGCCCTTGCCGACGCCCCAGTGGGCCTCGCCCAGAGCATGAGCCTGCACGTCGCCTACAACGGCAACGGGAAGACCGAGGTCCTCGCGCAGACGTGGCCCCAACTGAACGCCGGACCAGCCGGGCATGATCTCATTGGCATACGCGATGGCGCCCGTCTTGGGATCGACGACGCCGGCGGCACCGATACCGACGCCAAGGACCTCGACATCGGGATTCGCCTCGAGAGCAGCCTTGATGGACGCCTCGATACGCTGGAAGACGGCCTCGCCGCCCTCTTGGGCCTCGGTGGGAACCTCAGCTTCAAAGACCGGATGGGGCACGCCGCCATCAGTCGGATACTCCATAATGGCAGTCGCAATCTTGGTGCCGCCGATATCGACGGAGCAAACGTACTTGTTCTCCATGTCGCTCTCCTTAGGAGATTAAAACAACTACAGGAAATGAGGGCAGAATTATCGCCACAGGTTGATAAAGGTTTCCCAGCTGCCCGAGGTTGGGGCGAAAGTGGTCGGGCGTTGACCTAATGGGTCACGCCCGACCACTTGAGCCCCAAGATCGGGTGCCTGGGGAAGCTTTACAGCAGACCGTTGTCCTGGAGAACCTTCCTGATCGCCTCGACGTTCTCGCCGGTCATGGCCTTCACCGGGCGCGGCATGGTCGGGCTGTCGAAGATACCCATGAGGTTCATAGCGGTCTTGAAGGCGCCGACGCCACCGGCATAGCCCTGGACGCCCGAGGTGACATCCCAGATGTGCGAAATCTCATTGAGGCGATCCTGCTCGGCCTTGACGGTAGCCCAGTCACCAGCCTGAGCGGCCTTCCACTGACGCACGTAGCCCTCGGGCTCAACGTTGGCGAGACCCGGGACGGAACCGTCGGCGCCACCAAGGTAAGCGCCGTCGACAACGACCTCGTGACCGGTGAGGATGCTCATCGGATGGCCGTTCTTCTCGTTCTCCTGAACGAGGTAGCGGAACGAGATGTCATCACCCGAGGAATCCTTAACGCCAGCAAGGACGCCCTCGGCGCCGAGCTTGGCAAGGAGCTTCCAAGGGAGCTTGGTGTGAACGCAGACGGGAATGTCATAGGCAAAGATGGGCAGGTCGAGCTCCTCGTGCAGGATGCGGAAGTGCTCCTCGACCTCGGTCATGCCCTGCAGGGCATAGAACGGGCAGGTGGCGACGAGGGCATCGGCGCCCAGTTCCTGAGCGACCTTACCGTGCTCGATCATGCGCTCGGTCTCGGTATCGATGATGCCGACCAGGACAGGCACACGGTGGTCGACGATACGGACGGCCTCGGCGATGATCTGGCGACGACGCTCGTCGGTGGAGAATACGACCTCGCCCGAAGAGCCCAAGAAGAACAGACCGTCGACGCCGGCGTCGATCATGCGGTTGATGCTGCGCTCAAAGGAGGCAACGTCGAGCTGATGGTCTTCGGTATCGGGAACAACGACGGGGGGAATAACGCCGGTGAATTGCTGAGTTGCCACAAGAATCTCCTTAGTTGTCTAGCGGGCGGCCCTATGCCACCCACTCTTGTTGGCAGTGTCCAGGCCGCCTAGGCCAAAGAACACGGGTAGAACGTTTGGTTAAAGAAGTCGACGACTTCGTTTTCGAACGCATTGATGCGCTCATGAGCGTATTTGGCATAGATGATATGCCTCCGGTCACACTCAAGACCGTTGAATACGGCAAACTGGCCCTTGGGAGCACTCACGGCATCCATGAGCGATGTGCCCATGAGTACCGATCCGCGCACCCGAGACGACAGTGCCTCGAGGCCGCCGGGAAGCGGATTGGCAACTGCCGCGCAGGCAAGGCCCCGCTCGTCCAGAGCACAAACCGCCAGCGCGACTCCTCCGCCAAGACCCTCGCCCCATGCAAACATGCGGTCGGGATCCACGCTGTCAAGATTGCGTGCGACCTTCGACAACGCGCAGCCCCAACGGATGCGTTTGACAAAAGCAGGCGAGGTGATCCCCTGCTGCAGATCGCTGCACCCAATCACATCATCGTCCAGCGCAAGCACGGCATATCCCATGGCGGCAAACCTCGTCATGTGATGCCATCCACGCACGGGCCGGTCAATGTCATGGAACATCAGGCACAGCGGCACAAGCTCGGATGTCCGGGCGCGACCAGCGGGCTCAATCAGGCGGCCGTGTACGACATCCCCGCCGACCTCAAAGGAGACCTCGGAGTAGCGCGCGCACGGATTGACGAAATCAATCGCCGTAACGGTCAACCCGCAAACCTCAGGATTCGATACGGCTGTACACAAATCGGAAATATCCACCGAAGTATCGCCGCGCCAATCCCGGAAATCGGAGAGCTTTGACGAAACCGTCCCGGGAATCCCCGTAAGCTCGGGGACAATCAGCTCATCGACATTGCTTTCGCACTTAGACATGAGCCTCCCCTCCCTTGCAGAAAAACGGAATGATCAGATCGTCAAAGTCCTGAATCTCCTCGTGGCCAAAGCCCTCAAAGAACTCATGGCGCTTCTCGCAGGTCAGGTTGTTGTAGACCGCAAACTGCGTTGCCGGCGGGCAAACGATATCGGCAGTTCCCGTGCCAAACAGCACGGGGCATTTGACCATGGGGGCGAAGTTCTTGGAGTCGAAGTACGCAAGCTTTGCATAGGCTTCATCAATACGAGTCGAGTCCTCATCAAACCAGCGCGACCAATAGCGAAGGCCCTCGTAGGCAATATCATCGGCATCCAAATCCCAGACCAGGCGGAAATCCGACAGGAAGGGATAGAGGATGGCGGCGCGATTGATAAGCTCGCTGTTAAGCGCGCAGGTCGCAATACCCAAGCCGCCGCCCTGCGATGCGCCATTCACAAATACGCGGGCAAAATCGATGCCCTCGAGCTCGCGAACGATACGGCATAGGATGCGGATGTCCTGATGCAAGCGGACATAGTAGAGGTTGGCCGGGTCGCCGTCGATACCGGCGACGATATGGCCCGCGACCGTTGTGCCCTCAAATCCACCAATGTCCTCGGAGGGACCTCCTTGGCCAGGACAATCGAGAGCGATCAGCGCCATGCCCATACCAGCAAACGACGCCTGCTCAAACCAGCTGCGGCTTGCACCCGGATACCCATGGAACTGAAGCACCAATGGCACGGGCTCGTCCGAGACGGGCTTAAGGTACTTGGCATGCAGGCGGGCGCCGCACATACCGGTAAACCAGAGGTCGAATAGCTGGCAAGTCACAGCATCGGCGACCGATGCCGCCTCAATCGCATAGTCAAGCCCAACGGCGTCGGCCTCGGCCATGCGATCTTTCCAAAAGAAATCGAAATCTGATGGACGGGGCATGGCGCCTCGATATTCACCAAATTGCTGCTGTAGCTCCTGAGCACTTGGCATGGCTCGTGAACCCAACCTTTCGAAATCGCAACGGAGGTGCGCCCGGCAAGGGAACCGGGCGCACGGGAGGGAAAGCGAACTTACTCGCCGAGCTTGGGGTGCAGCAGCGACGGCGCAGCGCCGAGCAGCATCTTGGTGTAGGGGTCCTGGGGGTGCTGGAAGACCTGCTTGGCCTCGCCCTGCTCGACGATCTTGCCACCATTCATGACGATGATGTCGTCGGATATATAGCGGACCGTCTGGATGTCATGGCTAATGAACACCATGGCCAGGCCGAGCTCCTTCTTAAGGTCGGTCAGCAGGTTGAGAATCTGCGCGCGGACCGAAACGTCCAGAGCCGAGGTGGGCTCATCAGCGATGATAGCGTCGGGGTTCAGCGACAGGGCACGGGCAATTGCCACGCGCTGGCGCTGACCACCCGAAAGCTGGCCGGGAAGAACCTCGGCGGCAGAGCTGGGCAGACCGGTGAGCTCCAGGAGCTCCTTGACGCGCTTCTCCTGCTCTGCCTCGGTGCCCAGGTTGTGGACGCGCATGGGGTCGAGCAACTGCTCGCGAACGACCATGCGAGGGTTGAGCGCCGTGGCCGGGTTTTGGAACACGACCGAGATGACGCGACCCATGTGGCGACGGTCCTCGGCGGTACGCTTGGTAACGTCCTTGCCCTTAAAGTAGACCTTGCCGCTCGTGGGGGCCTGCAGGCCGCACATGACGTTGGCGGTGGTGGACTTGCCGCAACCGGACTCGCCGACGATGCCGATGGTCTGTCCGGGCATGAGCTTAATCGTTACACCCTGGACGGCGTGAACCAGGTTGGGGTGCAGAATCGAGCCGGTACGGGTCCTAAAGGTGACGTGAACATCATCAAGGAAGATGATCGGCTCGACGCCGTTAACTGCGGTCTCGCTCATCTACATCGCCTCCGCGTGAGGGGTCAAACCATTTGCCTTGAGCACCTCGTCGGGGAGCTCGGAATAGAAGTGCTCGGTGCCAGGTACGCGCTTGAAGACCGGACGGGTGTCCAGGCCAATTCGCGGATGGCTCGAGCGGGGCGCGAAGCGATCGCCCTTGGGGAAATCGCGCGGGCTCGGAACGGCGCCGGGCACCTGGTGCAGGCGGCCCGAACCGCTCTCGATGGACAGAACGGAGCCCAGAAGACCGCGGGTGTACTCGTGGATCGGGTTGGTGAGCAGCTCCTTGGTGGGCGCCTGCTCGATAACCTGACCGGCGTACATAACCGTGATGTTATGGGCAACCTCGGCGACCAGAGCCAAGTCATGCGAGACGAAGATCATGGCAAAGCCGAGCTTGGCCTGAAGATCGTTGAGCAGCTTGATGACCTGCTTCTGGACGGTAACGTCCAGAGCGGTCGTGGGCTCGTCGCAGATAACCAGCTTGGGGTCGCGGGTAAGGGCCATAGCGATCAGGACGCGCTGACGCTGGCCGCCGGAAAGCTCGTGCGGATAGCTCTCGAGCGTACGCTTGGGATCGAGGCCAACGAGCTCCAGGAGCTCCTCGGCGCTGCGGGTGCCGCCGCGCTTGGTGAGCTGCTTCATCTGAGCGGAGATGAGCATCGAGGGGTTGAGCGAGGACAGAGCGTCCTGATAAACCATGGCGATATCGGTACCGCGCAGGCCGAACCACTCCTTCTTGCTCATCTTGAGCAGGTCACGGCCTTCCCAGAGGACCTCGCCGGAAAGATGCTCGTCCTCATCGGTCAGGCCCATGATGGCCAGCGTGGTGATGGACTTACCGCAACCGGACTCGCCCACCAGACCCATGGTCTGACCGGGGCGAACATCAAAGTTGACATGGTCGACGACGTTGATATCACCGTGGTGCTCAAACTGGATGCAGAAATCGCGGACCGAAAGGATCGGCTCGACAGACTCATCGGGCACGTGGCGGTCGTTACGCTTGAGCTCGACATCGCGCAGGGCGCCAAGGCGAGCGGAGAGGGACTGAGCCTGCTCCTTGTAGGCACGAACGGGGTCGGAGACCAGCAGGTCGGCCTCGCGGCGCTTGGAAGAATCGGTCGGATCCAGGGCAGCGGAGGGAGCGGCGGCCATAGCGTCGGTAATGCCCTCGGACAGGATGTTGAGTGCCAGGCAGGTGATCATAATGGCCAGGCCCGGGAACAGCGCCTGCCACCAACGGCCGGCGAGCACGCCACCGCGGGCGTCGGCAAGAATGTTGCCCCACGTAGCGGTGGGCTCCTGGATGCCAGCGCCGATGAAGGTCAGCGAAGCCTCGAAGATGATGGCGTCTGCGACCAGGGTGACGGTAAAGACCATGATCGGGGCGATGCAGTTGCGCAGAACATGCTTGATCAGAATCCACGGAGCCTTGGCGCCGGACACGATGACCGCGCGGACATAGTCCTCGCCGTACTCGGACACGATGTTGGCGCGCACGATACGGGCGATCTGCGGGGTGTACATAAAGCCGATCGCAAAGATGATCGACGGCACGGAATTGCCCAGGATGGAAACGAAGACGGCTGCGAGGGCGATACCCGGGATGGACATGATGATGTCCAGGATACGCATGATCGCCTCAGAGACAGACTTGCGCGAAACCGCCGCAAGAGCGCCGACAACAGAGCCGCAGACCAAAGCCATGGCGGTAGCACCAAAGCCGATGATCAGCGAGTAACGGCCGCCGTAGAGCATACGCGAAAGGATGTCGCGGCCCTTGTCGTCGGTACCGAAGATAAAGCCGCCACCAGGCGCCTGGCGCGCGGTGAAAATATCGACCGGGCTATAGGGGGCAAGCAGGGGTGCCAGGATCGCAGTCAGGGCGACCAGCACCAGCACGACGGCGGCAATCTTAGAAGATAGCGCCATCTTCTTCCAGCCACCGAGCTTAAGCCCCTTGGAAGCAGCCTTCTCGAGCTGCTCGGTTTGCTTCTCTCGAATCTTTACCATAATCTACACCGTCCTGATGCGCGGGTTGATGAGCAGGTAGAGCATGTCAACCACGATGTTGATGATGATGAAGGCAAGAGCAACGACGATGACGACGCCCTGAACCAAGTTCGCCTCGTTGCCCTGAACGCCCTGCAGAATCGCGGTACCCATGCCCGGGAGGTTGAAGATAACCTCAATGACGACGGCACCGCCCATGAGGTAGCCGATCTTAAGGCCGAGGGTGGTGACCGGGGTAATCAGCGCATTGCGAAGAACGTTGATACCGACGACGACCTTTTCGGGAACGCCGGCACCGCGAGCCATACGGACATAGTCCTTATCGAGCTCCTCGACCATGGCGGTACGCACGATACGAGTCATCTGGCCCGTCAGCGGAAATGCCAAGGCGATGGCGGGCATGATCATGCGTCCCAGATAACCAGCCGGATTCGTGGTGAAGTGAGGCAGGGCGCCCGATGCCGGGAGCACCTTAAGGTAGGAAGAGAACAGCAAAATCAACAGAACGGCAAGCCAGAACGACGGGGTTGCCAAGCCGGCAATGGAAAAGACGCGGATCACTTGGTCCGGCCATTTATCGCGATACAGCGCCGCGATGACGCCGAGCAAAAACGAAACGACCGCGCCGATGGCAAGACCGATAAAGGTCAGCTGCATCGTGACGGGCAGGGCCGTGGAGATGCGCTTGGCAACAGAGTTGCGAGCAGCGCCGTAGGTGCCCATGTCGCCGTGGATCAAGTCACCCATATAGCGCACATAACGCACGGGCCAGGGGTCGTCCAGACCATACTTCTCATGGTACTCGGCAACCGCCTCGGGCGAGGCACCGTCACCCAACGCCGTGTAGGCGGGGTCGGTCTTGGAGAACGACATAAGGAAGAACACCAGGACGGTGACGCCCAATGCCATGATCGGCAGCGCGACAAGACGCCTTCCAATCAAACGTAGAAAGTTGTTCACGTTCTCTCCCCTTTCTTTTGTCGGTAGGACCAACTGGTATATGAGTACGGATACTCATTACAAGACCCGAGCGACATCGTTGCCGCCCGGGTCTTTGTTTCAACTATGAGGATACGGTCTCAACGACCGGTATCCTGCATATAGACTCAAGCGAGTCTTACGCCTTGACGGTCGCGACGCCCTTAAAGGACATGCTCGTCGTGCCGATGCCCTTGAAACCATCGAGGGCCTCGCCGTTGGGCGCGGTGGACGGATCGTCCCAAGAAGCGGAGACGGTCTTGACGTGGACAACGGGGTACAGAACGGCGTTGTCGGCGATGATGTCGAAGCACTCGTTCCACTTCTTCTGCTGCTCGTCGCCCTCGGCGGCAAGAGCCTCGTCCATGAGTCCGTGGAGCTTCTCCCACTCAGCGGACTCCTTCCACGGGCAACGGGTCTGCATCCAGACGTTGTCGCCAAACCACCAGTTGAGCAGCAGGTCGGGGTCAGCGCCGAAGCAGGAAGGATCGCCAGGGGCAAGGAGGATATCGTAAGCCTCGCCGCCGTCGATGGCGGCGTAGGTGGCCGGCGAGGTATCGGTCTGGATGGTCACATCGAAGCCGAGAGCGTCAAGGTCGTTCTTGACCTGGGCAGCCATGCCCTTGATCTGCTCGTTATCGGTGGTGCGCAGGGTGATGGCGCCCGGGGTGATGCCGGACTCCTCGATGAGCTTCTTAGCCTTCTTGGCGTCGGTCTTGTACACCGTGGAGGCCTCATGATAGTTGGTAAAGCTCTTGGGCAGGTAGCAGCTGGCGGCGGTAGCAAGGCCGGCGAAGGTGTTGCTGATCATCTTCTCGGTGTCGAGCGCATACATAACGGCCTGACGGACCTTGACGTCGTTCCAAGGCGCCTTGGCGACGTTGAACATGATGAAGCGGGTACCGAAGCCCTGAACGTTGTCAATCTTGCAGCCAGCGCTCTCGAGCTGATCGACGGCGTCAGCGGTAACGAGCTCCATGACGAGCGTGGAGCCTTCCTGCTGAGCAGTGACGCGAGCGGTGGGGTCGGTCAGGATGCTGTACTGGATCTTCTCGTCCTCGGCAGCATACTCACCGTTGTACTCGGGGTTGGGAACCAGGGTGATCTCGGTGTCGGAGATGGCATCGTACATCCAGGGGCCGGAGCCGATCGGCTGCTTGGCGCGATCCTCCTCGGCCTGGGTGGCCGGGGTAACGCGGATGATGGCCAGACGATCCTTGAGCAGGGAGAAGTTGGGGACCTTGGTCTTGACCGTCACGGTGCTGGCGTCCTTGGCCTCGATGGACTCGAAAGGCTGGAAGAACGGAGCATAGGTAGCGGAAGCGGCGCAAGCGTTGTAGGAAGCCACAACGTCGTCAGCGGTGACCTCAGTACCATCGGAGAACTTGGCGCCCTTACGGATGGTGACCTCGAAGGTGGTGTCATCCACAGACTTGGGATCGTCAGTAGCGAGCTCGTTGAAAGTGCTGTAGTCGTGGTAATCGATGCCGTAGAGGCCCTCGATGACATGCCAGTTGGCACCCAGGCCAACAGCGGAACCGGTGGTGGCGGGATCGAAGCTGGACGGAGCGTAAGCGGAACCAGCGGTGATCACGCCGCCGCCACGGTTGGCGGAATCGGTGGAGCCGGAAGCGGAACCCTCGTCGCTAGAGCTGCCACCGCAGCCAGTGAGACCAAGGCCGGCGACAGCAGCGACGCTGCCGGTGAGGCCGAGGAACGAACGCCTGGACATACCCTTGTTGATGATGGCCATCTCTTCTCCTATCAATAGAGAATCTTACTCGGGAGCACCTAGACTTGCCCCCGCGCAACTTGCGGACGATATATACCTTACCTACCGACGAACCCAACTGAGGTGCCGCGCTCGGCGACCGATACATACATCCGCTTGAACGGTATTTACTACCGTTCACCGAATTCATTGACAAATGATTCGCCAGACAGTATGTATCGACGAGGTGAGATATCAGTCTTCGTCAACCCGCAGGATATCAGGGTTTTCACTTGGGTTAGTCAAACGTTTTACCGTTAATAAAACCCGAAACCAGCAGGCAATCATGGCGAAATAAATGGTTGAAAATCGCGCAATCATGTATATCAGCTGTTTAGGCTCGTGTTTAGTTTTCGGATTGCTTTGCCGCCGCCCCGGAACGCTCGGCATCCCACGCAACGAGCGTCTCGTGAACCGCTTTGGCGACATCGGCAGGAATGCCTCGAACTTCCGCGATCTCTTGCTCGCTCGCCGCGCGCAAACGCTTCATCGAGCCAAAATGACGCATAATGGCACGTTTTCTGGTGGGTCCCACCCCTGGAACGTCATCGAGTATCGAAACCGTCATGGCCTTATCGCGCAGCTCGCGATGGAATGTAATTGCAAAACGGTGCGATTCATCGCGAACCTGTTTGATTAGATAGAGCGAAGCAGACCCGGTCGGCAGCACGACGGGCGTCTCGTCCCAAGGCACGAAAACCTCCTCATCGGCCTTTGCCAAGCCGCAAACTGGTATATCGAGCCCCAGGGCCTCAAGTTGTTTGATCGCAGCCGTCAATTGCGGTTTGCCGCCGTCGACAACAAGCAGATCGGGCCGCGAGCCAAAGCGCTCATCGGCCATGCGTTCGGGAGCGTAGCGTCGTCCCAAAACCTCGGACATCGACACGAAGTCGTTTGCCTCGTCCAATTCGGCCTGAATTTTAAAACGACGGTACTGGCTCTTGTCAGCGCGCCCGTTGGTAAACACTACCATCGAGGCGACGGTAAAGGTTCCGTGCAGCGTCGAGATATCGAAGCACTCGATACGCATCGGCGGCGCCGGCAGCGCCAGCGCGCTTTCGAGCTCCAGGAGCGCTTGATTGGTGCGGTCGTCAGCGTACCCCGTTCGCATCATGTAGCGCATGAGGGCATGGCGCGCATTTTTGGATGCCATAGCGAGCAAACGGTGCTTTTCGCCACGCTGCGGCCTATGGAGATGGCAGGAACGCTCGCGCTTGCCTGCAAGCCACTCCCCCAGCGCCTCCGCATCCTCAAGCTCGACGGAGAGGTTGACCTCAGCTGGAATATCAGCCGTCTCATCGTAATAGCGTTTAAGAAAGCCCGACTGGAGCTCTTCCTCGTCAACATCAAGACCCTTGTCGAGAATGAACTCGCAGGTGCGAACTGTTCGGCCCTCGCGAACGACGAAGACGCAAGCGGCGGAGATGGTCTCTTCGCGATAGAAACCGATGACATCGATATCGACACTGGAGGGAAAAACGACTTGCTGACGATCGTCCAGACCCCTGATGACCTCCAAACGACGTTTGACGCGTGCCGCGCGCTCAAAGTCGAGCGCCTCGGCGGCATCCGTCATCTCGGAGGTCAGCTCATCGACGACATCCTTGCGATGGCCCGACAAAAAGCGCTCGACACGCTTGACGTTCTTGGCATAGTCTGCCGGGGAAATCGCACCGACACACGCACCCGGTCCGCGCCCGACATGGTAGTCAAAGCAGGGGCGCCCGTTTTGCGCGCAAATCATATTGACGATGTCTTCCTCGCCCTTGTGGGACTCGACGATACGGCGGCAACGACGCCACTCCGCACAGGATGCGGAGCAAATGGGAATAACCTTGCGCAGCGTATCTATCGTCTCACGTGCCGCACGGCTATCGGTATAGGGTCCAAAATAGCGCGTTCCCGGCTTATGACGCTCACGCGTGTATTTGATAGCGGGATACAGGTCGCCCTTTGTAATGGCGATAAAGGGGTAGCTCTTGTCATCCTTGAGGTCGACGTTAAAGTACGGATGGTACTGACCAATCAAATTGCGCTCGAGCACCAACGCCTCATGCTCGGTCTCCACCACGATATAGTCAAAGCTCGCCACCAGCTGCATCATCAGCGGGATCTTTTGACGCTCATCCTGCAGTGTCACGTATTGACGCATGCGGGCGCGTAGGTTTTTCGCCTTGCCCACGTAGATGACATCGCCCTTGGCGTCTTTCCAAAGGTAGCAGCCGGGCTGCGTGGGAACGCGCGAAACCTGCTCGGCAAGCGTTGGAATGTTGTCGTGACCGACCATGCGCACCTACTTGCGACGAAGCAGCGCCGAGACCTCGGGCATCTTAAGAACGACGGCAAGGCCAAAGGTAACAGCAAGCGAGACGACACCCGCAACGCAAACGTAGCCAAGAGTAATCAGAATCGAGCCGCCAAGTGCCCCGACAAAGTGCTCAAGCGCCCACATGACGCCGGCGCCTGCGGCAGCACCCAGGCCACCGAGCAAAAGGCCAAAGAAACCGCCATGCAGGATAGATTTGACCTGAAGGCCACGCAGACGACGACGCAGCCACCACAGCGAACAACCGACCAAGATCACGTAGTCAACGACATACGAAAGCGCGATTGCCGGCATACCGAAGCCCAGCACAACGCCAAACAGCAGAACCGAGCCGGCCTGGCCGATGGCGGAATACAGGCAATAGCGGCTATAGGGCTTCATGTCGAGCAAGGCAGAGAAGCTCTTCTGCATCAATACGACCACGCCGTAGAGCGGCAGCGAGAACGCCAGGTAGACAAGGAACTCGGACACCAGCGCCACGCCGGACTCATCAAACTTGCCGGCACAGTAAATCATGTTGAGCGGACGCGCGAAGACAATCAGGTACAGCGTGAACGGAATCAGGAAGAACAGCATCTGGGCGACGCCACGCGAAATGCCCGTGCGAACGCTGTCGTAATCCTTCTCCTGTGCGTCGTGAGAAAGCTCGGTATAGAGCGCCGTCGAAAGCGAGGCGGCAATCAGCGCGTAGGGCAGCGTGTACCACAGACGCGCATAGGCGATGACGGAAGGACCAGTCTCGGGCTGGACCACCAGCGCGGCAGCGTTGGTGATAGAAGTCGAGACAAACATGCACACTGTGGCGAGCAGCGTCGGGATACCGAGCGCAATCGTCTGGCGCAGTGCGGGGTCCTTAAAGTCGATATGGATATGGGGATGCACGCCGTGCTTACCAAGCGCGGGGATCTGACATGCCATCTGAACAAAGACACCGAGGGTCGTACCGGCCGCAATCAAGATGATGCCGGCACGTTCGCCAAGCTGTGCGGACACGGGCGCAAAACCCATAAAGCTCGCAATGACGATCACATTGTTGAGGACCGGGGCAAACGTCGACCAGAAGTAGTCGCGGTGTGCGTTGAGAACGCCCGAGAACACCGAGCCCAAACCATAAAACAGAATCTGGATGGCAAAGAAACGGAACATGAACGCAGCGGTATCCATGCTGCCGCCGTCACCCGAAAGGAACGATTGCGTCCAGATAAAGCCCGGGGCGAACACAGTCCCCAGCAACGAAATGCCACCCAGCACCAAAAGCAGAATACCAAGCAGGTTGCCCACGTACTCGTTCGAGGCCTCGCGACCCTGCTCACGCCTCACGCCCATGTACACGGGCAAAAAAGCCGTCACGAGCATGCCGCCCATCACGAGTTCGTAGAGCATATTGGGCAGGTTGTTGGCGACCTGATAGGAGGACGAGAGTAGCGACATGCCGATAGCTGCCGCCATTGCCCACGTGCGGATAAAACCGGTGACGCGAGACACGATGGTCAGGATGGTCATAAGCCCGGCGGAACGACCAACCGTGGAGTAGTCCGACGAGCCCATGTCGTCAGTGTCATCTCGCGACGAAGAAGCCTCAGGCGCGGGCGTCTGAGAAGCCGAACGCTTTGCAAAGTGAGCCCCGCGCTTCGATTCTTCCTGCGGCATCGTTCAGTCCTCTCTCGTGATCGGGGCAACCGTCGCCCCGCAAAATGCAACTAAGTCGTCGGGGGCAAGCTCAAGCTGATAGCCACGCTTACCGCCTGAGATAAAAATGGTATCCCAAAGGACGCATGTCTCATCGATCAGCGTCCGAAAGCGTTTTTTCATGCCGACTGGACTGCAGCCGCCCCGGACATACCCCGTCGCGGCAAGCAAGTCCTTAACATGCATCATGGTCAGCGACTTTTCGCCAGCGGCGCGCGCGGCGGCCTTTAGGTCAAGCTCGTCGGCAACGGGAATACAGCACACAACGTGTTCATTGGACGGCGCCACGCAAACCAAGGTCTTAAAACCCTGGCCAGGCTCCTCGCCAAGTTGTTCCGAAATTGCAACGCCTAAACCCGCCGACTCATCGCCATCGTCTTCATACGTATGGAGAATATAGGAGATGCCGGCGTTTTCCAGCTCGCGCATCGCATTGGTTTTCGGCGTCTTTGCAGCCTTTGCCATGGCATGTCCCTTCCCTCGCATTCGAACGTAACGCCTAAGTATATGTCCAATGTAGCCGCATACGTCATCTCGACACACAGAAGCGCCACCGAATCGAAAGGAATCGGTGGCGCTTCTCGCATGACGGCGTCTCTTTACTGGGCGTCGAGTTGTGCTTGACGCTCGCGGTCGCGCTCGAGCAGCGGGGCCAAGAACTTGCCCGTGTAACTCTGTGAACATGCCGCGACCTGCTCTGGCGTACCCGAGACCACGACAGTTCCGCCGCCATTGCCGCCCTCGGGGCCCATATCGATCAGACGGTCGGCAACCTTGATGACATCGAGATTGTGCTCGATCACCAGAACCGTGTTGCCCGCATCGACCAGGCGCTGCAGCACGTCGAGCAGCTGGCGGACATCCTCAAAATGGAGACCGGTCGTCGGCTCATCCAGAATGTAGAACGTCTTACCCGTCTGACGGCGGTGGAGTTCCTTGGCGAGCTTTACGCGCTGTGCCTCGCCACCCGAAAGCGTCGTTGCCGGCTGGCCCAAGCTCACATAACCCAAGCCCACATCATACAGAGTCTGGAGCTTACGCTTAATCTGAGGAATATTGCCAAAGAAAGCCAGCGCCTCGGTGACGCTCATGTCGAGCACGTCAGAGATGGTCTTACCACGGTAGGTGACCTCAAGCGTCTCGCGATTATAGCGCTTGCCGCCGCAGACCTCGCAGGGGACATAGATATCGGGAAGGAAGTGCATCTCGATCTTGATTTGTCCGTCGCCCTTGCATGCTTCGCAGCGGCCGCCGCTCACGTTAAAGGAGAAACGTCCGGGCGAGTAGCCGCGCGCCTTCGACTCCGGTGTGCTCGCAAACAGCGCGCGCAGATCATCCCACAGGCCAATGTACGTAGCGGGATTGGAACGCGGTGTGCGGCCGATCGGCGACTGGTCAATGTCGATCACCTTATCGATGCACTCGATACCCTCGAGCTTTTTGTACGGGCCCACGGGACGCGTCGAGCGATGAATGGCATTCGTAAGGGCAGGCGCGATGGTGTCGGTAACCAGGGAGCTCTTGCCCGATCCCGACACGCCGGTAACGACCGTAAGCGTACCGAACTCAATCTTGGCGGTAACGTTTTTGAGGTTGTTGGCACGGGCGCCCGTGATCTTAAGGCAGCCGCGACCGGGCTTGCGGCGCTTGTCGGGAACCCGAATCATTCGCTTGCCAGTCAGGTAGGCACCCGTCATCGAATCGGGGCACGCCATGATATCGGCAGGCGTTCCCGCGGCGACCACGTGTCCGCCGTTCACGCCCGCGCCGGGGCCCATGTCGATCACATAGTCGGCAGCACGAATCGTATCCTCATCATGCTCGACGACGATGACGGTGTTGCCGATATCGCGCAGGCGCTCAAGTGTCTTGATCAGGCGCTCGTTATCGCGCTGATGAAGGCCGATCGATGGCTCGTCCAAAATGTACAGGACACCCATGAGACCGGCGCCGATCTGCGTTGCCAGGCGAATGCGCTGGGCCTCGCCTCCGGAAAGCGTCGCCGAGGCACGGTCGAGGGTCAGATAGTCGAGTCCGACATCGACCAGAAAGCGCAGGCGCTCCAGGATTTCCTTAACAATGCGCCCGCCGATAAATTGTTGGCGCTCGGTAAGCTCCAGGCCCTCAAAAAACTCGAGCGACTCGCGGCACGACAGGCAGCAGACCTCGTAAATGGACTTACCGCCTACGGTAACGGCGAGCATCTCGGGGCGCAGACGAGCACCATGGCAACTCGAGCACGGCTCCTCGCGAATGTACTTCTCCAAGCGCGCCCTGGTGTTCTCATTCGTCGTCTCGTTATAGCGCTCGTACAGGATATTGCGCACGCCCGAGAACTTGGTGTCCCACTGGCTGCGACGCCCATCGAGCTTTTGATAGTCGACCGAAATCTTCTGGTCGCCCATGCCGTCTAAAAACGCGCGACGCACCCGCGGAGGCAGATCCTCCCACGGCGTACCGACGCTCACCTTAAAGTGTTTGCAGACCGCAGCGAAAATCTGCGGATAGTAGTTAGAGTTGCCAAACAGGCTGCCAAAGACCCCGTCGGCGATCGACTTCGAGGGGTCTTCGATTAGCGCTTCGGCATCGACCGTCTTCTTAAAGCCCAGGCCATCGCACTCGGGGCACGCGCCATAGGGCGCGTTGAACGAAAAATCACGCGGCTGAAGATCGTCAATGGAGTGTCCATGCTCCGGGCACGCCAAGGCCAACGAATACTCCAGCAGCTCGCCCTCGGTCCCCTCGGGAGCATCACGATCGGGCAGCATGTACACGTTTACATTGCCGTGAGCCAGCGCGGTCGCCTGCTCAACAGACTCGGCGATACGGCCCAGAGAGTTCTCGCGGATCACGATACGATCGACCACGACCTCGATATCGTGCTTAAACTTCTTGTCCAGATCGATCGGATCGTCGAGCGAGCGCACTTCACCGTCGACACGCACGCGGCTAAAGCCCTCGGCGCGAAGGTCCTCAAACAGTTTAGTGTACTCGCCTTTTCGCCCGCGCACCACCGGTGCCAGCACAAACGCGCGGCGACCCTCCCCCGCGGCCAAGACCTTGTCGGCAACCTGGTCGGTCGTCTGGCGCTCAATGACGCGGCCGCATTCGGGACAGTGAGGGGTGCCCACACGGGCGAACAGCAGGCGCAGATAGTCGTAAATCTCGGTTACGGTGCCAACCGTCGAGCGAGGGTTTTTAGACGTCGTCTTTTGGTCGATCGACACCGCCGGCGAAAGGCCGTCGATTGAATCCAAGTCGGGTTTGTCCATCTGGCCCAAGAACTGGCGCGCATAGCTCGAAAGGCTCTCGACGTATCGACGCTGGCCCTCGGCATAGATAGTGTCGAATGCCAACGAACTCTTGCCCGAGCCAGAAAGACCGGTAATGACCACGAGTTGGTCACGCGGAATGGAAACATCGATATCACGGAGGTTGTGCTCACGAGCGCCGCGAATAACGATAGAAGAATCAGACATGGAAGCTCCTTGCCTCCTATAACTTCAAATCACACCGTCGATGAGTTTAGCGCACTCAACGCGCACAGATGTTCGTGATATAAGATTCTCAGACCTTTTGCTTTATCTGACACGCGCACGTCGCATACCCGACCCATGCTTTCGAATGCCATCGATCGCCCGCCGCTCATCACAAATGACTCCCGCTCGCAAACGAGGGTACAATGACGCTTGTGTCACATCGCGGGGCCCCGGCCCCAACATATACAAAGGAGTCATACATGGGTTGCGAACACGCACAGGCCGCTGGCGGACAAACCGCACCGCAGGAATTTGAGGAGAACACGCTGTCCGAGGTCAAGCGCGTCATCGCCGTGCTTTCCGGCAAGGGCGGTGTCGGCAAGTCGTTTGTCACCGGTGCCATCGCCACCGAGCTCGCCCGCCACGGTCACAAGGTCGGCGTTCTCGATGCCGACATTACCGGTCCCTCCATCCCCAAGATGTTCGGTATGAGCGGACGCCACGTCCATGCCCTTGGCAACCTTATGCTGCCCGAAATCTCCGAGCACGGCGTCAAGGTCATGAGCTCCAACCTGCTGCTCCAAAACGAGACCGACCCCGTCCTTTGGCGCGGTCCGGTCATCGCAGGCGCCATTAGGCAGTTCTGGAGCGAGACCTCGTGGGGCCCCATCGACTACCTGCTGGTCGACATGCCTCCGGGAACAGGCGACGTCGCGCTCACCGTCTTCCAGTCGCTGCCCGTCGACGGCATCGTCGTCGTCACGAGCCCGCAGGATCTGGTCTCGATGATCGTCGCCAAAGCGGTCAACATGGCCGAGAAGATGAACGTCCCCATTCTGGGCATTGTCGAGAACATGAGCTATATTGAGTGCCCCGACTGCGGCAAGAAGATTGAGGTCTTTGGCAAGAGCAAGCTCCCCGAGGTCGCAGATCGCTATAAACTCGCCATCTTGGGCCAGCTTCCCATTAATCCGGCACTCGCTGAGGCCTGCGATAAGGGCGAGGTCGAGACCGCGCTGCCCGATGGCATGTTGCCCAAGGCAGTCTCTGCCGTCGAGGCCATTACCCCGCACGAGACCGACGAGGCCTAAGTGAACGCGAGCGCCTTCTATGACGTCCTGGTAATCGGCGGCGGAGCTTCAGGCCTCGCCGCTGCCATTACGGCTGCACGCGCTGGCAAAAGCGTCTGCATCGTTGAGCGCGATGTCGCCAGTGGCCTTAAGCTCCTTGCGACCGGTAACGGCCGCTGCAACCTCTCCAACGAATCGATTGATCCTCAGCGGTATAACCACCCCGCATTCGTTGAATCCGTCATGGGCCCCCAGCCCGAACAAGAGCTTATGGGTTTCTTCTCCTCGCTGGGCATCATGACAACCTCCGAGGAAGGCCGACTGTACCCGCGCTCCCTTCGCGCCGAATCGGTTCGCGACGCGCTTCTCAACGTTTGCGACCGCCTAGGTATCACCTTAATCTGCGGAGCCAACGTTGCCTCGGCGCACGAAGCTTCCGAAGGCTGGGTACTCCAAATAGACCGTCCAGCGCGGGCGCTCAAGGCAAAAAGGCACGACGACCGAAAATCGGAGCTCCGCTCGCTTCGGAAAGCGCTCGTCGATGTCCCTCGCAAGAACGAGACCCTGCAGGCACATGCCGTAATTATCGCCACGGGCGGCAGCCCCACCGGTATCGCCGATACGTTTCGCCTCCCCCTCACTTCGCTGCGCCCCATCCTCTGCCCCGTTTCGGCAACGGTCGTTGGCGATAGGGCGGCACTCAAGACGTTGGATGGCCTGCGCGTCCGCGCCCGCTTGACGCTCGCCCGTAACCATAGTGAGCTCTGGCACGAAGACGGTGAAGTGCTGTTTCGAACCTTCGGCATCTCGGGCGTCGCTGTCTTCAACCTCTCCCGTCGTATCCAGCGCGGCGATACGATCCTGCTCGACGTTTTCCCCGACCTCTCCAAAGACGAATTGCTCGATACGCTCAACCGGCGCGTTGAGCTGCTCGGTAGTTTTTCGCCCCGCAATCCCCGTTGGCTCGACGGCATGCTCGCCCCGCAACTCTCCCGCGTCGTCTGCACAGCGTTCGAGCAGTGCCATCCAGGCTCCAATGATGTCATCCACCTGGTCTCGATCCTCAAGCACTTTAAGTTGCTCGTCGAGGGAACAGCCGAGGAACGCTCTGCGCAGGTCACGCGTGGTGGCGTATCTGTCGAGAGCATCTCAACACCCAGTTTACGCGCGCGCAGCGTTGTCGACGCCCCGCTTTACGTCTGCGGCGAAGCGCTCGACATCGACGCCGATTGTGGAGGCTTTAACCTTGCGTGGGCCTGGCTCTCGGGCATTCGCGCTGCAAGCAGCCTGTAGCCACGCAGTCTATAATCAAAAACGCATTCGGGCCGTCTGGGATACCGGACGGCCTCTTTCTTGCCTCTAAGGAGACCTCGATGATCGAAATCACCCAAGTCAACGCGTCGCTCGATGAAGCCGGCGATGAAAATGCCTGCCTCATTGTTGGCAAGCGAGTCGCCAAGCGCGTCCTACGTTGCAAGGACTCCGAGATCAAGTCCATCGAGCTCCACCGCAAGTCAATCGACGCTCGCAAAAAACGAGACGTCCATTTTATCCTGAGATTTCGTGTTGAGCTGACTAGTCCCCACCTCGAGCGAGAAGCGGTCGGCAACGTTGCCGAGCGCGACCGCTCGCGCGTACGCGCGATAGAAGACGATGGGCCTTCATTCCCCTCCCCCGTTTCCGGCGCACCCAAAGAACGCCCCGTCGTTGTCGGCGCCGGATGTGCCGGCCTTTTCGCTGCGCTTACGCTCGCCGAAGCAGGTCTTAAGCCCTTGCTCATCGAGCGCGGCGACCCGGCATTTCGCCGCTCGCAGGCGATCGACCTCTTTCTAAAGGAGCGCATCCTCGACCCCGAGAGCAATATCCAGTTTGGCCTGGGCGGCGCGGGAACCTTCTCGGACGGCAAGCTCAATACGGGAACCAAAAATCCCGCCCATCGCCTTATCCTCGAAACCTTCGTCGAGGCGGGTGCACCCCGCGATATTCTGTGGGATGCCAAGCCGCACATTGGCTCCGACATCCTTCCCAAGGTTGTCACCGCTATATCCCAGCGCATCGAGCAGCTCGGAGGTGTCGTCTGTTATCGAACGAGGCTCGTCAACATTCGCATCGACGTGTCTGGCGCCATCACCGGTATTGATGTCCAATCGTCCCAAGACGCCGCTTGCGAGCCAATCGAGACAAAGCACCTCATCCTCGCCTGCGGGCATTCTGCTCGCGATATTTTTGAGCTCCTTAAGGACCACAACGTGACCCTCGCACAAAAGACCTTTGCCATGGGCGTTCGCATCGAGCATCCGCAGCGCGACATCGACCGAGCCCAATATGGAGCCTCGGCGGGACATCCAGCGCTCGGGGCGGCCCCTTACAAACTTGTTGCCCATCTTCCCAACGGCCGCAGCGTGTTCTCGTTTTGCATGTGCCCCGGCGGACAGGTTGTTGCCGCCTCTTCAGAACCGTGCCATCTGTGCGTCAACGGGGCCAGTCTCAATGCCCGCGACGGACGCAACGCAAATGCCGCTCTGCTCGTTAACGTCACGCCTGAGGACCTTCCCAACGATGGCCCGCTCGCCGGCATCGAGCTCCAGCGTGCCTGCGAGGCGGCTGCCTATCGCCTGGGCGGTTCCAACTGGAACGCACCGGCACAGCTCGTCGGAGATTTCCTCGCAGGACGCGCCAGCACGGCACCCGGAAAGGTAAAACCAACCTATCCACTTGGCGTGACCTGGACGGCGATCGACGATGCCCTCCCGCAGCATATCGTCGAGTCGCTCCGCCTGGGACTTCCCCTACTCGGAAAAAAGCTACGAGGCTACGACCGCCCCGATGCCGTTCTTACCGGTGTGGAGACTCGTTCGAGCTCACCGGTCACTGTCACCCGAGACCGAGCGTGCCATGCCGTGTCGACCCCGGGCCTCTACCCTTGTGGTGAAGGAGCTGGATATGCCGGCGGCATCATGAGCGCGGCCACCGACGGCATCCGTTGTGCCGAAGCCCTAATCGCTGACCTCTAGCGCACGAATTCCAGCGCGCAAAGGATACAGGCCCCGAGCTCCACAGGGAACTCGGGGCCTGTTCGCTATTTCTTAAACCGTGCACCCTGGCGTTTTCTGCCCGATGCGAACGTGGAACCCTTGCGGGCCTGCGAACGTAAGCGCTCGATCGTCTCGTCCTCAGACGCACCCTCGAGCATCGCCCGAATCTGAACGACGGCATCGCGCAGGCGCGCCGCCTCCTCAAAGTCCATGGCGGCGGAGGCGTTACGCATGTCTTCCTCCATGGTCTCGACGATCCGCACGAGCTCGTCGTGCGGTAGCCCTTCCAGCTGCTCGGCAAGCGTCTGCTCGGGTGCCGACGTCTCCGGCGCGGCGCCCTCGCCGTTTTCGTCGGGTGTATAGAACGCACCGTGACCCAGTGAATCGCCTCTCGAGCGTCCCTTCGAGCCCACAGTCTTTTCGGCCTCGGCAATAAAGCTCGAAATGTCGTTAATGGCCTTGCGGACCGTCTTGGGCACAATGCCATGGTCTTCGTTATATGCCATCTGAATCTCGCGACGGCGCTGCGTCTCCTCGATGGCTTCTTTCATCGAATCGGTCACAACGTCTGCATACATGATGACCTCGCCGTCGGCGTTACGGGCCGCGCGGCCAATCGTCTGAATCAACGAACGGCGGTTGCGCAAGAAGCCTTCCTTATCGGCGTCGAGAATTGCCACCAGCGAGACCTCGGGAAGGTCTAGACCCTCGCGGAGCAGGTTGATGCCAACGAGAACATCGATCTTGCCCTCGCGCAGCGTTCGCAGGATCTCGACACGGTCCATCGTCGCCGTATCGGAGTGCATGTAATTGACCTTAATGCCCGCATCAAGCAGGTGGTCGGTCAGGTCCTCGGCCATGCGCTTGGTCAACGTGGTCACCAGCACACGCTCCTTGCGGGCAACGCGCTCGCGAATCTCGTCCTCAAGATCGTCAATCTGGCCTCGGACCGGACGAACGTCGATCTTGGGATCGAGCAGACCGGTCGGACGAATGATCTGCTCAACGTCATTTTGGCTCACTCGCAGCTCATAGTCACCCGGCGTGGCCGAAACATAGATAAACTGGGGGATCCTTGCCTCAAACTCATCGAAACGAAGCGGGCGGTTATCGAGCGCCGAGGGCAGGCGAAAACCATGCTCCACCAGCGTCACCTTACGCGAGCGGTCACCTTCGTGCATGCCGCGAATCTGCGGCACCGTCACATGGCTCTCATCGATGATGCAGAGCATGTCCTTAGGAAAGTAATCGATCAGGGTAAACGGCGGCTCACCCGGCTTGCGACCGTCCAGATGACGTGAGTAGTTCTCGATGCCGTTGCAAAAGCCCATCGTCTCGAGCATCTCAAGATCATAATCGGTGCGCTGCTGCAGACGCTGCGCCTCGAGCAACTTGTCGGTCGCCTTGAGCTCCGCCACGCGCTTCTCGCACTCTTCGCTGATCGATTTCAGAGCCGCCTTGACCTTCGGCTTCTCGGTCACGTAGTGCGATGCCGGCCATACGGGGATGGCCTCGTACTCACGAAGCATCTCACCGGTGACCTCATCGATCTCGGCAATCAGCTCGACCTCGTCGCCAAAGAACTCAAACCGCAACGGATGCTCGGCATAAGGCGGATACACGTCGACAACATCGCCGCGCACGCGGAACGTGCCGCGTGCCAGGTCATAGTCATTGCGATCATATTGAATGTCGATAAGTGCATGGATAAAGTCATCGCGCTCGAGCGGCACCTTTTTGTCGACGTTCGGGGCTAGGCCCGCATAGTCCTCAGGAGAGCCAATGCCATAGATACACGAGACCGATGCGACGACAATCACATCTCGTCGAGAGAGCAGCGATGCGGTCGCCTGATGTCGCAGCATCTCGACCTCTTCGTTAATCGAGGAGTCTTTCTCGATATATGTATCGCTTTGCGGCACATACGCCTCGGGCTGATAGTAGTCGTAGTACGAGACGAAGTAGACCACAGCGTTGTTGGGAAAGAACTCTTTGAGCTCGCTCGCAAGCTGAGCGGCGAGCGTTTTATTCGGAGCCATGACCAGCGTCGGCTTTCCCAAGGCCTCAATAGTCTTTGCCATCGTGAAGGTCTTGCCCGAACCAGTCACGCCCAGCAAAACCTGATAGCGGTCTCCGTCCCTCACACCCTGCACAAGCGACTCAATGGCTTTAGGCTGAGAGCCTGCAGGGTCATAGGGAGACACGACCTTAAACGGCACGTCAGAGCCTTCAACGCCAAAGCGCTTAAGTTCACCACCAACGCGTTCTACTTCAAATTCCGCCATGGATACTCCTAACTCATATATCTGCAGTATACGCAGGCGGCAGGCATAGTCCTATACGAACCGATCGGGATATAGGGTCTTGTAGCGAACCCAGGCATTATTGACACGAATCAGATACGCCTGCGTCTCGGGAAAGGTAATTGCATTATGAAGCGACGTACTCTGCTGCGCCCATCCGTCGACATTGCCCATGCCGGCGTTATAGGCGGCAATGGCACTGTCAGTCGACCCGTTAAAATACGCTAGAAGATACGAAAGATACGCACAGCCAAACTCGATATTCGTTGCCGGATCGTTAAGGTTGTCGACCGAATACTCGCCACCGTCGACAAGGCCCTTGGCGATCATATCCTGGGCAGTCTCGGGCATCAGCTGCATCAATCCCTGAGCACCTTGATTCGACTCGGCCTCGGGATCCCAATTCGATTCAGACTTAATGACAGCGCACACCAAATACGGATCCAAACTATGCGAAATGCTGGATTGCTTAACATACGCCTCGTAGTCAATCGGATACAGCGGTTTAAAGAAAGCAGCAGGAGCATACGAGTAAACGAATGAGATAAGGCCAAAGACAAAAACGGCAGCCAGCGGTATAAGGCGATACCAAGTAAGGAAACGTGTCTTAGGCATCGGCCTCCTCCTTATCCACAACATCCCCGAACCCATGGCGCACAAGCCATGCATCCAGTTGTTCAAAGAGCGAGTTATCGCCTGCCGCATTATCAATAACCGTTGTGGCAAGATCGCGCAGCGCAGACTCATCGGGCTGGCAAGCAGAACGGGCATCGAAATCAGATGGCACCATGCCACGTTGAATAGCACGCTCGCGACGAACTGACAAAGGAGCGCTGATGACCAGAATTTCATCAGCCAAGCCAAATGCATCCTCAAAACCAGTCGGAGCAGAAACCTCGACTACCGCAAAGGGATAACGGGGAGACGAAACCGTACAACAAACCGGATCGAGAATCCTAAGCGAAAGCTGTTTAATGAGAACGGGATGCACGATACCATTGAGCCTTGCGACCGAATCAGGAGAAGCGAAAGCTCGAGAAGCGAGGATGCTGCGGCGAATGGCGCCTTCCTCATCCAAAATGTCCCAACCGAATTCATCCGCGAGAGCATTGACGATATCAGAGCCCGGCACATACAGCGATTTTGCAAGCTCATCAAGATCGATAAGCATAGCGCCACGAGATTCGAAATAGCGGCAGGCAGTCGACTTACCCGAAGCAATATTGCCCAAGACAAATACGGTAAACATCAAGCCCTCCCTAACGCCAATGCGAGTAATTATCGCTCAAATACACTAGAAGGGCTCAAAATACAGCCAAACAGTAAGAGCGCATAAGAGGGAGCTAGGTCCCAAAGCACAACGTGTCTATAACGCAAAAAAGGGGGAGGCCGCGAGGCCTCCCCCTTCT
>NZ_QSKJ01000006.1:156001-159130 GCF_003469895.1 Collinsella sp. AM28-11LB
AAAAAAGGGGGAGGCCGCGAGGCCTCCCCCTTCTCAGTTCGATGACGGCTCGGTGCCGTCCACCGGTCAGCGGCGCCCTGGCCTCCCACGGGCTGGCCCCGCAGTACTCTCGGCGCGATGGGGCTTAGCTTCCGGGTTCGGAACGGGACCGGGCGTGCCCCCCATGCTCTGGCCGCTGACCGGTGGGCGGCGCCCACCGTTCACGGTGTCCTGGGTCTCATCTACGTGCCCTGGGGGCCGCATGGCGCATAGGAGGAGTCGACTCGGGGGCATCCTCGTGCCCGGACCGCGCATGGAGCGCGAAGTCCCGCGGGCCGCGAGGTGCGGTTCCGGAAGAGCTCGGGCGATTAGTGCGGCTCGGCTGAGGCTGTCGCCAGCCTTGCACCTGCCGTCTATCGACCAGGTAGTCTACCTGGGCCCTTACCGGAAGGAGAACTAATCCCTGGAACGGCTTCCCGCTTAGATGCCTTCAGCGGTTATCCGCGCCGCACGCGGCTACCCGGCCGTGCCGTTGGTCGACAACCGGTTCACCGGAGGTGCGTCCACCCCGGTCCTCTCGTACTGGGGGCAGCCTCCATCGATTCTCCTGCGCCCACGGAGGATAGGGACCGAACTGTCTCACGACGTTCTGAACCCAGCTCGCGTACCGCTTTAAACGGCGAACAGCCGTACCCTTGGGACCTGCTCCAGCCCCAGGATGCGATGAGCCGACATCGAGGTGCCAAACCTTGCCGTCGATGTGGACTCTTGGGCAAGATCAGCCTGTTATCCCCGGAGTACCTTTTATCCGTTGAGCGACGGCCCACCCACTCGGGGCCGCCGGATCACTAGAGCCTGCTTTCGCACCTGCTCGGCTCGTGGGCCTCGCAGTCAAGCCCGCTTGTACTCTTGCATTCAAAAGGACGGTTGCCGACCGTCCCGAGCGGACCTTCGCGCGCCTCCGTTACCCTTTAGGAGGCGACCGCCCCAGTCAAACTGCCCGCCTGGCACGGTCCCCGAGCCGGTTGACGGCCTCGGGTTAGGACGCCGGTCGCGCGAGGGCAGTATTCCAAGGGCGGCTCCCCGGGGGCTGGCGCCTCCGGATCTGTGCCTCCTGCCTATCCTCTACACGCGGGACCAGCGGCCAATGCCAAGCTGCAGTGAAGGTTCACGGGGTCTTTCCGTCCTTCCGCGGGTAAGTCGCATCTTCACGACCAGTGCAATTTCACCGGGTCCATGGTCGAGACAGCGCCCAAGTCGTTGCGCCTTTCGTGCAGGTCGGAACTTACCCGACAAGGAATTTCGCTACCTTAGGACCGTTATAGTTACGGCCGCCGTTTACCGGGGCTTGGCTTCGGGGCTTCGCGCGATGCGCTAACTCCTCCGCGTGACCTTCCGGCACCGGGCAGGCGTCAGACCCTATACGTCGCCTTGCGGCTTCTGCAGAGTCCTGTGTTTTTGGTAAACAGTCGCTTGGGCCTCTCCACTGCGGCCCGCCTCCGCTCCCGGAGCAAGTCCGTTCACGTACGCGCGGGCACCCCTTCTCCCGAAGTTACGGGGCCATTGTGCCGAGTTCCTTGACCATGGTTGACCCGATCGCCTCGGTATGTTCTACCCACCCACCTGTGTCGGTTTGCGGTACGGGCGCGCACGCGCCTGCCTAGGGGTTTTTCTAGGGACCTCGGGCTCACTCGCTTCGCTCAGTCGCTTCGTCCGGAGCCTCGCCCTCGTGCGGACCGGATTTCCCTGGTCCGCGGGCCGCGCTCCATCACGGGGACGTCCAGAACCCCGCCGAGCCACCCCCATCCGTCGCCCCGTCGGTCGTAGCGCCGCGTGCGCGGTGCAGGAATGTCTGCCTGCTGCGCGTCGGCTACGCCTCCCGGCCTCGCCTTAGCCCCCGACTGACCCTGGGAGGATTAGCCTTGCCCAGGAAACCTCGGGTTCACGGCGGACGAGTTACTCTCTCGTCTCTCGCTACTCATGCCAGCATTCTCACTCCCATGCGCTCCACCGCCGGTCGCCCGGCGGCTTCCCCGCCCATGGGAAGCTCCCCTACCGATTCTAATAAATAAAATCCCGCCGCTTCGGTGTCCAGCTTAGCCCCGTGTATTGTCGGCGCATGTCCACTCGACCAGTGAGCTGTTACGCACTCTTTGAATGCATGGCTGCTTCTAAGCCAACATCCTGGTTGTCTGGGCGGACGCACATCCTTTGCCACTCGGCTGGAACTTGGGGACCTTAGCGGGCGGTCCGGGCTGTTTCCCTCTCGAGCACACAGCTTAGCCCACATGCTCTGACTGCCGCGCTCTGGGCCGCCGGCATTCGGAGTTCGGTTGGATTCGGTAGGCGGCGAAGCCCCCTCGTCCATCCGGTGCTCTACCTCCGGCGGTGAACGCGCGACGCTAGCCCTAAAGCTATTTCGGGGAGAACGAGATATCTCCGGGTTTGATTGGCCTTTCACCCCTATCCGCAGGTCATCGCCGCCGTTTTCAACCGACGTGCGTTCGGCCCTCCACGGGGTCTTACCCCCGCTTCAGCCTGCCCACGGATAGCTCACCCGGCTTCGCGTCCGCGGCGCGGGACTCAAGTCGCCCTGTTAAGGCTCGCTTTCGCTACGGCTCCCTTCCGGTTAACCTCGCCCCGCGCCAGCGACTCGCTGGCTCATTCTACAAAAGGCACGCCGTCACACCATATAGGTGCTCCGACTGCTCGTGGGCGCACGGTTTCAGGTACTGTTTCACTCCCCTCCCGGGGTGCTTTTCACCTTTCCCTCACGGTACTGGTGCGCTATCGGTCACAGGGTAGTACTCAGGCTTGGATGGTGGTCCACCCAGGTTCGGACCGGGTTTCACGTGCCCGGCCCTACTCAGGGACCGCGTCGCGCCGTCCGGTCTGGGTTCGCGTACGGGGCTGTCACCCGCTGCGGCCGGCCCTCCCATGCCGTTCCGCTCCCCAGCCGGACCTGCGCCCGGGGGCGGCAGCCCCCGGATGCGCGGCCCTGCAACCCCGCCGGCGGAACCCCTGCCGGGTATGCCCGCTCGACGGTTTGGCCATCGGTCCCCTTTCGCTCGCCGCTACTCGGGGAGTCTCGAGATTGATTTCCTCTCCTCCGGGTACTTAGATGTTTCAGTTCCCCGGGTTGTCCTCCCC
>NZ_QSKJ01000007.1:0-158438 GCF_003469895.1 Collinsella sp. AM28-11LB
TATGCCGGAATCTCTCCCACAGAAACCACCGAAGAGCCATATAAAAATAGGGCAGAGTCGCTTGCGCAAGTCCGCCCCTAAAACCGTGAAGGTTTTGCTATCTGTAGGCTATTCTACCAACCCGAGCGATTCTGTCAACCTGCGAAGGAACTCGAGCGCGGAGCGAGCTGCGGCGTCGGGCCCCTTGTCGGGCAGCGCCTCGGTTTCGCCGTCGGCCCTGGCGAACATCTCGGCGAGCTCGGATGCGGCGCGCGAGCGCGAGGAGCCCTCGGGTACCAAGCCGGAGTGCGCCACGAGCACGGTCGCGACCTCCTGCATGGCCGTATTCCCCATCCACTTCCTCCTGGTCGCCTTGGGAATCCCCACGGCGGCGACCCTTCGGGAGACGCCGCTGGACGCCGAGCCCCGGGCGGCGCCCCTCTCGGCGAAGCAGTTGATCAGGCACGAGCCGTGCGCGGCGCAGTTGCGGACGGACTTCACGCGCTTGAGGTCGTAGTGGGAGGCCTCGAGGCGCCTGTCGCCCCATCGCCTGGCGCAGAAGCGCACGAAGTCGATGAGGGTGCCGAACGAGGTGAGCTCAAGGAAGGCCCAGGCAGGCATGTCGCCGGAGTACTTCGCGTAGAGGCTCGAGCTGTAGGGGCTGCGGCCGCTCATCTTGAGCTCGCGCAGGCGGTACTCCCTGTTTGCAGTGGTAAGCGATGCCATGTAGTCGGCCACGATGGCGTAGCCGTCCTCTCCACGGTCCTCCATCTCGCGAAGCAGTGTCACCTTCTGGAAATGCTCGATGTCGAGCGTCATGCCGAGCAGGGCGTGGCGCAGCTCCTGGTCGAGCGCCGCGAGCAGGCGCAGCTGGCCGAAGTCGAGGTCTACGTAGCGGCCGTCGCGCGGGCCTCCCTCGTATTTCGAGAAGAGTTTGCGGTAGGATGCGAGCTTGAAGAAGTTGCACTTGTCGCGCAGGTAGTCCGCGGCCTCTTCCTCGGAACACAGTTCGAAGGCTACGCCCTTCTGCTTGAGGTGCTCTATCTGCTGCTCGATCGTGAGGATCGGCTTCCTATCGTGGGGTTCGGCCATGCTCGGTCTCCTGTCATTGATTTGAGAATCCTATTCTACCAGCATGTTTGCCCTGAATCCTGAAGGCCCGTTCGCCAACTCATAAGCAAGCCACCTGAGACTACTCACTTTGTTCACGAATGGCGAAGACCTGCGACCTGGGGTTTTGCAAATGGCGCGCAAGCCACCCGCGTTAATTCACTTGCGGTTGAAGCTGGCGGCTTGCACGCTAAAGGTCGGTTGAGTTTCAAAACGGGCGTTTTCGGCGAAATCGAGCCTCCAAAGGCGGTCCGCCGCGCCCTTTGGGACAAAAACAAAAACTCAAAACACTGAGTTTGAAAAAAGTTTTTGGAGTTGTCCCAACTTTTGTCCCCGAAGCCGACGAAACAAGACATGGTGTTATTTGGCGGCATTCGGTTCGAGACGACACCGAAAACTGGGTGCAACTAGAATGACGGGACGACAAATACAGAGCCATCGAGTGGGAATAGAAAATACCTTAGTTATGGGGGTATAAATTGGATTTCCTTTAGGATGCACCCCCATAACTATATGAATTGACCTGCTGACTCCAATGAAGATTGGTGGGTAACTGCCAGGGGTGGCGGCCCAGCGAGTGTTGTTTTGCGAGCTATGCGCATTGAAAGCGACCTTTCGTGGTATAAACTACTTGCCGGAAGCCGCGGCTTTCAGAGTACGGCTTACGTGTACGTTTAACCTCCGTGGGCGACGGGGTGCCGCAAGGCGTAGAATATCGCCCACCTGTAGGGGCCTGCAGCGATGCGGGCCCCGCTTCGTATGAAGGGGGCGTAACCGATGAAGATCGTATCCATCTCCCAGGACTTCTTCGACCTCGTCGAGGGCGACCGCGAGCTCATGCTTAAGCACAATCTCCCCTGCATCGTGGTGGTGAGGCTGCGTTTCCGCGGGAAGCGCAGGGACTTCGCCGTGCCGCTGCGTTCCAACATCGCCCCCAACGTGCCCAAAGACCAGTACTTTGCGTTGCCACCCCGCCCCACGACGCGCCCCGGCTGCCGCCACGGCATCCACTACATCAAGATGTTCCCCATAACCAAGTCCTACCAGCGTCGCTTCAGGACCGAGGGCTCGGCCTACTACGAGACGCTCCAGCGCATCATCGACGGCAACACCAAGCGCATTGTCTCCGAGTGCCAGGCGTACCTCGACCGCTACGAGCGCGAAGGAAGGCCCCGCTTCGCCGTCGACATCGACCGCATCGTGGGCCTGCTGGAGGGCGAGAAGTAGGGCACCTCGGCTCAATCCCGAGCCATGCGGAACCGCTTCACATTTTTGAACGCCGCGCGCCCCAAATACCCGAGAAACAGGCCATGAGGTGCGGCGGCGCACTCGTGCCTGCGCGCAGCCATCTCCATCAGCGTCTACGGTGCGCTACAACATCGCGGGCAAACCGCCTGACAAGCCGAGCTTTCTGATCGTTCCGTCTATGAGCTACGTTGCCGTGCGGGGCAAGGGCGATCCCAATGCCGAAGGCGGCGCGTAGCAGAACGCGTTGCCGATGCCCTATGGCGTCGCCTATACCATCAAGATGTCGAAAAACGGCCCGCGAGAGATCGAAGGCTATTTCGACTTCGTCGTGCCTCCGCTCGAGGGCTTCTGGTGGCAAGACCACACCGATGGCGGGATCGATTACGCGCGGAAGGACGACTTCAACCTCATCTCATGCATCCGCCTGCCCGATTTCGTCACTCGCGAGGACTTCGACTGGGCCGTCTCGGAAGCCGCTGCCAAGAAGAAGCTGGACTTCTCGTCGGTCGAGCTGCTGAGGGTCGACGAGGGTCTTTGCATTCAGCGCATGCATACCGGGCCTTACAACGACGAACCGGCGACCATAGACGCCATGCGCACATTTGCAGCGGAACGGGGCTACGCCCCCGACTTCTCCGAAGCCTGTCTGCATCACGAGATTTACCTCTCCGACCCGCGCAAGTGCGCGCCGGAGAAGCTCAAGACCGTGATCCGTCATCCCATAAAGTTGATTTAGCGAAGCGAGTGACGCCGATCGCTTCGGCTTTTGGGCGCTCGCCGTGGCGTGGGCGGCAGCGGGACGTGCCCTGCGACCGGTGGCGGAGGCCGAGGCGCGGGAGCGCGCGTTCGTTTGCACCGCCTCGCACGACCTCGTCACCCCGCTCATGGCGGTGACCGCGAACTACGACGTGCTTGAAGCGGAGGCATCCGATCAGACCGGCCTTGCGTCCTGGGTCGCCAACATCCGTGCAGCGGCGGACGAGATGGCGACTCGCATTGCTGACATGCTCATGCACATGGGCGGCGACTAGCCAGGGCGAGCCCTGCAACGGGCATTATTATCCGGGAAGCGTTTGATTGCGAGACACGCCGGTGTGAGGGCCTGAGTCGTCAGGCCCCGCACAGGGGGACCGCGATGGTGGCCACCGCGCCGCCCGAGGGGCTGTTGGCGAGCGAGACGGAACCCCCATGGGCGCTCGCGGCCTCGGAGGCGGCGTGGAGGCCAGATGCACTCCAATGTCAGGGAGATGAAGACCGTGGCGAGGACGCTCAGGAAGGAGCGGGAGGGCATCCTGAACTGGTGGAAGAGGGGCTCCACAAACTCGTTCCTGGAAGGGCTGAACCCCGTCGTCCAGTCGGTCCGCAGCGCTGCAAGGGGCTTCAGGAGCATCGCCTATTTCAGGACGATAATCTTCCTCCGGCTGGGCCGCCTGGACTTCACGGCCCAGAAGAAGCTGACATGCGCTACCCACTAGAAACGTCGAAGAGCCCATTTTTGGCCTTCGGTGGCAAATACGAGCGCTTGCCATAAAAATGAGCGACGTCTCTACCTGCAGCTTGCCAAAATCGACCTCCGATGGCAATGGTAAAAGTGTCATCGGAGGCCTGTTTTGGCGTTGGTTTTTGCCACTGGAGGTCGATTTTGGTTTTTAGGCGCCATCGGAGGCCGTTTTTGGCGCGGAGCCGGGCTTCTGCCTGTGTACGTGCGCGGGCACTGCGGGCTTTATCGCCTCCAGGAGCGGGCGATTTCCTGGTAGCGGCGCGCAGCGAGGCTGCCACGTTGCCAGATCAGGCGAAAGTCGTGCTCGACAAAGAAGTCGCTTGGGGTGATGTCGCGCAGCTCGCCCTGATCGAGCTCGCGCTCAACCGCTGCGCGGTACAAAAACGTAATGCCAGTCCCCGCCCGGACGCACAGCTTGATGGCGGGGATGCTGGCGACCTCGAACGTGCCTGCGAAGTCGTCAAGATCGAGGTCGCGCGCGGCGAGGTGCTTCTCTAGGATCTCGCGCGTGCCCGACCCCGCTTCGCGTAGGATGAGCCTGCGGTCGAGTAGGCTGGCCATGGATACCGGCTTATAGGACGCGTCGAACTCATCTGCGCTCCCAACAGCTACATAGCGCTCGCGCGATACCGGGGCGGAGTCGAAGAGGGCCCTGTTAAAGGATCCTTCTACCAAGGCGAAATCAATAGTACCGGCCTCCAGGCCTTCCACAAGCTCCTGCGTGTTGCCAACGCTCATCTGCACCATCTCGTCGGGATGTTTTGCCATATGGCGGGCGAGTACGCGGGGAATCCAATAGTCGCAGATGGTGCGCGTGCAGCCAAAACGCAGGGGAGCCTTGGCGGGCTGCTCCAGCGTTAGGGCTTTCGCTTGCGCCTTGAGCCTCGTCTCATCGTTCTCCATTGTTTCGAGCGCTCGAAACAGCATCGCCCCCGCTTGCGTGAGCTCGCCGCGCCGGCCGCCCTTGTGGAAGAGGGCGCACCCGTAATGCGCCTCGAGCTGCCGGATATGCTGCGATACGGCGGGCTGGGGGATATGGAGCTCCGCTGCCGCCTGCGTGAAGCTGCCCAGCCTGCAGACCGTCAAGAACGTATGGGTGCGGTAATCCAGCACGTTGACTCCTATGCTCAAGAATCATCTATAACATCGTCCATATATAACAAATACTTATAGAGTGATAACCAATAGGGTGAAAAGAATTATAAGCCAAGGTAGTACTATCGCTATGCATTCAATCTTGGCTGTTTGCCGAGAGAGATTTGGGTTTATGTCGTAGGCGGCGGAGCGGTTCCGCGCATGCAGGGACGGCGCGTATAGAGAGGAAGAAGATATGGCGGAAAGAACGTGGGACAAGGTTCAAGATAGCTGGAGGGGCGTGGCGCTATGCCTGCTTATCGCTCTGCCGGCATGGTTTTTGGGCAAGCGCTTCGACGTGATCGGCGGGCCGGTCTTCGCCATCCTCATCGGTATGGTGCTGGCGCTGTTTATTAAGGACGACGCGGCGTTGCCGTTTGCGCCCGGTATCAAGTTCACCTCTAAGAAGATCTTGCAGTACGCGGTTATCCTGTTGGGCTTTGGCCTCAACCTTTCCCAGATCGCGCGCGTGGGCGCCCGTTCGCTGCCCATTATCGTGGCGACTATCACCACGTCGCTGGTGATTTCTTTCGCCCTGCATCGCGCCCTCAAGATCCCCACCAAGATTTCCACTCTGGTGGGCGTGGGGTCGTCAATCTGCGGCGGCTCGGCAATCGCGGCGACCGCTCCGGTTATCGATGCGGACGATGAGGAGATCGCGCAGGCCATCAGCGTCATCTTCTTGTTCAACATCATCGCCGCGCTTATTTTCCCGGCTCTTGGCGGCATGCTTGGCCTTTCAAACGAGGGCTTTGGCCTGTTTGCCGGCACCGCCGTCAACGACACCTCGTCCGTAACCGCCGCCGCTGCCGCGTGGGACGGCATACACCCTGGCGCCAATACGTTGGACGAGGCGACCATTGTGAAGCTCACCCGCACGCTCGCCATCATCCCCATCACGCTGGCGCTGGCATTTTGGCAGGTTCACAAGGCCAAGCGCGCCGCCGCGAACGGCGAGGGCGGCGAAGCTGCGGGCACGTTCGATATCAAGAAGATCTTCCCCTTCTTTATCCTCTTCTTTGTGCTTGCCAGCGTGATCACCACGGTCTTCGCGCTACCTGCGGGCGTGACCGCGCCCATAAAGGAGCTCTCCAAGTTCTTCATTGTTATGGCTATGGCGGCGATTGGTTTCAACACCAATATAGTCAAGCTGGTTAAGACGGGCGGCAAACCCATCTTTATGGGTCTGTGCTGCTGGATCGGCATCGCTCTGGTGAGCCTGGGCATGCAGCATCTGCTTGGCATTTGGTAGGCTATTGTCTTTAAAAGGAAAAAAAGCATCGCGCGTTCTGCGCCTCGAAATCTCAGAAGGGGTTTCGAGGCGTTTTTTAGGGCGGCGGATTAGCATTCTGAGTGCAACGGCATGGGGCCTGCTCACGAGCGTGGCGCACTCCCGGGGGCTACGATGTTGGCTGTCTAGGTCAACGTCGGAGCGAGGGGACATGCGCCGCTACAGGCATCTTAGCGCCGAGGAGCGCGACAGGATAGCGGAGATGCACGCGAGGCATGAGGGGGGTCTCGGCTATCGCCGCTGCGATAGGCAGGAACAAGTCCACGGTGAGCAGGGAGATCGCCAGGAACGGCCGGAACGGGCGCTACGGGGCCATCGCCGCCCAGTCGCGCTCCGACGCCCGCCGCAAGGCCTGCAGGCCCCGCAAGAGGCTCTCCGACCCGGCCCTCGCGGCCGAGGTGCGCAGGCGCATCGTCGACGACCGCCGGTCGCCCGAGCAGATAGACGGCAGGTCCCGCCTCGAGCGCGGCGGGCGCTGCGTCGTGAGCTTCTCCACCATCTACCGTGCCGTGAACGCCGGCGAGCCCGCCTATTCCGAAGGGGGCATACGGGCGGTATCCGCCCGCTATGATTCTCGTAGTTCATCTTGACCACGGGTTCATTTTAAGTAAGCAGTGCAGCTATGAGCTGAGGATAAAGCGCCACAGTGTGCCCCGCGCTCTCGACTTCTCGGTAGAAACGTGAGCCTTTGGTCAATGCATCTCAAGATTGAGCGATGGTTCCGCTTTTGATTTGGTGGCATGACGGAGTGCGACGGCATGGCATTGTCGCATCGCTGTGCTGTCGCAGCGCCAGACGTCTTCGTGGCCGCCGTTCAGCCCTCGTCGAGCTCCTTCAGCCGGAAGAGGCAGCGGTCCAGAAACCCGCTCCTGGCTTGCGCGGCAAGGAGTCCGTCGCAGAAGCGGTCGCCACGAACGCACCACGTGATGCATGCACGTATCAGGTCAATGTCCCCATGGTCGATGTCGCAGCTGTCTATGCCTTCCGAGGTGTCGATGCCATGGCGTTCAAGCGTCTCGAAGTAGCTGGTGTCCGCGAACCCGTCCAGTTCATAGAAATCGTCGACGAAATCCTCGAGTCCGAGCGTCCCGCCCCCAAGCTCGACATTCATGTTTCTGTCCTCCAGCTTGCCAGCGTGCTTGGTTAGTCTTTCGAACATGTTCGCTCCTTAGCTCAAAAGTCCGTTGTCGCCCAGGTAGTCCACGAAGGCATCGATGATCTGAGCCGTGCGAGTCGCGATGTCTATTTCGGTGAAGTCTCCCATGACTTGTGTCAGGCGCTTGAGTTCCGCGATCTTTGTTCCGGCTTTGCGCTTGCCATTGCCGTCGGTGTATCCCTCATAGTACTTGCGTTTATCGCAGAATCTGTAGTCGGCCGCGCGGATGTTTACACGCTTCTCGAGCAGCGCCTTGTTACCCAGCGCCTCCAGGTTGGATTGGTCGACGAGCGGGTCTACCTCGTTGCGCTTCTTGGCATAGATGTGCTCAATTTCGAGCGTAGTGTCTAGGTCCATGAGTGGTTGATCTGGGTCTGCGTACGCCCACCAAGTGAGCATGGACTTCGTTACAGGCCTGCCGTTGGTGAACACGTAGGTTCGGAATCGCTCAGCAATATTTGCGCGATTGAAGTGGTGGTTGGGAAACTCCACCGGGCGGTGCTCCACGATGTTGATCATCTCGGGATACACTGGCGAACGCAGCGCATTTACGCCGGGACGCTCAATGGCGTAGGCGAGAACGAATGCCGTGATCTTGTTTAGAAAGCCGTAGAGTGCCTCGTCATCGAGGACACTTTTGCTGTCGCGGTTGGCAAGGAACCAGACGCTTAGCAGATAGGTCCACATGCCGTTGGGGGCGTAGTTCAGCACGAAGAGCCTGCGGAGCACGCGCTCGCTGAACCCTTCCTGCGCGTCGACGCGTTTCCAGAAGCCGAGCAGCGCCTCGAGATCGTCGAGCGTGGCGTCCTCCTTGAGCATGGCGTAGCCATCGGCACCGAAGAAGTCGCGCAACGATGCGGTGGTCGTGTCGCGGATGCCTTTCTTCGCGCGGCGGTAGTACATATAGCGCGTAAATAGCTCATCGGTTGGTGTACCGCGCATGGGCCGGAAGATAGCGTTCGCTCCCTCCTCGAGCGCCTTCCAGCGACGGATGAACTCGTCCTTGCGCCCCGTGTCGGAATAATGCTTGTAGAACTGGCTTTTGAAGATGTCGGCATCCGAGAGAGGCAGCCCTCGGTCGTTTAGAGTCGAGAAGATGCGTAGCGCGGTGTCCTGCGACTCCGCTTCAATGGGTAACAGTATCACATTGTTGATGACGCGTGTGGCCATGTAGACGGTGTAGGTGGGCCACTCGCTCACCAGTTGTTCAATTTTCCTCTGGAAGAAAGCGAAGTTGCGGGCATAAGCGCTCTTCCAGCCATCGCCTACGTTGCCCTCTCGTAAAATCTCGAGGAATTCATTCTTGTCGTTGTCCGATGCAACCTCGGAGTCGATCTTGAGGCGCTCCATGTCGGGCTCGTCGAACTCGTCGGTTTTCCATACACAACGGGCGATTGCCTCGCGCATCTTCACAGACTGCTTATCCTTCATGTTGGTGAACTTGTCGTAGAACGCGCGGAGCAGCAGCATGATGGTGGTGAGGCGCTGCTGGCCGTCAATGATCTCAAGTTGGCCAGAGAGGTTCTTAAAGGTGACGATGGGCCCTAGAAAGTATTCGTCGTTTTCGCTGTCGAAACGCTCGTAGTCATCGCCTGGAAAAGCGAACGAGAACAGGTCATCCCACAGCGTTGCGCATTCATCCTCGCCCCAGGCGTAGGGCCTCTGGTAGTCGGGGATGAGGAAGTCTGATCGCTTATCGGTGAGAAGATCGCGAATCGATCGCTGGTCGATGTTGAGCTTGGACATGAGCTGTACCTTCCGCGCAGGAACAATCAAGATGACACGGATTATATCGCCGAAGTCGTCATTCGCTCCATTGCTGAGAGTTATTGAATCTAGCAACCTCTGGCCAACCCTTACGGTTTCATGTCGTGATCCATATCGGCGCTGATCAATGCCCGTGATGCTTCTGCTTGCACCTTCTTTGGAGGGCACGAACGAGAGATGCGGTCTACAGACGACTGAATAGCTCCATTCGTTTTGGTTACAAGAAAACATGCTGCGCGCCTGCGGCATGAAGGAGAGGGAATCCTATGAAAATCGTTGTATTGAGCGGCAGCCCGCGCAAGGGCGCCAATACCGACACCATGGTTGAGGCGTTTGCCGAGACCGCGCGTGAGGGCGACAATGCGGTCGAGGTCGTCCGCGTTGCCAGCAAGAAGATCGCCGGCTGCTTGGGATGCCAATACTGCTTCGCCCATGAGGGCGTCTGCGTGCAGAAGGATGACATGGCCAACGTGATCGAGTCGCTGAAAGACACCGACATGGTTGTCTTCGCTTCGCCTATCTACTGGTTTGATATCACTGCACAGGAGAAGGCTGTCATCGACCGCCTGTACGCCTTCGGTGCTACGGGCTTCCCGTTCACCAAGACGGCCCTTTTGCTCGATAGCCACAGCGAGGGCGTCTATGATGCGGCTATCGCTATGTACAAGTCAGCCTGCGCGTACTGCAAGTGGGAGGACCAGGGCATTGTCACCATTAGCGGCATGACCGAGCGCGACAGCATGGCCTCCTCGCCCAAGCTGGAAAAGGTGCGAGAGCTCGCTCGCAAGCTCGCCTAAGGGCTCGAAGAGCGCATGGCAATCAACACTAGTGGAAATGCTTGCTGTCCTTACCAAGAGGAATGCTGATTGCCATGCGTTGAAGTCCTTGCGGACAATCTTGGCGCGCTAGGAGGCCTTCTCGCTCAGGAACTCCTTGAACGCGGGGATGTCGAAGCCGACGAGGCCACGTCCACGTTCCCCGATAACGCCGTCCTCGAGGAGGCGGCGTTTGTATTGACTTGCATAGTTGCTGGCGACGCCCATACGCTTGGCAATTTCTGAGACCCTGCTGGGGCCAGAATCGGGCAGAAGACTGTGAGTGAAAATCGGGAGTAGCGCTCCCGATTTTGACCAATTAACGTTTGTACGAGATAATAGACTCCATAACGGGAGGCGATTGTATGTACATCGAGCGCGAAATTGAACAGACGATAGATTCGATGCTGGGACAGGGAAAAGTTGTCTTGGTGACCGGAGCGCGCCAAGTTGGGAAGACGACGGTTCTCAAGCAACATCTAGGCGACCGATTCGACTATGTTTCGATGGAGAACCCGCGGGATTATCTTCTTGCAAAAGAGGACGCCGCCCTGTTTTTCGAGTCTCATGATCTGCCGATCATCATTGATGAGATTCAGCGAGTGCCTGAGCTTTTTTCTCCGGTGAAGTGGGTTGTCGATCAATCAGAGGAGAAGGGACGAATCGTCCTCACGGGATCCCAGACATATCACCTTATGAAAGGGGTGAGCGAATCCTTGGCGGGGAGGATTAGAATTCTGGAGATGCCCTCTTTAAGCTTGCGCGAACTCGTTGGTGGTCCCCAGGGCCCTCGTCCGTATATCCCCAAAAAGGTTTCCTTGGCCTCTAAGATGTCTTCGGGAAATATTTGGAACATCATCCATAGGGGTTCGATGCCCGAACTGCAAGACCCAACTATCGATTGGGACTCCTATTATTCCGACTACGTTGCCGCATATCTCGAACGCGATGTTCGCGATCTTGTAAACGTAAAGGATGAGGCGAAGTTCTACAGCTTTATGGTCGCGTGCGCAGCGAGAACGGGGCAACTGTTAAATGCCACCGATATTGGAAACACCGTTGACGTCGACCGTAAGACGGTGAAGGCTTGGCTCTCGGTTTTGCAGGCGTCGAACATCGTTCGGATTGTCGAGCCCTTTTGGCCTAATGTCGATAAGCGTCTGACCAAGACCCCTAAGATATTCTTTATGGATACAGGTCTTGTTTGTCATCTAACGAGGTGGATAACGCCGGAGCAATTGCGCAATGGGGCCGCGGCGGGGCATATATTTGAGACGTTCGTTGTCTCGGAAATTTTGAAGAGCTTTATGAACACGGGGAAGAGCCTTCGCGACGTATGGTTCTATCGAGACCAAAAGAAGCGCGAAATTGATTTGCTCATCCAAGAGGGCCATATTCTCCATCCCGTCGAGGTGAAGATGTCGGCCACGGTGGGCAAAGATGCGGTGAAGAATTTTTCCTGTCTCGAGGGCCTGACCGGCTATGAAATTGGGTTTGGACACGTTGTCTGCCAAACCCCGGATCCATACCTTATTACCAAGGATGTCCAAGCGATTCCTGTGTGGGGCATATGATATACGTTGCAACGAGCGGGGCACGGAGCGCGATGTTGCTGCGTTCCGGGCCCCACCGTTTTAAGAGCTTATGGCGGTTCTGCCGTTGTTTTAGTCAAACAGGCTCGGCATGTCGTTTTCCTTCATGAGGGCACCGGCAGAAGGCAGGCTCTGCGCAGTGAACTTTTCGGCCGAGACACCGGCACCAAGAATCTCTTCGGTCGTGCCGATGGTGGTGACCGAGCGGCCCTTCTTGGCCGTGAAAGCCTGGACGCCCTGCGTGTTGGTGGTCGTCTTGGTCTTAAGCAGCGACGTGTTGAAGTTCATCAAACGATAGTCGCTCGAGACCAGCGCGATGTCGCGGTCTTCCTTGAGTACCTGCGCATACAGCAGCTTGCTGCCGCCGTAGATGGCGTTTTTGAGGCGCTTTCGGTTAGTCTTGGTGACGTATCCGGCAAGTGCGACGCGCACCACGCGGCCGTTTTCAAAGACGAACAGCGCGTCGGCCTTGTAGTCCTCGGGGTCGATGACCCAGATGACACTCTCGTCGGGTTCCATCTCAAGATCGGTCGGCAGGTACGAGCCCAGCTGGGCCGACTTGGTGTCCTCAAACGCCGCAACCTTGCACTTGTACACCTGGCTCTTGTTGGTAAAGACCAGTAGCTCGTGCGTATTGGAGGACGGGAACTCGATAAAGGGTTTGTCGCCGTCCTTGTACTTGAGTGTGGTCGCCTTCTTGAGCACGCGGTCCGTCATCTTCTTAAGGTAGCCATCGCGCGAGAGCATGATAGTGACCGGGTACTCCTCGACCTCGGGCTCCAAGCTTACTTCGATAACCTCATGGGGCTCGATCCTGCCCGTGCGGCGCGGCATCACGTACTTCTTGTTGACCGCGGCCAGCTCGTCGCTGATGACCTTCTTGATGTTCTCCTCGCTGGAGAGGATCTCCTCGAGCTCGGTAATCTCGCCCTCGAGTTTTGCGATGTCCTTGGTGCGGTTGAGGATGTACTCCTCGTTGATGTTGCGGAGCTTAAGCTCGGCAACAAACTCGGCCTGGGTCTCGTCGATGTCGAAACCCTTCATAAGGTTGGGCACGACCTCGGCCTCAAGCTTGGTGCCGCGAATGATGGCGATGGCCTTGTCGATGTCGAGCAGGATCGCCTCGAGGCCGTGCAGCAGGTGCAGGCGCTCGGACTTTTTGCCCAGGTCAAAGTTAATGCGGCGACGCGTGGACTGAATACGCCATTTGACCCACTCGTGCAGAATCTGGCGCACGCCCATAACGCGGGGATAGCCGTCGACGAGCACGTTGAAGTTGCACGAGAACGAATCCTGCAGCGTGGTCGAGCGATAAAGCTTCGCCATGAGCTTGTCGGGGTCGACACCGCGCTTAAGGTCGATTGCGATGCGCAGGCCCGAAAGGTCGGTCTCGTCGCGGATGTCGGCGATCTCTTTGACTTTGCCCTCTTTGGAGAGCTTGACGATGCGCTCGATGATGACATCGGTCTTGGTGGTGTAGGGGATCTCGTAGACCTCGATGATGCGCTCTTCGGGAATCCAGCGCCAGCGGGAGCGAATCTGGAAGCTGCCAAGGCCGGTCTCGACGATCTTCTCCATCTCCTCGCGGCGGTAGATGATCTCGCCGCCGGTCGAGAAGTCGGGCATGGGCATGTACTCGAGCAGGTCGCAGTCGGGATCCTGCAGGTAGTGCATCGTGGCAGTGCAGACCTCGTTGAGGTTGAAGCCGCAGATGTCGGACGCCATGGCGACGCCGATGCCCTTGTTGGCCGAGACGAGGATATTGGGGAACGTGGTGGGCAGCAGGCGCGGCTCCTTCATGGCACCGTCGTAGCTGTCAACGAAGTCGACCGGGTCCTTGTCGATGTCCTTGAAGATTTCGGCACTGATGGGGGAGAGCTTGGCCTCGGTATAACGCGAGGCGGCGTAGCTCAGGTCGCCCGAATAGTACTTGCCAAAGTTGCCCTTTGACTCCACGAAGGGGGCAAGAAGCGCTTCGTTGCCGGTGGCCAGGCGCACCATCGTCTCGTAGATCGCGGCGTCGCCGTGCGGGTTGAGCTTCATGGTCTGGCCCACGATGTTGGCGCTCTTCTGGCGCTCGCCCTTGAGCAGACCCATCTTGTACATGGTGTAGAGCAGCTTGCGGTGCGAGGGCTTAAAGCCGTCGATTTCGGGGAATGCACGCGAGACGTTGACGCTCATGGCGTAGGGCATGTAGTTGACCTCGAGCGTCTGCGTGATCGGCTGGTCGGTGACCTCGGAGTGCAGGCCGATGACGTTCTCGGCGTTGACCTGCTTTTTCTTTGGCTGGTTCTTCGTCTTCTTCTTTGCCACGATTTCCTCTTGAACTTCTTATGGGCCGTCGTTATTGATTTGCTGCTACTGCAGATCTAGCTGGTCCAGGTATTCCTTGCCGTGCTCGGAGATATGGCGCTTACGGCCCGCCTCGTCGTTGCCCAGCAACAGGTTGAACATGGTTTCCATCTTGGTGACGTCCTCGGACTCCACCTTGATCAGGCGGCGCGTTTCGGGGTTCATGGTGGTGAGCCACATCATGTCCGGATCGTTTTCACCAAGACCCTTGGAGCGGTTGATGGAACACTTCTGGTCGCCAATCTCTTTGAGGATGCCGTTTTTCTCGAGTTCGGTGTAGGCAAAGTAGGTTTTCTCTTTGCAGTTGATCTCGTAGAGCGGCGACTCGGCGATATACACGTACCCCTCGTCGATAAGCGTGGGCACCAGGCGGTAGAGCATGGTGAGCACGAGTGTGCGGATGTGATAACCGTCGACGTCGGCATCCGTACAGATGATGACCTTGTTCCAGTTGAGGTTGTCCAAGTCGAAGGCACCAAGGTTCTTGATGCGCTTGTCCTTGATCTCCACGCCGCAGCCCAGCACGCGCATGAGGTCCATGATGATGTCGGACTTAAAGATGCGCGGATAATCCTCCTTCAGGCAGTTGAGGATCTTGCCTCGGACGGGCATAACGCCCTGGAACTCGGCATCGCGCGACGTGCGGATGGCGCCTGCTGCCGAGTCGCCCTCTACGATGTAGATCTCGCGACGGTTCTTGTCCTTGGAACGGCAGTCGATGAACTTCTGCACGCGGTTGGCCATGTCGGTCTTCTGCTGCAGATTGGTCTTAATGCTCTGACGCGTCTTCTCGGCGTTCTCGCGCGAGCGCTTGTTGATGAGTACCTGCTCCATGATCTTGTTGGCGGCGTCTTTGTTCTCGATCAAGTAGGTCGAGAGGCGCTCCTTAAAGAATGCCGTCATGGCCTGCTGGATAAAGCGGTTATTGATGGCCTTCTTGGTCTGGTTTTCGTAGGACGTCTGAGTGGAGAAGCAGTTGGTCACCAGTACCAGACAGTCCTGAACGTCTTGCCACTTAATGCCGCTCTCGTTTTTGTTGTACTTGCCTTGGCCCTTAATGTAGGCATCGATGGCGCTGGTCAGAGCACTGCGCGCGGCCTTCTCGGGCGAGCCGCCGTTCTCGAGCCATGATGAGTTGTGGTAGTACTCCTGCATCATGAAAGTGCGCGAGAAGCACATGCAAGCAGTGATTTTTACGTTGTAATCGGGCAGGTCCTCGCGATCGCGACCGCGACGATCGGCCTCAATAAAGAAGGGCTCGGTAAGGTAGTCGGTACCGACCTTCTCAAGCACGTAGTCCTCGATGCCCTTGGGATAGCAAAAATCCTCTTCGGAAAACTCGCCATCGTCACCCTCAATACGCAGGCGGAAGGTCACGTTGGCGTTGACCACGGCCTGGCGGCGCATGGTCTCGCGATACCAGTCGTGGGGAATGCTGATCGAGGTAAAGACCTCAAGATCGGGGCGCCACTTGATAGTGGTGCCGGTGCGGTTCTCGTCGCTGGGCTCAATCTCGAGTGCCTTCTTCTTGGCGCCGACAACCTTGCCCTTCTTAAAGTGCAGGGAGTACTTGTTGCCGTCGCGCCAGACGGTGACGTCCATGTACTCGGAGGCGTACTGGGTCGCGCACGAGCCCAGGCCGTTGGTGCCGAGCGAGAAGTCGTAGTCGCCGCCCTGGTTGTTGTTGTACTTGCCGCCGGCGTAGAGCTCGCAAAAGACGAGCTCCCAGTTAAAGCGCTTCTCGGAGGGGTTCCAGTCGAGCGGGCAGCCACGGCCGTTGTCCTCTACCTGAATAGAGCCATCGCGAAAAGCGGTGAGGGTGATGAGCTTGCCGTAGCCCTGGCGCGCCTCGTCAACGGCGTTGGACAGGATCTCGAAGGCGGCATGCGCACAACCGTCGAGTCCGTCCGAGCCAAAGATGACGGCGGGGCGCAGGCGTACGCGCTCCTCGTCCTTGAGCTGGCGGATACTGTCGTTACCATAGTTTGCGGTGTTTTTTGCCATACTCGCTCTCTCGGTGCTCCTTTGCTGCGTTTAAGTCATATAGATAGTCAAAGTAGCATAGCCCAGCCCACAGACGATTCCACCCAACACGAAATCCATCGAACAATCGTTCGTGGTATATTGATTGATGTTACTTTATTGGGAGAAATAGCTGAATGAAATCAAGAGTTATTTGATTTCATTTAGTAGGATAAGACATATATTAAACGAAAACGAATCAAGAGAGCTTTTATTTAATAGAACGGTGAAGATATGAAGATTATCGAACGTCCTCAATATATGGAAGCGCTTCTTGGCGCTAAGGGAACGCCGGACATCAAGGTTATTGCCGGCATTCGTAGGTGCGGCAAATCTGTTCTACTGGAAGCTCTTGCTGATCGCTTTCGTGAGGCCGACCCCGATGCCAATATTATCCGCATCAATTTCAATCTCCTCGAATTCGAGGAACTAACGGATTATCGAGCATTGCATCGCTACGTTGAGGAAGGCTATTGCGAGGGCCTCGATAACATTGTGATGATCGATGAGGTGCAAACCTGCGTTGGGTTCGAAAAAGCGGTCAATAGCCTTCATGCATCGGGAAAATACGATATCTACGTTACTGGCTCCAACGCTTTCTTGCTTTCGAGTGATTTGGCGACGCTTTTTCGCGGGCGGACATATGAGGTTGAAGTATTTCCGTTTTCCTTGCTTGAGTTTTCGACATATCACGAAATTCATAACCCGGACGAAGCGCTTGACCGATATTTGAGAGAGGGCGGAATGCCTGGCTCATATTTGTATCCTAGCGAGCGAGCTCGCTATCGATATATTGCGAACGTGCTAGATGTCTTGGTTTTGCGTGATGTGGAAGAAAAGCATGGGGTTCGTAACAAGGTGCAGCTAGAACGTGCATGCGATTTCCTAATGGACAATATCGGTAACATATCTTCTGTTAGCGGGATTGTGGCTGCGCTGGATGCTGCCGGAACACGCGTTTCCGTGGCAACGCTCGCCCAGTACCTCGGATATTTATGCCAGGCCTTTGCGTTCTATCGAGTGCGCCGCTATGACGTAGGCGGTAAAAAGTACCTCACTTCGGGTGATAAATACTATTTATCGGATCATGCAATCAGATACGCAAAACTGGGCACTAAAAAGCTCGACTTCGGGCACGTATATGAAAATATGGTCGCCATAGAGCTCCTAAGACGCGGTTGGGAAATCTATGTCGGGGTGCTTTATAAGAAGGAAATCGACTTCGTGGCAATTCGTCGCGATGAGCGAGTGTATATCCAAGTTAGCGATGACATTTCGCGTCAGGAGACTTTTGAACGCGAAGTGGCACCCCTGCTTGCGATACGTGATGCGTATCCCAAAATGGTCATTGCGCGAACAAAGCACGAGGCTGTTGATTATGAGGGGATTAAGGTGGTCGACATCGCCCGATGGCTGATGGGGGAGGGGCCGGATGTCGAATAGCGGACAGTGATAGTTTACGCTCGCGTTTACTCGGACAAAACCGAGTCGGTTTTGTCCGAGTAAGTTTGAATAGCGAATCGAAATTGTTATGTCCACATGGCGATGGCGGACATGGTTTCCATAATGACAGATATAGTTGACATCTTGTGAAGGATGCAATATATTTCTGTCATGTTGCAACGGATATCTGTCCACATTTACGAAAGGAACTCCATGCCGGGCAAAAAGAACCTACGCATGAAGGCGGCACGCGCGGCGGCTGGCCTTTCGCAAGCTGACTTAGCCCAAGCCGTGGGCGTTGCGCGCCAAACCATCGGCCTTATCGAGGCGGGCGGCTACAACCCCACGCTCAATTTGTGCGTGGCAATCTGTAAGGCGCTGCGCGTTACGTTGAACGACTTGTTTTGGGAAGACGAAACCGACGCCGACCCTAATACTCTTTAGGAGTTCACTATGAAATATGAAGATCTGAAAATCGTGCAAAAGTGGCGTGAATATGCCGGCCCAAAGGATGAACGCCTGGAGGCTGAGAACGCGAAGATCTACAAGATTGGTTTCGTGCTGCTTTCGTTTGGCATGTTGATGATCTTTTTCTACCAGGTTATAGCTCGACAGGTTGCGTGGGTTCACAGCGACGCCAGTGAAATGCCGCATGGCTTTGCAACGCCATTCGAGGCAGCCATGTATTTTTGGCTCGTTCTCGTGATGTTGATTTGCGCAGGGCTGCAAACGCGGAAGGGCTATGTCGATACCAATCGTTTTGGGCAAACCGAGCATCTTCCTGTTGGATATTTCCTGCTTGTCAGCGGTCTTAGCGGCGCCGCGTTCGCGCTTGTTATTGCCGCAATGCGCTGTGTCGCTGAGGCGCAGATCGTACCGCTCGAAAGCGTCTTTTGGTTGGCGAACCTGGACACGGGCGTGTTCTGCGGTGCGACGATTTTCGCGGCCACGTTTGCTGTCCTGTGCGCAACGTTTTTCACGGCGAAAAGACGCCGTGCCAAGCTCGAGGCAGAACTCGACACCTCAGACGACATTTAATGCGTAATGGGCCGGCTCTGGGTATCCAGAACCGGCCCATTTTGATGTTCGATGAGCCGAGTCGGCGTCTCTCACAATAGTAACTAGGAGCTAGCGAGGCCTATCCGAATTGACCTTATGAGCGGCGTCGGTTTCGAGCGCCGTGCGGCGGGCGCTGTAGGCGACGAGGCCGGCGCCTGCCGCGGCGAGTGCTGCAGCGGCTGCCGTAAGGGGAGCGTTGACATCGCCCGTGCCCGCAAGCGCGCCCACTTTTCCGGAGCGCTTGTTATTGCCGTGGTCCTTGCCACTGCCGGAGCTGCTTCCGCCGGAGCCGCCGCCCTCGTCAGTACCGCCGCCACTCGAGCCACCATCGCCGTCTGCTGTCATCGGGGCGTCGTGAAGCCCTGTCGTATTCGCGCTGTCGCATACGCCGACCTGAACTTCTGAGCGCTCGCATGCCGCGTCGGGCACATGAAGCTCGTGCAGTACGGCGCCCAGCGTCGAGTTTGCGCCCGGTCGAATTTCCTCGAACGTTACGGGATCGAGTGCCACCAGGTCACGCGCCTTCGCATACAGCGTGACGCGTTTGCCCACCTCGTCGCCCCAGCTCTCCGGGATGGCAAAGCTCATGCGGAATTGTGCCGTGCAGCCCGGTGCCAGCACGGCGTTTCCATTGTCGGCAACCAGCGGGTGCGTTGCAAAACGTGTGCCCAGCGTCTCGAGCGCGTACTTCACGTGTGCCATGTCGTTGGCCGAAGCGTCCTCGGCAAGCTCCGGATCGTAGATCGATGCCGTGCGTGCGTTCGCTCCGAATCCGATGGATGCGCTGGAGAACGGCTGGTTGGAACCCTCTCGGTACAGATCGATCGTTCCGGCGGTCAGCAAGGTGTTGCCGTCGTTTCGCACCGTGACCATGAAGGATTCGCCTGCCGCTCCGGGCACCACCGCGCCCGAGGTAGCGACCGCGCCCGTCGGAGTGGCACACGCCACCAAGGGCACTTCGATGCCGTGCAGCTCTGCCTCGCTCTTCTCCACGCTCACAATGTGCGTGGCGAGCGCGGAGAGCATACCACCCGACGTCAAAAATGTCGTTATCTGATCGACGGGATGGTCCAGTTCGCACATCACGAACGGCTCCGTGAACAGATCGCCTGCCAAGGTGCTGGCGAAGATGCGGAAGTGCTTGCCCATCACTGCTACCGGGTTGCCTTCTTCGTCGTAGGTTTGTCCCACCTTGCCATCGGTATTCTCTACATAGAGCACGCACCTGCCGTTGTTGCTCACGCTAAACGATGCCGGGCCACAGCCTGCGGCGCCCACGGGCTGCGTTGCAAATGCCGATGCGCCTCGCGTCCAAGTAATATGCTGCAGTTGCTCGTTGACGGTTGCCAAAAAGCCCGAATGTTGTGGCCACGGCACCGCACAGGATACCGTGGCGTCTGGTGACATAACGTCCCAGGCAGCAATGGACTGGCCGATCACGGCGTATGATGCGCAGCCGCAACCGTCTGCGGTCTCGTACGCAACGGGCACCACCATTTTGCCGTTGATATTTTCGGGTGCGCCCAGCTCGATGCTCGACGGTGCCTGCGGAAAGCGGAGAACCTGACGGAACGTGAGGCTGTCGCCCGACAGATCCGACCACAGGGTAAAGCACTCGAGCGCGACTTCTGCCTCGGTGCCCAACGCCTTCTCGGCGGTGGCTCCGCGGCGATGGAGATAGGCGCCCGACAGACGTCCGTCGACAAGCGTCTTGCCTACTGTGATACGCGGACATTGCAGGCAATGGTAGCCGTCCTCCTGCAGGCGGCCGCGCGAGATGCTGCGCCACGACGTGTGCGATACCACGCGAACCTCGCTATTGCTTATGCGCAGGCGCACAACGGACAGTATGCCGGATGTGCTAGCCGTGTCGAACCGGGTTGCGTCGCCTTCGGGGCGCTCGCCCGAGACCAGTAACACGTAGGCGTCCGTGTGCCCCGCGCCATCGGTGTATTCAACCATGTCGAAGTCGTAATCGAACGTGTCTCTGCGCTCCACGTCGGCCTCGCCAAAGCCAAGAGGGAAGTCGACCGGCATGGGAGCGGACCATGCGCCGTTTGCCTTCGTGTGCACTACCAGTCGCGAACGGCCATTCTCGCCGTAGCGCACCGAGGCGATACGGAACAGATATTCCGTGCCGGCGATCTCCGCAAACTTCATGCGGGCTTCGCTGAGCACGCCAGTAAACAGCACGTTGTCGCTCGAGGGCTTTATGCCGCCTCTCTCGTCCTCCGACACGCCGGCAGAATTGGCGTTCGAGTCCGCAACGGCGTTCGTCGCCTGGCCGATGTAGGTGTACTCATACATCGGTGCGGCATTTTCGTCATCCCCCATCAGGGCATGGACGAAATGTTCGACCTGTCCTGCGTCGTTGCTCTCTGCATCCGCCTCGAGCTCAATGCGTGTGACCGCTTGCTCCCAATCGCGTACGATCGGTACGACGTTTACGGCGGTGGCTGCAACTTCGGAGCATGCGAGCAGCTCGGCATTGGTGACGATGGTGGCCGACGCGATAAACTGCGCTACGCTGCCCGACTCGGCATTGCCGGTCGCGCCAAAGCAGGCATCCAGCGTATAAGGCGTGTCTCCGCTCAGTGCCAACTCAGAGTGCTGGAGCACATATTGGTCGCCGTTGTTCACCGACATATCCCACGAATCGGCGAGTGTGGGCCACGACCCCGACCAGGCCTTGGTGGTCCACTTGAACATGATGAACTGGAGTATCACGTCGACATCGACGTCTGCACCCACGCGCAGCCGCGGAAGCTGGTGGCCGTCCGCCTTCTCGTACCCAATGAACAGTGTGAGGGATGCGGCACCGCGCACGGCGGACGAAGCGACGCCTGCAACGCCGGCTCCAAAGGTGACGGCAAGCCCGATCTGGATGGTGAATGATCCCGACGTATTGGAATAGTCGAGCGAAATGTTTTTGAAGAACGCCGCACCGCTGCCGTGTGTGTGGGCGCCTACCGCGAGCGCTAGCTTTGCCAACACCCAAGGATTGACGTTTAGGAAAAACGGCACCGGGCCCAAGGTAAACTGCTCGGTCCAATTGAGGTCGGTTTTTACTTGGAAGAGAGCCTTAATATTGCCGTACGCCGGATCGTTGTTGTTGCCCCAAGTTTTGCCAACCCAGTCGTAGGCGAGCGATCCGTACACCTGTGTTGCGATATCCATCGTGAATAGCAGCGTGTAATGGTGGCGAAGGAGCTTAGTGTTTCTTGGGTCGGTGCCCGAACCGGCACTCATGCTCTTGTACTGATTCCACTTCCCCTCCATCTCGTCGAGGTAGCGGTTTGCCTGCTTGGCGCCCGACTCGCGCGGCGACTTCTTCCAGTATTCCGGATCCGGATTGCCCGAATCGTTCATGTAGCCGACCGGTTTGTATCCGCCGCCAAACAGTACGTACCCGGCAAACGAGAAATCGAAGAGAATCGGAAACGTGGGCATCCAGCAGGTGAACTTGTTGCCGCCGATGCCGGGGAACGCCGCGGGGAAATCAAACGGAGTGATCTCTTGATCCATGGTGGTGGGAATGATGGTGGTCGAGCCCGATTCCGCCTTGGAAGCTGGTGCGGTGGCAACGCCCATGGGGGAGGAGAGCGTGTAGGTTTTGCCCTGATAGTCGAGCACAAAGCGCAGCTTGCATCCTTCTTCCAGAAGGCCCGACGCCGCATCGAGGAACTTGTCTTCGAGCGTGAACGTTGCCAGATTATCCGAACCCGACGCGCTGGCCTTGATCTGACCGATCTGCGTGACGGTTTCGGGCGAACTGCCCGCGGCAGGCGTCACTTTGTTGATGCGCAGCGTTGCCTGTCCACCCTGTGGCAGATGTGCCTGCACGGTAAAGGCGTGCGTATCGGGCTGCTCGTTTGCCGTGTCGTCCTTCGGCAATGCCATGAACGTGGCTTCAGCGTATTGGATGTCCCATTCGTCGAATGTGAGCTGGCGGAAGTACGGCTCGCCGTCGGAAAGCGGACGCGTGGGCGCGGTTATGGCGGTGCCGCCCTGGATACGCGCAAGGGGAATCTCGACATCGCGGTAGCCCGCCATGCTAATGGAGATGCCGCCGTTAAAGTCGTACGCGTCGAGAAGCGTTGCCTCGTCCACGTAGCCTTCCGAAAGCGGCGCGACCTCAAAGATGGCCGTGCCCTCATCGTCGGTCGTGGCGGAGAGCTGCTTGCCCGCGGCATAACGCGACGCGAGCGTGACCTGCGCTCCCTTGACGGGCATATTCTTGTTGGCGACGTCGACCACGACCACACCAAACATGGTGCGCGAGAGAACGAGCACCCTGAAGGGATCTTCTTCATCGGCATAGGCTTCGGCGGGCGCGAACGGCAGTATGAAGGCGTTTGAGGTGCCCGGCACGCGCGGCAACATCATGCTCGCCAGCGAGGACGCTCCGGCAACAAGTAACGAACGGCGATCAAGCATCTTGGGCTCCCATCCCGCAGGTATCGGTGGAAATAATCCAATTTTGCGAGAAGGTGCCCCGTGGCGGTAGTGCCGTTCAAGGGTCAAAATGTCCAATTTAGGCGAGCGAAGTGCCGGGCTCCGGATCGCGTTCGATGCGCTTGGCAGCCCGGTCGCTAACGCAACATATGAGCGACCAGCTCGGCGCGCGTGCCGATGCCAAGCTTTGCATATACGCCGGATAGGCGGTTTTTAACAGTGCCCGGCGACACGCCCATATGGCGTGCGATTTCGGCGTTGGTCCACCCACGGCAGGCGAGCATGGCCATGGTGAACTCCGTGGTCGTTAGATCGTCGGCCACGTCCTCGCCCGAATCGGGGTTGTGGATGCGCCGCCAGCCGTAGCTGAATCGATACGTAATCTCGATGATGCGTGCGAAATCGTCAGGGTATTGCGATTTTAGGCATGCCTCGATGAGTCCTTGCAAAAGGCCATGGTGTTCGCCGATGAGCTCGATAAGGCCGTCGGGACGCGCAATGTCCCAAGCGGCTCCGAAGTGTGCCTTTGCGGCGTCGACGTCTTTGAGGCTCATGTATGCCATGGAAGCTGCCAGGTGCAGGAACAGTTCCGAGATCGGATAGCTTTCCTGTTTCATGATCAGGGCGTTTTCCGCCATGCCCAGACTGCGGCCGTATTCGCCGCGCAGATACAAGGCGTGCGCCATCACGTAGCTGGCGAACAGGCGCAGGCCTTCGGGCAGATGCGCCGCAAGCGGATGAAACTCTTCGGCAGAATACGGGGAAGGCAAGTGCAACAGGACACTCGCGGCCGAGGCGAACAGGATATGCGTGGCGTGAGCGGCGGGCGATTCCTCGTCAGTTGGCGTATCGAGGATGCCCGTAAGGCAACGACGGGCATCGGCGATACGGTTGAGCGACAGACTGGCATATCCGCAGATAAAGCATGCGGAATAGCGCAGCGCGGGATCGGTGGCGTCAAGATAGGGGCGCGCCGTCTTGGCAGCGAGGGTGGCCTGTCCGCGAAAGTACAGCGCTTCTGCCGTGGCAATGGCGCGCGAGTCGGGGCCGGAAATGCCTGCAACCGCAGCGTCAATCTGCCCCGGCACAAAGGCAGTGCACATCAACGGCATGGGAATGCGCGGGTAGCCATCGCAGTCCATCTTCCATCTCCCAACAGCTGGCAACAATGCAGCAATTGTACTCCTGTTGCTCGGGACCGGAATTTGTGGGTATCGCCTACGATTATGCCGAACGTATAAAGGAAGAGTCTATTGGCGATGCTCCCAAGGTGGCTACTGAAGCCTAGCTGACCTCGACATTAGGAAAAACTGCCGCCCCTGCAAAAAGCTCCGTCGCAGCGATGGGAAACGAACCTCTCTGCATATAATGAGGTCATATGACAGCGCGTTTGCATATGCGCGGCGCGTTCCATCGACCCGAAAAGGAGCCCTGCATGGATCCCAACAAGCGTCCCGACGATATGGTGCGTATCACCACTCCCGAACTTGCTCAGGCGTTCATCGGCGAGCAGGTCACCGCAATCCGCGAGCAGATCGGTGACAAGAAGGTTCTGCTGGCCCTTTCCGGCGGCGTTGACAGCTCGGTCGTCGCGGCGCTCCTGATCAAGGCCATCGGCAAGCAGCTCATCTGCGTGCATGTGAACCATGGTCTCATGCGCAAGGGCGAGAGCGAGCAGGTCGTCGACGTGTTCAAGAACCAGATGGACGCCAACCTGGTCTATGTGGACGCTACCGACCGCTTCCTCGATAAGCTCGTCGACGTCGACGAGCCCGAGGCTAAGCGCAAGATCATCGGCGCCGAGTTTATCCGCGTGTTCGAGGAGGAGGCCCGCAAGGTCGGTGACGAGGTCAGTTTCCTCGCCCAGGGCACCATCTACCCCGACATTCTGGAGTCCCAGGACGGCGTGAAGGCTCACCACAACGTGGGCGGTCTACCCGAGGACCTGCAGTTTGAGCTCTGCGAGCCCGTCAAGCTGCCGTACAAGGACGAGGTGCGCGTCGTGGGCCGCGAGCTCGGCCTGCCCGAGAACATGGTTGAGCGTCAGCCGTTCCCCGGTCCTGGCCTGGGCGTCCGCTGCCTTGGCGCCATTACCCGCGATCGTCTTGAGGCGCTGCGCGAAGCCGACGCCATCGTGCGCGAGGAGATCGACAAGGCAGGTCTGACCATCTGGCAGTATTTTGCCGTCGTGCCCGACTTCCGCGCCACCGGCGTGCGTGAGGGTAAACGCGCCTACGACTGGCCCTGCATCATCCGCTGCATCAACACCGTTGACGTCATGACCGCCGAGGTGCCCGAACTCGACTGGGCGCTGCTCAAGCGTATTACCGCCCGCGTGACCGCCGAGGTTCCCGGTATCTGCCGTGTGTGCTACGACCTCACGCCGAAGCCCGTCGGCACGGTCGAGTGGGAGTAAGCTAACTCAGCTGGTAGGCGACGAGAACTAGCAGATGTGACAAAGGGACGGTCCCTTTGTCACATCTTCGATGTTATGTGCGGGATGGTACACCACACGGCGTGCCATCCCGTTCGTTATTATAATGAGCCGGGTGCGCGAGCGGGAAGAATCACGAGCATGGTCGTTCCGCGCTCCGAGCTTTCTTCGACCTCGATGGAGCCGCCGTGAAGCGCGGCGATCTCCCAGACCAGCGCAAGCCCCAGCCCCACACCGCCATATGCTCTGCTGCGCGATCTGTCGACACGAAAGAAGGGCTGAAAGATGCTCGTCTGGTATTGCTTGGGAATGCCCGGCCCTTGGTCACGCACGCGAAGCAGCACGCGGTCGCCTTCGGCACGGGCGCCGATTTGCACGGTTGAGCTGGGCGCACTGTAGCGAATGGCGTTTTCGGCCAAGTTGAACAGCAGCCGATAGATTAGCGTATCGCTGCCGATCGTTTGCGCGTCGCCCTCACTTGTAAGCGTGATGTCTTTTTGCTCGGCAAGGGGCGCCAGGTCCGTGAGTACTTCTTCGATCATCGGCGCCAGGTCAATCGCATCGTTGCAAGGGACACTGCGCAGCTCGCTCATCTCGAGCAGGGTCTTTGTCATGTGCGTCATTCGCTCGGTCTGCTCCTGCAGCAGCCGGAGCAGGCTCGCTGTATCGGCATCGGCGTCGGGGTGCTCAGCGCAAAACGCTCAACCTGGGCTTGCATGAGCGCGAGCGGCGTGCGCAGCTCGTGCGCCGCATTGCCCGTAAACTGTCTTTGTGCGGAAAATCCCTCGTCAAGGCGGGCAATCATGTCGTTAAACGACGCGCTGCAGCGCCTGAGTTCAGAGGGCACGTCCTCGCTGATTTTTGTGTCGGCGAGGTTGTCGGGCCGCACGCTCTCGACTTGCGTCGCAAAGGAGCGCAACGGCCGCAGCGCATGTCCGCTTACAAAGTAGGCCAGCACGCCGCCGAGCAGCGTCACCGCCGCGGTTATGCACCAGCTCGTCGCGCTAAACGATGCTTGGGCGTCGCTCACGACGATGGCCAACTCATCGTCGAGCTCTTTGTTTGTCGGGTCAAATGAGCTGGGTGATGCGGCCTCCACCTCGCTATGCGCCGATACCTTCTCACCAATCGAGTCCATGTAGCGCATGCCGGAGTAGCCAACCAGGCAATTCATAAGTACGCAGGTCGAACATATCAATAAGGCCGTCATCAACGTGATGCGCCACTGCAGCGACAGCCGCTTCATTTGCCGTCCTCCATAACGTAGCCTTCGCCGATTCGGTTGCGGATGGGGTCGTGCCCCAACGCACCGCGCAGCTTTTTGCGCAGCGACGAGATATGCACGCGGGTCGCGTTGCTAAAGCTGTTGACGCTGCTGTCCCATACATGCTCGATAAGCTCTTCCTGGCTCACCGGCCGCCCCTGGTTAAGCATCAGGTATTCCAAGATGCCGGTCTCCTTGCGCGTGAGGGATAGGGTCTCGCCGCCCACGGAGGCGAGGCGCGCCTTGGTGTCAAAGCTCAACAATCCACAGGCTAGAACAACGTCGTTTTGCGTAAAGCGCCTGAGCGTGAGACTGCGTATGCGTGCCGCCAGCTCGTCAAGATGGAACGGCTTGGTGAGGTAGTCGTTGGCGCCCGCATCGAGCCCCGCTACCTTGTCGGAGACCTCGCCACGTGCCGAGAGCACAAGCACCTTGGTCTCACAATCAGTTGTCCTGAGTTGCCTGAGCACGGTCATGCCGTCGACATGGGGGAGATTGAGGTCGAGCACGACAAGATCAAAGGTCTCGACATCGAGCAGATCGAGGGCCTGCTGCCCGTCGTAGCAGCAGTCGACGCTATAGGCCAAGTTGCGCAGGCTGCGCGCGATCGCATCGCACAGCGCCCGCTCGTCCTCGACGACCAAGATGCGCATAACGTTCTCCCTGCATAGTCATCCGCGCTTAACACGGATTTTATAGTCGGTATGGTCCAATGGGTCGCGAAACGAAAGGAGTGGTCAGATTGTTCAAAGCGATTAAGCCTGTGGCGCAGGTGGCTTTGCTGATCGTTGGGGTGGCCATGGTTGGCTTTGGAATTATGCGCGGCGAGGCAGATGCCGTGCTGGCCAAGGCAATCAGGCTGTGCTTGGAGTGTATCGGAATTGGATAAAAGAAAAACACTGCATCACATCTTTTAGCGCGATTTCGTGGATTGATTCAAGCGGCGGCGACGCTTGCGACCAATATTCACCTGCCTAACTTTGCCAAGGGAGGCATCTACCAGGGGGCGGGCAAAGCCGTCTGCGTGTCGGGGCTCAACTGCTACTCGTGTCCGGCGGCCTCGGGTGCGTGCCCCATCGGGTCGTTTCAGTCGGTGGTGGGCTCGTCTAAGTTCAGCTTTTCGTATTTCGTCACCGGAACGCTCACTCTGATCGGCGTGCTGCTGGGACGTTTTGTATGCGGCTTTTTGTGCCCGTTTGGATGGCTACAAGAGCTTTTGCATAAGATTCCCAGCAAAAAGCTCTCCACGAAAAAGCTCAAGCCGCTCACGTACATCAAGTATGCCGTGCTGCTGTTTGCCGTGGTGCTGCTGCCCGTCTTGGTGGTTAACGATGTGGGTATGGGCGACCCGTTCTTTTGCAAGTACATCTGCCCGCAAGGTGTGCTCGAGGGCGCGATTCCGCTGTCCATCATGAACGTGGGAATCCGCTCCGCGCTGGGAAAGCTCTTTTCCTGGAAGCTCGCGATCCTCATTGTGGTTGCGGTGCTGAGCGTGCTGTTCTATCGCCCCTTCTGCAAATGGATTTGCCCCCTCGGCGCATTTTATGCGCTCATGAACAAGGTGTCGTTACTGGGGATCCAGGTTGACCAGGGCAAGTGCGTTTCGTGCGGCAAGTGCGCCAGGGTGTGCCAGATGGACGTGGATGTTACGCGTACACCCGACCATGCCGAGTGCATTCGTTGCGGCAAATGCGTGGGCGCGTGCCCCGTCGATGCCATTAGCTTTCGCTACGGGCTGGGTGTGACGGGCGATAAGCCCGCGCAGCCCACGCAAGCCTGCGAAAACAAATAGGTACCTATATAAGCTTCGATATAAACGGAGGAACCATGAAACTGTCAAAAATTGCGGCTCTGTTGATTCTGCCCGTGCTGGCGCTGACGCTCGCGGCGTGCTCTGCCCCCAAGGGCGACGCGAAGGATGCCACGAGCGGCGATGCGCAGATTGCCGAGCTTGTGGCGCAAAAGCCGTCGAGCGCCGAGGAGGCGGCCGAGCTGTACCAGCAGCTGCTGCAAAAGGAAAACGAGATCTTTGCGAGCGATAATGCCCTATGGGAAAAGGTGTTCCTTGCGGCCAACAAAGACACTCCCATGATTGAGGACGGCAAGAACTACGGCGACTTCTTGCTCGATACCATCGAGGGCGCCAAGGACCAGTTTACGGCTGACGAGCTCAAGACGCTTAAGGCCGGCGCGCAGCAGGTCAAGGAGATCGAGGACAAGCTCATGGCGCTGGAGAAGGAGTTCCCCGGATGTGGCAGCACGCCCGGCGAGGGGAAGAGCGTCGATGCTTCGACCGCAGGCATGACCAACGGCGAGAGCGAGGAGACGAAGTTCCCCAGCTTTAAGGGCAAGGACTTGGACGGGAACGATGTAAACAGTGACGAGCTGTTCTCCAAGAACAAGGTCACCGTCATGAACTTCTGGTTTACCACCTGCAAACCGTGCGTGGGAGAGCTGGGCGATCTGGAGAAGCTCAACAAGGAGCTTGCCGAGAAGGGCGGCCAGGTCGTGGGCGTTAATTCCTTTACGCTCGACGGCAACAAAGACGAGGTGGCCGATGCCAAGGACGTGCTTTCCAAGAAGGGCGTGACGTATAAAAACATATGGTTTAAGTCGGATAGCGAGGCCGGAAAGTTCACCTCCAACCTCTACTCGTTCCCGACCACCTATGTGATCGACCAGAACTGCAACATCGTGGGAGAACCGATCATGGGCGGTATCAACTCCGCTGAGCAGCGCGAGGCGCTCAACAAGCTAATCGAGCAGGCGCTCGCGAAGAGCGAACAGTAAGTCCGTGGGACAGACAACTGAAGGGGAGTCGCTGGAAACAGCGACTCTTTTTTCTGCTTCGGGGTAGCATCATGGGTATACGTCGAAAGGGGGCGGCTATGGTCGGCAGCATGGTCGAGCGGTTGCCGTTTTGGGGACAACTTACATCCGATGAGCAGACGCTCGTGGCAGAGCGCTCGTCGCTGCGATCCTTTGATGCCGGGCAGATAATCGGTAGCAGCGGAAATTCTTGCACTGGCATTGTTTTTATTATCGAAGGTGACATTCGCGTGAGCCTGCTTTCCGAGGAAGGCAAGGAGGTCACGCTGTTTAGGGTTGGCTGCGGAGAGTGCTGTGTCACCACGGCCTCGTGCGTTATCGAGCAGATTTCATTTGACACCATGGTGGTTACAGCACGCAGGTCATCGCTTTTGGTGGTGCCTGCGAGCGTGTGTGCCCAGCTCGCCCGCGATAATGTCTACGTTAAGGCCTTTATGCTCCAGGTTGAGGTGAAGCGCTACTCTCAGGTGGTATGCGTGCTGCAGCAGATGCTCTTTAAGCGCCTCGATCAGCGCGTCGCCAGCTACGTGCTCGAGCATTGCCGAGCTGCGGGCACAGCAGAAGTTGCCGTAACGCAAGACGAGCTTGCACGCGACATCAACTCTGCGCGCGAAGCGGTGACGCGCGCTCTGCGACGTCTTGCGCAGGACGGGCTCATCGAGATTAGGCGCGGACGGATTATCGTGCGTGATGTAGATGGGTTAGCACGGTTGGTCTAGACCTACCGCGCAGCTGCATCTGCCGTCGGCAACATATTTTCCGTTTGGTGACTTGGTCACAGAACGCGACCGCAGTGCCTTGGCATACTTGCCCAAAGCAACCAGCAAAGGAGTGCGCTATGGGATTGTTTGATTTGTTTGCAGGACCGGACATTAATGTGGGCGTCCAGGAATGGAAGGCTTCTAAGGGGGCGGTGCTGCTCGACGTGAGGAGTGCTGACGAGCATGGACAGGGCCACATTCCGGGCAGCGTCAACGTTCCGCTCAATCGTATCAACCAGGTGCTTGAGCTGTATCCAGACAAGGGCACGCAGCTTTTCGTGTATTGCCTGAGCGGTGCGCGAAGCAACCAAGCTGTGAGTTTTCTTAAGCGTTCTGGGTATGGCAGTGTCAAGAATATCGGCGGCATAAGCGGCTACACGGGAAAGGTGGTGCGTTGGCTATGAAGGTGGTTATCGTTGGAGGCGTCGCGGGCGGCGCATCGGCGGCGGCACGTTTGCGCAGACTCGACGAGCAGGCCCAAATTGTCATCTTTGAGCGCACGGGTTTTGTATCGTATGCCAACTGTGGACTTCCGTACTACATTGGCGGCGTGATAGAAGAAGAGAGCGCATTGACGCTGCAGTCTCCCAAGGGCTTTTGGGATCGCTTTCGCATTGCGGTCAAGACGAGTCACGAGGTGTTTGCCATCCATCCCGATTCGCATACGGTCGAGGTTCGCAATATGCTGACGGGCGAGGAATTTGTCGAGACGTATGACAAGCTCATCCTGTCGCCGGGTGCAAAGCCGATCCGCCCTGCGTTGCCGGGCATCGACTCGGATAAAATCTTTAGCCTACGCACCGTTGAGGACACGCTGCGTATTCACAGCTATGTTCGAGAGCGGCGACCGAGCAGTGCCGTCGTGATCGGCGGCGGCTTCATTGGCGTCGAGACGGCGGAGAATCTGTGTGAGCTGGGGCTCCAGGTGACCCTTCTGCAGCGTCCCGTCCAGCTTATGAACAACCTGGATTACGACATGGCGACCCTTTTGCATACCGAGGTGCGTGAGCACGGTATCGATCTGCGCCTCAAGGCCGATGTGACAGGTTTTGAGGAAGTTGATGGCCGCGTTGTCACCCATGTTGCGGGCGATGACCCTATCGGAGCCGATATGGTGCTGCTTGCCATTGGCGTGGCACCTGAGAGCCATCTGGCGCAAGAGGCGGGGCTCGAACTGGGCATCAAGGGGGCTATTGTGGTCAACGACCGCATGGAGACCTCTGCTGCCGACGTGTATGCCGTGGGCGATGCCGTGCAGGTCACGCATCAGGTGACCGGCGAGGACGCGGTCATTTCGCTCGCCGGCCCCGCCAACAAGCAGGGGCGTGTCGTCGCCGATGTCATAGCTGGCATGGACAGCTGCTACCTCGGATCGTTGGGCTCATCGGTTATCAAGGTATTCGACTTGACGGCGGCAAGCACGGGACTATCCGAAAAGGCAGCACACGCGGCGGGAATTGACTGCGATAGCGTGGTCCTGTCGCCCGGTTCGCATGCGGGTTATTATCCGGGTGCAACGCCCATGACCATGAAGGTTGTCTTCGAGAAGCAGGGATTGCGCCTGCTGGGTGCGCAAATCGTGGGCATCGATGGTGTGGACAAGCGTATCGACGTCCTGGCGACTGCCATCCAGGCAGGCATGCGCGGCGATAGGCTTAAGGATTTGGACCTAGCATACGCGCCGCCGTATTCATCGGCGAAGGATCCCGTCAATATGGCGGGCTTTATGATCGAGAACCTCAATCGCGGCATACTGGCGCAGTGGCATTGGGAGGATGAGCCCAACTTGCCACGCGATGGCAGCGTGCAGCTGCTCGATGTTCGTACGGAAGGGGAGTATGAGCGCGGGCATATCGATGGTTTCGTAAACATTCCCGTCGATGATCTGCGCAATCGCCTGGGCGAGCTCGACCGGGCCAAGCCGGTTTACGTGATTTGCCAGAGCGGCATTCGCAGCTACATTGCTTGCCGCATTTTGGCGCAGCATGGCTTTGAGTGCTTTAACTTCTCGGGCGGCTATCGCTTCTTTGCAGCCGTGACTGAGGCTCGCCGCGGCAGCGCTAACGTTATGCCGTGCGGGCTCGAAAAGTAGCGCGCATTGGAATGTGACAAAGTGACAGCCTCTTTGTCGCATCGGGGATGTTATACGCGGGATGGTGCGCCATGCGGCGTGCTGTCCCGTTCGTTTTTTGGCGCGGTTCGTTACATTTCTCACTGGTATCGGCCAAAAATGAGGATAGAGTAGGACAAACGCGCCGAACGTGAACGGCGGGGGAGCGGGCGAGCGCGCCCGCGCGAGAGAGGTTGCCGTCCATGCTGGATCTCAGAGATATTTGCAAAAGGTACGTTACGCAGTCGTTTACGCAGGTAGCGCTCGACAGCGTAAGCCTGTCTTTTCGCGATAACGAGTTTGTAGCCATCCTGGGTCCCTCGGGCTCGGGTAAAACTACGATGCTCAACGTCATCGGCGGACTCGACCATTTCGATTCCGGCGACCTGCTGATCGACGGTATTTCGACCAAGGATTTTTACGATCGCGATTGGGATGCCTACCGCAACAACCGCATCGGCTTTGTGTTCCAAAGCTATAACCTCATTCCGCATCAGACCATTTTGGAAAACGTGGAGCTGGCGCTCACGCTCACGGGTGTGGGGCATGCCGAGCGCCGCCAGCGTGCGCGCGAGGCGTTGGAGAAAGTTGGCCTGGGCGAGCACGTTAACAAACGCCCGAGCCAGCTATCGGGCGGACAGATGCAGCGCGTGGCCATCGCCCGCGCCCTGATCAACGACCCCGAGATCGTGCTGGCAGACGAGCCGACCGGCGCCCTAGACTCAACGACATCCGTGCAGGTCATGGATTTGCTCAAGGACGTGGCGCGCGACCGTCTGGTCATTATGGTCACGCACAATCCCGAGCTGGCGTACAAGTACGCTACGCGCATCGTCAACCTGGCGGACGGCAAGATCACCGACGATTCCGACCCCTTCGATGTTGCCAAGGCCGCGCGCCGCGAGGCCAAGCCTACGCGCAAAACCTCGATGAGGTTTGTGACGGCGCTGGGGCTTTCTGCCCGAAACCTTATGACCAAAAAGGGCCGTACGGCCATGACGGCCTTTGCGGGCTCGATTGGCATTATCGGCATTGCGGCGATCCTGGCACTCTCCAATGGCGTAAACGGCTACATCAAAAAGGTTGAGGAGGACACGCTCTCGAGCTACCCACTCACCATTTCCAAGCAGGATTACGACCTGTCGTCCATGATGGGCGGAGAGGGGGCCACGGATGACGGTTCGTCTGAAAGCGTGGATTCGTCCGACGACAGTGCCGGCGGCGAGGCTAAGGGAACCGATAAGATTCCTGTGGTCACGGCCGTAAAGGATATGTTTGCGAGCGTTAAGTCCAATGACATGACGAGCTTTAAGGCATGGCTCGATGCCGGTGGCGACGGCATCGATAAAGAGGTCAACGCCATTCAGTACGGCTACGGTGTATCGCCGGTTGTCTATCGTGCCGGCAAGGGCGATGAGAAGCCTGTCCGGCTGGTGCCCAACGCCATGACCGAGGCCATGAGCGGAGGCGCGAGCTCGGCGGCAACGGTGAGCATGGATTCCATGGGAACCTCGGTCTTTAACGAGATGATTGACGACCAGAGCCTGCTCGACAGCCAGTACGATGTCGTTGTCGGCCATTGGCCCACGTCCGCCAACGAGGCCGTGATGGTGCTTTCGAGCCGCGGCACGGTGGGCGACTATACGCTCTATAGCATCGGTGCGCTGGATATCGATGAGCTCAATGACCTGGTCAACAGCGCCATGACGGCCGACGGCAAGGTCGAGACGCCCGAGACCGGCACCGACTTTACCTACGACGATGCGCTGTCCACGACATTTAAGGTGTTGTCGCCGGCCGATGCCTATCGCAAAAACGAAGAGACCGGCATGTGGACTGACATGTCTGGCGATGCCGACTTTATGGCGTCCAAGGTTGCTGACGGTATCGACGTGCGCATTGTGGGCGTGGTGCGACCCAACGAGACGGCTAACGCGAGTGCATTGTCCCCGGGCATTGCCTACACGCATGCGCTGACTCGCCAGCTTATGGAGCGCGCTGCCGATTCGCAGATCGTGCAGGAGCAGCTTGCCCGCCCCGAGACGGATGTCTTTACGGGCAAAACCTTTGATGAGCTGCAAGGCGAGGCCAAGCAAGGCGTTGATCTGGGCAGCATGTTCAGCGTGGACGAGGCGGCGCTAAAGAGCGCGTTCTCGTTCGATGCGTCTGCGCTTTCGGGTGCTGCCAGCGGTATGGACCTTTCTGGTATCGACTTGTCCGGTCTGGACATTGACCTTTCGGGCGTTGGGAAGGACGTCGACTTCAGCGACATCATGGCCAAAGCGCCGGCTCCAGATTTCTCGGGTATCTTTGAGGGCCTGGAACTCACGCCTGAGCAAATGCAGCAGGTGGGAACGCTTGTCAACCAGCTGTTTGAGGGCTTTATGCAGTCGGATCAGTTTAAGGCGCTGTCACCCGAAGATCTTAAAGACGCGTCAAAGCTTGCTGCCGCATTCTCGACGTATCTTGAGCATGATGCCGTCGCCCAGCAATACCTGGCTCAGCTCAAGGCCCTCGGCGGCGATGCCCTGGCCGAGCGCCTGCAGCAGGCGATGGCCGACTATGTGCAAAAGCAGCTGGCTCCGTATCTGCAGCAGGCTATGGACCAGTTGACCAAGACAATCAGCGAACAGATCGCGATGACGGTATCGGCCCAGCTCAAGATGGGTGCGGCGGGACTTATGGACCAAATGGCGACGCAGATGTCTTCGAGTTTTGCCAACTTGGCGAGCGCCATGCGCGTGGATGCGGGTGCCTTCGCTCGCGCCATCCACTTCAACATGGACGCCGAGGACCTGAGCTCGCTCATGATGAGCTATGCCAAGGCGTCAAAGCTCACCTACGATAACAATCTGAGCACGTTGGGCTATGCGGACGAGGCGGACCCCATCTCGGTCAAGATTTTCCCGCGTGACTTTGAGGCCAAGGAGCGCGTACTCGATCACATCGATGCGTACAACAAACAGGTCAAAGCTGCTGGCCACGATGAGCAGGCGATCTCGTACACCGACTACATGGGCATCATCATGGGTTCGGTGACCGACATCGTGAACACCATCAGCTTGGTGCTCATCGCATTCGTGAGTATCAGTTTGGTGGTGAGCTCCATCATGATCGGCATCATCACCTACATCAGCGTGCTGGAGCGCAAAAAGGAGATTGGCATCCTGCGCGCGATTGGCGCGTCGAAGCGCAACGTGGCCAACGTGTTCAACGCCGAGACCTTTATCGAAGGCCTCATTGCCGGCGTCTTTGCCGTTGTCGTCGTAGTGGCCGTGAGCTTTCCGGTTAATGCCTGGGCGCTTGCTGCCAAGCAGGTTCCCAATCTGATGAGCCTGCCCGTTCAAGACGCGCTGATGCTCATCGCAATTTCGGTGCTACTGACGGTTGTTGCCGGTCTGCTGCCGGCCCGCAGTGCATCCAAGAAAGACCCCGTGGAAGCCCTACGCTCCGAATAATGTGACAAAGGGGCTGTCCCTTTGTCACATTGATTTGAGAATGGATGTTGATGTATTTATCGCTGGCCCCTATGGAGGGGATTACCGGGCATGTGTTCCGTCGCGTGCATGCGGAGTGCTTCGGCGCGCTCGATTGTTATTACACGCCGTTTTTGCCGCCGCCGCGGGCGGGCAATCGCTTTGGCGGCAAGGCGTTTAAAGAGATCGACCCTGCTAATAACCAGGGACTTAACGTGGTGCCCCAGCTGATGTCCAAGAATGCGGACGAGTTTGTGTGGGCGGCACAGGTGCTTGCCGATATGGGCTACCGCGAGGTCAACCTCAACCTTGGTTGCCCCTCGGGTACGGTTGTCGCCAAAGGAAAGGGTTCGGGCTTTCTGCGCAACCTGGATGAGCTCGAGGTGTTCTTGAGCGACGTGTGCGAACGCTCGCCCTTGCCGGTGTCGGTCAAGACCAGACTGGGGCTCGAATGCGATGACGAGTACGAGCGCGTGCTCGACCTCTATTGCCGAATGCCGCTGGCGGAGTTGATCGTGCATCCGCGCGTGCAAAAGGACCGTTATACGGGCTCACCGCGCAAAGAGTTTTACGGCGAGACGCTGGAACGGGCGCCGTTCCCCGTTGCCTATAACGGCGACATCTTTGATCTTGAGGACATGGATGCGCTGGTGAAGGCCTATCCCGGAACACGTCACGTAATGTTGGGGCGCGGCTTGCTTGCGAATCCCGCGCTGGCTCGCATGGTTAAGGGCGACCCTGCCGCTACCGCCGCTGAGCTGCAACGCTTCCATGACATGCTGTTTGCGGCCTATGCGGACGAGATCGGGGGCAACGCGGTCTTCCGCATGAAGGAGTGGTGGTTCTACGCCAAATGCGCCTTCGCCGATCCCGCGACCGTTCACAAGCTCGTACGCAAGACCAAAAAGGTCGATGAATACCGTGCCGCCGTCGAGCGTGTCTTTCGCGAGCAGCAGCTTGCGCCCATCGCCCGCTTTTGTGGCTAAATGATCCCTTGGGGACGGAGAAGAACGGACCGCCTGTGCTGGGCCCATGCAAAAAGCTGTACGCCAGCATCCAAAGATGTCGAAAAATGTCGACTTTGGATGCTGGCGTACATGTTTGGGTCGTATGGGCTTGGACGTCGGGGCGAGCCGACTGCAATTGCGTGCTAGAGCAGATTCTTCTGTACCCACGCGATAATGTCGCCCGACTCGTAGAGCGGTGCGCCGTCAATGAACAGGCAGGGAACCTGGCGCTTGCCGCCGACGGCGATAAGCGTCTGCTCGGCATCGGAATCGGTCGAGATATTGCACTCGGGGATGGTCAAGCCGTTATCGGCCAGGAAGCGCTTGACCTTTATGCAATACGGGCAGCCGGTCATAACGTACAGCTCGAGCTCGTGATCAGTAGCCATGGGTCTCCAATCGGTTGAGGTTTCGATTGAGATACCCAAAGCCGCCGTGGTCTATGCGCGAGCCAGGGACGACTCGATGGCCTGAACCAAAAACGCCGTGGCGCCTGCGCCGCAGGGCTTGTCGTAGTAGTCAACAAAGCGCTGATCGGCAAGGTAGCCGTGGGCGAGGCCTAGGTATGCGTTGTCTTGGGGCTCGTGTCCCCAGTTAAGGCCAATCCATCGGCGGTGCATTGCGACAAGCTTGCGGGCTTCGTTACTCTTTGGGTCGCCGTCGTCCATGGCAATCGAGAGCTGGCCCAGAATCGCGCGCTCGAGTTCTTTCATGTCGTTCCAGGTTTCGGGGTCCATATCCAACAGCGCTTCGTTTGCGGTGTCGATCGCCTCGTCGCCATAGCGCGCTCGCGCTTCGGCACCGTAGCGCTCCTCGTTTTCGTGCACGGTGCGCCAGCGCTCCAGTTGCGGCAGCACGGCACCCATGAGCGAGACGGCTTCGTCGAGCGACATGCCGGTGTTTTGTGCCAGCCGCGGGGCACAATCCTCGATCATTGCCTCCATCGTGGTCTCATAGGTGTACTTACCGCGGTCGTAGCACCACTTGCAGTAATGGTCGGTCGCGGCGCCCGCGGCATCGGTGCCGCAGTCGTCGGGTGTGAGCACCATGCCGCAGCTCTGGCAATAGTGCTCGGGCATTTCGAGCAGGTGGGACAGCGGCTCTCCGGTTACGGCGGCAATGAGCTTCATCATGTCGATGCCCGGGGTGACTTCGCCGCGCTCCCAACGGCTCACGGCTTGGCGCGTGACGTAGAGCTTGGCGGCGAGCTGCTCTTGAGTGAGATTGTTGGCGCGGCGGACGGCGATGAGTTTTTCTGCAAAGGCCATAACGGCTCCTTTCTGCTGTTTGTTGGGTTAAGCATACGCGGCGGCCGACGCCCTTCCAAGCAACCGTTGGTTGCATGCAGATGGCGATGACAGGCAATCGTGGCCCGTTGCCCTCGCCTGTGCCGTACAATGACCGACATGGAACCTATTGCACACATACATACCGACCTGCCGCAGAAGTTCGGCATCCCGCGCAACAGCTTTTTGGCGCCCCATCTTGAGGGGCGCATTGTCTTTGAGCCGGAATATGCTTCCAGCGCGTCAGTTGAGGGTCTGGACTCCTTCTCTCACCTGTGGCTGCTCTGGCGCTTTGAAAACGGAACGCCCGGCGGCACGGCCGAAGACATCGCCGTCGATGTCAAGACGCAGGACAGGTCCGGCACCAACGCCAAGTGGTCGAAGACCGTGCGTCCGCCGCGCTTAGGTGGAGCCGAGCGCGTGGGCGTATTTGCCACGCGCAGCCCGTTTCGCCCCAATCCCATCGGTCTTACCTGCGTCAAGCTCGATCATGTCGAGCTTACCGACGACGGTCCCATCGTCCATGTGCTGGGAGCGGACCTGCGCGACGGCACGCCCATCTACGATATCAAGCCCTACATTCCGTTTGCGGACTGCCACCCGGATGCGACCGGCGGCTGGATTGAGGATGCGCCGTGGCAAGAGCTCGATGTTGACTTTCCACAAGCGCTGCAGGAGATGGTCCCGTCCACAAAGCTCCCCGGCTTGGTCGAGGTCCTTCGCCAAGATCCGCGCCGCGCGGGTAGCAAACACGAGCCAAACCGCGTCTACCATCTGGCCTACGCCGGGCTCGACATATCCTTTACGGTTGATGGAACCAGGTTGACGGTAATCGCCATCAACGACGCGCGGGACTAGCCGGCCATTCGCCGGTGCCCGCCAAATTCAACGCCAAACCCCGTGCCAAAATCGCCCACGCTGGTGGACAATAACTCCTACCAAAACAATCCGCTTTGCACGGGAGCTCAGCATGAAATACGACTTTACTTCACTTATCGACCGTCACGGCATGGACGCCATCGCCGTTGACTCCTGGGGCGAGATCCCCGGCATGGCTCCGAACGCGCCCGACGAGGGCTTCGACCGCATCCCCATGTGGGTGGCGGACATGAACTTTGCCACGGTGCCCACGGTCCAGGAGCACATCATTCAGCGCGCCCAGCATCCCATGTTTGGCTATTTCGATCCGCGCGACGAGTACTTCGACCGCATCATCGAATGGCAGAGCCGCCGTAATGTCGTCGAGGGCCTGCTCCCGGAGCATATCGGCTACGAAAACGGCGTGCTGGGCGGCGTCGTGTCGACCCTGCGCGCGTATGTCCAGCCGGGCGATGCGGTGCTGGTCCACAGCCCTACCTACATCGGCTTTACCAAGTCTATCGAAGCCGCGGGCTATCGCATTGTCCACAGCCCGCTTAAGCTCGACGACCAGGGCGTGTGGCGCATGGACTTTGAGGACATGGAGCGCAAGCTCGTCCAAAACCATATCCATGCCGCGGTGTTCTGCTCGCCGCATAACCCCTGCGGCCGCGTATGGGAGCGCGATGAGATTGAGCGCGCCATGGACATCTATCGCCGGCACGATTGCGTGGTGATCTCGGACGAGATCTGGTCCGACATCATCATGCCCGGCCACAAGCATATCCCGACGCAGTCGGTGAGCGAGGATGCCCGCATGCGCACGGTCGCCCTATATGCGCCGAGCAAGACGTTTAACCTGGCGGGCCTGGTCGGCAGCTACCACATCATCTATAACGAGACGCTGCGCGATCGCGTGTGCGCCGTGTCCAATAAGACCCACTACAACGAGATGAATGTCCTTTCGATGCATGCGCTTATCGGCGCCTACCAGCCGCAGGGCTACGAGTGGCTCGATGAGCTCAACGAGGTCATCGAGGGCAACATTGACTACTTCTGCGATTACGTGGACGAGCATTTTGAGGGCGTGTCCTATTCGCGCCCGCAGGGCACCTATATGGTGTTCCTAGACTGCACGGAGTGGTGCCGCGAGCATGGCCGCGATATTCAGTGGCTGCTCGATGAGGGCGCGCGTGTGGGCGTGGGCTATCAGGACGGCCGTCCGTTCCACGGGCCTTGCCACATTCGCGTGAATCTAGCACTGCCGCTTTCGCGTGTAAGGGAAGCGTGCGACCGCCTGGACCGCTACGTTTTTGGGGTATAGGGGGCAAGCGATTCGGCCGCCGCGGTCTGCGCCCACGCCGTTAGCGTGCGTGGGCGCATAGGGCACAGAGGGCTGCGAGCACGTTTTCCGCGTTTGCTACTTTTCCTGAATCTGCTTGCCGCAAAGGTGCTCAACCGTAATTTCATACAGCTGGACGCCCCCTATGCTTTGTTTGATCTCCTCTTCGGCCTCCTCGGCGGAAGGGTAGTATTTGAGGGCGAGCTGGCGGATTGTATCTTCGACAAATGCCGGGTCATCGTTCACGAGGCGACAGCGGCCAAAAACCACGGTGCTCTGAACATAGGGTGCCCAGTCGTCATCCTTATACCAATCGTTGCCATAGACGGTAAAGCAGACTTTGTCGTTTCGTTTGAGTGCGTCGACCTTGTGTCCTGCCTTGGCACCATGAAAATAAATTTTGTCGTGCTCGGTGTCAAAGAAGTAGTTGACGGGAATGGCATAGGGATAGCCATCGTCGCCGTTGACGGCAAAAACGCCGCGCTTGCAATCGGCGAGCAGCTCTCGCGCCTGTTTATCGGTGATGGCGCGCTTTTTTCTGCGAAGAGGCCTAAACATTGTGGACTTCCTTTCTTTTTGCGTGCTGCGGGCACGGCGGTGGGCGGTATGTCTATATCAAGATACTCGTTCGGGCCGTGAGACCTGTGGGGATGTCCTATTTGTCGCAGATTGAAACGTATGCCGTTTTGCCACGGGGACGGTCCTTCATAACCCGCCGTTTAGAAGCGTCCCCGACGACTGGTTCCGTTTGCGGGGAAGGCGTGGGACAATACCGAGCGAATGTGATTGGGCGTCTGGGAAAAGGGGTCGCGATGAACAAGTTGAGGACGCTTGCCGACGTGTTGCGACAGGCTGGCTTTGCACGCATCACGGGCCTGTTTCTTATCTTTTACCTGCTGTGCTCGACGGCTGTCTGGCTGTCCGAGCCCACGACCCTCACGTTTGGCGATGGTCTCTGGTTTAGCTTTGAGACGGTCTCGACCATCGGCTTTGGCGATATCCCGGCCGAAACGCCGGTCGCCCGCGCTATTACCGTCGTCCTGAGCGTCATCAGCATCTTCTACATCGCCATGCTCACGGGTGTGGCGGTGAACTACTGCAATACACTCATTAAACTGCGCCAAAAGGACACCATGGCGCGCTTTATGGATGATCTTGAGCATTTGGAAGAGCTCGACCGCGACGAGCTCGCTGACCTGTCGCGCCGCGTGCGCGAATATCGCCGATGCCAACGCTAGAACGGGCGCCGTGCGTCACGACGAGGGGGACTGAATATGAATATCACCGTGTATCTGGGCGCCAGCGTCGGCAATGACCCGGCGTTTCTGCCTGCGGTGCAAGAGCTGGGCAACTGGATTGGCTCCAACGGGCACGCGCTGGTATACGGCGGGTCCAAATCGGGCCTGATGGGCGCGCTTGCCGATAGCGTGCTCGATGCTGGCGGGCATGTGACGGGCGTTGAGCCGAGCTTTTTTATCGAGGCAGAGTTTCAACACGAAGGTATTGACGACCTTATCGTGACGAGCGATATGGCTGAGCGCAAAGCCAAGATGATTGAGCTTGGCGATGCCTTCATTGCCTTTCCCGGCGGGACGGGCACGCTCGAGGAGATTGCCGAGGTCATGTCTGCGGTATCGTTGGGACACCTGAGTGCTCCGTGCATCCTGTATAACCTGGACGGTTACTACAGCGGCCTCAAGGCGCTGCTCGGGCATATGATCGATAAGGGCTTATCGAGTCCGCAGCGCCAGCAAGGCATCTACTTTGCCGACGATTTGCGCGAGATTGCCTCGATTATTGGGAGTTGAGGTTCGCATCCGTAGTGCCCTGGCACTCAATGGTGTCGTTTGGGGCGCAGATGGTTAGCTCGTCTGGACAACGCTCGCCCTACAATAAGGCGTATCTATGTTGACTTTGACCAACGGGAGGTCCCGATGGATAACCTGGCAAAACCCAAAAACCGTGCGCTGTTTTTAGTGAGCGTGGCTGTGACCGGTGCGTTTGCGGGCGCCGCGGTTTGGCTGTTCTTCTTTGCGATGGAGCATGGCATCGACTATCTATGGACCGAGATTCCGCAAATGCTGGGCGTCGCTTCGCCCGAGCTCGCGAGCGGTCCGTTCGGTTTTTTACCGTACCCGTTTTTCGTCTGCCTGCTGGGCGGCCTGCTGATCGGTCTGTACGAAAAGATGACGGGCACCAAGACCGATGACCTCAACCAGGTGATGGCCAAGGTAAAGCGCGACGGCCGCTACCCGTACGACAACCTCGGCAAGCTATCTCTTGCGGCATTGCTGCCGTTGCTGTTTGGCGGAAGCATTGGACCGGAGGCTGGCCTGACCGGTGTCATTGCGGGTCTGTGCAGCTGGGTCGGCGACCGCATGCGTTGCTTTGGCGCCGAGTTTAGGCAACTCACGCTGCTGGGTACCCAGGCTGCCCTGACGGCGCTCTTTACCGCGCCTGTCTTTGGCTTTGTGGCTCCGCTCGCCGGCAGCGCCGACGGCCAGGGCGCCGACGACGATGAGGACTCAGCGTCCGACGAGATCACCATCAAGATGCCCAAGGCGCAAAAGACCGTGGTCTACGGCATTGCGATTGCCGGCGGCTTGGGCACCTATCTGTTGCTTGGCCAGCTTATGGGCGGCGGTATGGGTATGCCGAGGTTCGAGGCCGCTCGGGTGGGCAACCTCGAGCTCGCCTGGCTTATTCCCCTGGCGCTCATCGGCACGGCCTGTGGCTGGCTGTACTTTGTTTCGGAGCACGCGAGCGAGGCATTGGCCCACGCCATAGGGGAGCGCCCTGTCATCAAGGCCATGCTGGCCGGTTTGGCGCTCGCCATTTGCGGCACGGTCCTGCCCTACACCATGTTTGCCGGCGAGACGCAGGCCGACGTGCTCATGGAGACCTATATGACCATTCCCGCTGGCGTACTCATTGCAACCGGTCTTGTCAAGGCCATGCTGACGCCCGCCCTTATCAACATGGGCTGGCGCGGCGGCCACTTCTTCCCGGTTATCTTCTCGGGCGTAAGCCTGGGCTACGGCCTTGCTGTCCTCACCGGCGCCGATCCGGTCTTTTGCGTCGCCGTCTGCACGGCATCGACGATGGGTGCGGTCATGCGTCAGCCGGTCATGGTCGTGGGCCTGCTGCTCATGTGCTTCCCACTCAAGGGTATCGTCTGCATGATCATCGCCGCCGTTATTGCCGCTGGCATTCCGCTGCCCAAGCCGCTGCGCAAGTAGCACGATAGCGCGCAGTCAGTACAAACATCTCAAGTCCGGTGCGGGCGCTGTGTCACGGATTTGCGGGTGGACTGGATTTCGTTCGGTATCGGCGCTACTTCCAAATTGCAAGCGCGGCGGTGCCCAGTACGATGAGGGCGAGACCGATGGCGCTGCGTCGTGAGAGTTTTTCGTTGAATGCCAGACGCGCAAATAGTACCGATACGACAATCGATAGTTTGTCGATCTGCACCGCGACGCTCACCTGGCCTGCAGCGATGGCGTAGTAATAGAGCAGCCACGATGCTCCGGTTGCGATGCCCGATGTTACGAGAAATGTGAGTTCGCGCCGGTCAACGTGCGCGACCTGCTCCAGTTTTCCCTTGGCTGCCACGATTGCCCATGCCATAACCAGTACCACGCAGGTGCGGATTGCCGTGGCCAGGTTTGACTCGACGCCTTCGATGCCGATCTTGGCGAGGATGGAGGTGAGTGCCGCGAACACGGCGGCGCCGAGGGCGTAAGCGAGCCAGGTCCGGTCTTGCTGCTGCTCGGGTCCGGCGGACTGCTTCTTCTCGATCATTAAAAACGTGCCGAGGGTGATGACAGCGGTTCCCACGAGCTTAACCGCAAGGTTGCTCGTCTCACCAAAAAGCGCGATGGCGACCAGCGCGGCGAGCACGGTGCTCATCTTGTCGACCGGTACGACCTTATTGACGTCTCCGATGCTCAACGCCTTAAAGTAACAGATCCACGAAGCACCTGTAGCGAGTCCCGAGAGGACGAGAAAGAGCCAGGATCTGGGTTCGATACTGCCAATGGTCCCAATGGATCTAGAAATGCCCGCCATTGCCCAGGCGAAAACGAGCACCACGCAGGTGCGAATGGCCGTCGCGATATCGGAGTCGGTCTGCTTGATACCGCATTTGGCCAAGATGGATGTGATGCCGGCAAAGAATGCTGACGCAAATGCTGCGACGACCCACGACACGGGTGCGATGCCTCCTTGGATAATGGGTTTATCCTGCGAGTTTTATGGACATAAGGATACCGCCCCACCATGAAGGTTTGATATGGCCGCGGCGAGACGGGGCCATGTTCCGGGGAGCCATTTGGTTAGGGCTCGAATTGAAGGTGAATGTTTTTCCGAGAAGTGAACGGCATGCCGTGAAGGGTGGTAACGACGTTGTTACTGCTTCGTCTTATCTAGTAAATGAGGTGGGGTGCCGCCCAAGTCCTTTAGCTGTCGATTACAGGTCGCGTACTCGATAAACCTTGGTGCTGACGGTGCAGCTGATTGCGCATAGCGCGAGGGCCAGGACGGCAATTCCTGCGCACAGGCAGCCGAGGACGGCGGAATCGGGATTTGCCCCGGCAATCGACATGAGCCAGTTGCTGATGGGGTTGGAGGAGCTCAGCGTGGCCATAGCAAGGCAACCGAGCAAGGCAAACAGACCAACGGACAGGCGCAGCGCCTCCATGTGTCCAAAACGAAAGAACAGCGGCTGCGCCAAAAACACCATCATGAGGGAGATGAGCATCGAGGCTGCCGAGGCAATTGCGATCTCAAATACGACCTGTCCCGTCGGGAAAATGCCTGCATTATTGAAGAGTGGGATGGTGACGATGTTCAACAGCGCGGCCGCACATGCCATGATGGCCGAGAAAGCAACGATACACAGGTAACGTGCGCAGACGATGTCTTTGCGCGAGAAGGGCAGCGTTGCCCGATAGCGCTCCCATCCGTTTTGATTGTCGAAGCCGGCTAGCGAGTTCATGATCATGATGGGCGACATGGCGCTGACTGCGCAGGCGCCAGCACTCATGCCGGAATCACCATCCGATGCGTTGGCGAGGGTCATCACGATGAATATAAATAAGCCGACACCCGCGATGCTCGGGATAAGCGTGCGAACGATGGCGAGCTCGGACATAAAGGCGCGTTTCATTTCGAAGCCCCTTTCAGCATGAGGCGAAGGTAGTCATCAATGGTTGCCCGATCGCAGGGAATCTCGGGGAAAGCCTCGAGCGTATCACGGCGGTTGGGCACGAGCACGTCCACGCTATAGGCGTGGCGGGCAGCACGGGCGCCTTCGACGCAAGCCATGAGCTCTGCGGCCTGTGCTTGCGTGCAGTGGGCGATTCCGGCGCGGTCGGTAATGTCCTCGCGTGGCAGGTCAAATGCAATCGAACCGTTATCGATGCAGATGACGCGATCGGCGGCGCTATCGAGGTCGGACGTAATGTGGCTCGAGAGCAGTACGCTGCGCTGGCCGTCGGAAACAAAGGCGAGCAGCTCATCGAGCAGCTCCTCGCGCGCCATGGGATCGAGGCCCGCGGTGGCTTCGTCCAAAACGAGCAGCCTGGCATTGTGGCTGAGCGCACAGGCGAGCTGCAGCTTCATACCCATGCCGCGGGAGAGGTCTTTGACCTTGGCTTTGGGATCAAGGCCAAATCGTTCGATAAATCTGGCGAATGTTTCGCGACTCCATGTGGGGTGCGCCGGGCCTACGAGCGTCTCGATCTGGCCCACTTTGAGCGTGGAAGGGAAAGGACACGTGTCCAGGACAAGACCGATGCGGGAGCGCAGATGGCGCTGTGTCTCGCCGGGCGCATCGGTGCCGCAGTGCTGCCCAAACAGGTGCACCTCGCCGGCATCGAGCTTTATGAGTCCGAGCGCGGCGCGAATGGTCGTTGTTTTGCCGGCACCGTTTGCGCCCACAAAGCCGACGATCTGGCCGGGCTCCACGGTGAGTGTGACATCGCGTAGGGAAAAGCGGTCGCATACGCGGCGTGAGACGCCTTTGAGTTCTAGCAAGTTTTGCATGGTATAGCCTTTCTTGCAGATGGCTACTGCATGGTTTCGGGGGCTACAAGGTCGAGCATCTCGTGCAATTTGTCGCGCGTGACGCCTAGGGTTTCGGCCTGCGTAGCGGCCTGCGCGAGCAACTCTTCGATATGGCAAAGCTGGTTTTCGCGCAAGAGTTCCTGGTTGCCCTCGGCGACAAAGCAGCCCTTGCCCTGCACGGTGCAGATATAGCCGAGCTGCTCCAGGTCGGCATAGGCACGCTTGGTGGTAATGACGCTCACGCCGAGGTCGCTCGCGAGCGCACGAATGCTGGGGAGTTTGGCTCCCGTAGCGAGTGCGCCCGAAAGGATCTGAGCTTTGACCTGCGAGGAGATCTGCTCGTAGATGGGCTTGTCGCTCGAATTGGATAGGATGATGTCCACAGCGGCTCCTTAGCTGTTGGGCTACACGTGTATATAACCGGTAAGCACAGTATATATACACTATGCACAGTTATGCAAGAGGAAATATGGGCTCGTCTGTCCCCTCGTTTGTTTGTCTCGATCTGTAACATCTGGAGTCGATTTTGGCAGCTGGATGTTACAGGTTGAGACAGACCCGACCTTCCTGCCCGTTTATCTCAATCTGTAACACTAGGGCCCGTTTTTGGTGACTAGATGTTACAGATTGAGACATTGGTTGCCCGTCTGCTTGTTTATCTCGATCTGTAACATCTGGAGTCGATTTTGATGGCTAGATGTTACAGATCGAGACAGTCCTTGAGGCAGCTGTTCGATGCACAGCGAGCTTGGCTGATGAATTTGTCCTGATAGGTGCCCTGTGGCGGGATTTCGCGGCTACAATAGTACGGGTTCAACGACGAAATGCACTCAATGCAAGAAAGGATCCGCATGGCAAGCCTGTCGGATGAAATCTCGTCGCGCCGTACATTCGCGATCATCAGCCACCCGGACGCCGGTAAGACCACGCTTACCGAGAAGCTGCTGCTCTATACCGGCAGCATCCAGACTGCCGGCTCGGTCAAGGGCAAGAGTTCGGCCAAGCATGCCGTCTCGGACTGGATGGACATCGAGAAGGAGCGCGGTATTTCCGTTACCTCCTCGGTACTGCAGTTCACCTACAACGGCGCCTGCGTCAACATCCTCGATACTCCCGGCCACCAGGACTTCTCGGAGGATACCTACCGTACCCTTATGGCCGCCGACGCCGCGGTCATGGTCATCGACGGCGCCAAGGGCGTCGAGGCCCAGACCAAAAAGCTCTTTAAGGTCTGTACGCTGCGCCACATTCCCATCTTTACCTTTGTGAACAAGCTCGACCACGAGGCCCGCGATCCGTTTGAGCTCATGGAAGAGATCGAGAACGTCCTGGGCATCAATACGTACCCCATGAACTGGCCAATCGGCAGCGGCCGTAACTTCCGTGGCGTGTTCGACCGCCAGACCCGTCGCGTCATCGCCTTTGAGGGCGACGGTCACGCCAACGCCACCAAGAAGGTCGCCGAGGTCGAGGCCGAGCTGGGCGACCCCGCCATGGATGAGCTTATTGGCGAGGAGAACCACAAGAACCTGATGGACGACATCGAGCTGCTCGATGGCGCCGGCGACGAGCTCGACCTGGATGCCGTGGCCTGCGGCAAGCTGAGCCCGGCGTTCTTTGGCTCGGCGCTCACCAACTTTGGTGTGGAGCCCTTCCTCAAGGAGTTCTTGCGCCTGGCCCCGACGCCGCGCGCCTATACCGATACGCTCACCAGCGAGCCGGTCGATCCGTGCCGCGACGACTTTAGCGGCTTTGTGTTTAAGATCCAGGCCAACATGGACAAGAACCACCGCGACCGTATCGCCTTTGTGCGCATTTGCTCGGGCAAGTTCGAGCGCGGCATGGATGCCTTCCACGTGCAGGGCAACCGTAAGCTCAAGCTTGCCACGGGCACGTCGATGATGGCCGATGACCGCGCCATCGTGGACGAGGCGTACGCGGGCGATATCGTAGGCCTGTTCGATCCGGGTATCTTTAGCATCGGCGACACCGTGTGCTCTGGCAAGCGCCACGTACAGTATCCGCAGATCCCGACGTTTGCCCCCGAGATGTTCGCCCGCATCACGCAGGTGGACACGCTCAAGCGCAAGCAGTTCGTGAAGGGCATGGAGGAGCTTGCCCAGGAGGGCGCCATCCAGATCTTCCGCGAGCTGGGTGCCGGCATGGAGAGCGTCATCGTGGGCGTGGTCGGCGTACTGCAGTTTGAGGTACTCGAGCGCCGCCTCAAGGCCGAATACCGTGTTGAGGTTCGTCGCCAGCCGCTGCCCTATACGGACATTCGCTGGATCCAGAACGACCCCGACACCATCGATATCCCGGGCCTTTCGCTCACGCGCGATACGCTGCGCGTCGAGGACATGCGCGGCGGCAAGCTGTTACTGTTCACGAGCCCGTGGAACGTGGACTGGGCAACCGACCACAACCCCGACCTTGTCCTGTCGGAGTTTGGCAACGTAACGTTTTAGTGCGCCGGCGCGGTGGTCCTGTGGGGCTGCCGCGCCGCTTGCTTGCCTGCCGCCGTGTGAGCGGCTATCATACCCACCGTCGCCTCAAGACCGTGGCGGCCGAGCAGTTCGGGTCCGATATCCTGCTCGTTAAACCTAAAACCAAAGGAGTACATAATGATCAAGAAGGTCATGGAGGACTACAAGGTCCTGTTGCGGAGCATTCCCGCGGCAACGGTTTCGCTGTTTTTCGTGAGCGTTATCATGATGAACTTGCTGGCCAACAAAGAGCTTATCAGCCTGCCGTATCTGGCGCTCGACTGCGGCTTTGTGGTGAGCTGGGTTTCGTTTTTGTGCCAGGACATGATCTGCAAGCGCTTTGGCGCCAAGGCATCCATCAAAATCTCTATCCTCGCGTTGGCGGTCAACCTGGCCGTAAGCCTGTGCTTTTGGGCATGCTCGCTCACGCCCGGCATGTGGGGCGCCTACTATGACACGGGCATGATCGAGGTCAACACTGCCCTTAACGCCACCATCGGCGGCACCTGGTACGTGGTGCTGGGCTCTTCGCTGGCAATGCTCGTCTCTGCCGTGGTTAACTCCACGCTCAACCAGTCGCTCGGCCGTATGCTCAAAAAGAATAATTTTGCGAGCTTTGCCTTCCGCTCCTATGTGTCTACGGGTGTCGGCCAGTTTATCGACAACCTAGTCTTTGCCATTGTGGTGAGCCACACGTTCTTTGGTTGGACCTGGGTGCAGGTTCTTATGTGCTCGCTGACTGGCGCTGTTGCCGAGCTGCTGTGCGAGGTCTTCCTGAGCCCCGTGGGCTACAAGGTCGTGCGCAGCTGGGAGCGCGAGAATGTGGGCGCCGAGTACCTCAAGCGCCATGCAACCGCCTAAGGAGCAAGCATGCGGGTTTTGATCACGGGTGCTTCGGGTGGTATCGGAGCCGCGTGCGTGCAGCGCTTTTTGGACGAGGGCCACGAGGTCGTGGGCTTTGATCTGCTGCCGGCGGCGATCGAACACGAGCGCTACCGCCATCTGATCGTTGATGTCCGCGAGCCTGACTCGTTTCCAGGCGACCTTGAGCCACAGGTAATCGTGAACGTTGCCGGTGTGCAGGATTCGGCCGACGATATTGCCGTCAACTTGCGTGGCACCATCAACGTGACCGAGCGCTATGCCTTTGTGGGGGAGGGGCTTGCCGCCAAGCCGACACCGGCTATCAAATCCGTGGTCAATGTGGGGTCGGCGAGCGGGCATACGGGATCGGAGTTTCCCGACTATGCCGCCAGCAAGGGCGGCGTTATCGCCTACACCAAGAACCTTGCAAACCGCCTGGCGCCGCAGGCCATCGCCAACAGTGTGGACCCGGGTGGCGTGATCACGCCGCTCAACCGTTGCGTGATGGAAGACGAACACCTGTGGAGCCAGATTATGGAACTCACGCCGCTTAAGCGCTGGGCCACCGCCCAAGAGATTGCCGAATGGATCTACTTTGTGGGCGTAACCAACCGGTTTATGACCGGGCAGAGCCTGCTGATCGATGGCGGCGAGGCCGGCCGCACGCAATTTATTTGGCCCGAATAGGAAACGCGCCCGATGGAAAGCTGTCGGGCGCGTTTTTGATGTATCGATTTTTAGCCGAGGCTAGTCCAGTTAACGGGGGTCGAGCCGTGCTGTTCGAGTAACCGATTGGCAGCGGAGAAGGGACGCGACCCCATAAAAGCGGGGAGTTCTGCCGTGGCACGGTTGGCCGAAAGCGGCGAGGGGTGCGTAGAGGCCAGGCAGAACTTGTCGGTTGCCTTGCCCGCGCCGGTCGTGGCGAGCTTGCCTTCGACCATCTGCTGGGCAAAGCGGCCCCATGCCAAAAAGACTACCGGCTGGGGCAGCTGGCAGCAGCGTTCGATAATGTAGTCGGTCAGGGTACTCCAGCCCAGCTTGGCGTGCGAGTTCGCGGCATGCTCGCGCACGGTGAGCGTGGTGTTGAGGAGCAGGACGCCCTGCTGTGCCCATGGGGTTAGGTCTCCCGTGGCGGGAATGGGGCAACCCAGATCGGCTTTGAGTTCCTTATAGATGTTGCGCAGGCTCGGCGGCAACTTGGTTTGCGTCGCGGGGACCGAGAACGACAACCCCATTGCCTGGTTAGGTCCGTGATAAGGGTCTTGACCCAATATGACAACCTTGACCTGGTCGGCCGGCGTGTAGGCGAGGGCATTGAGGATGTCGTCTTGCGCCGGGTAGATGGTCTGCTCGGCACGCAAAAGGGCGATGCGCTCGAGCAGCTGGTTCGTAGTGTCACGGACCGGCTGCGGCGCATCGCCCAACCAAGTTGCTATGTTGCGGTCGCGAGTTACAGCGTCCATGGAACTCCTTTATGGCAGATGCTATGTTGGCACCTATTGTAAAGGCGTCCAGAGACCTTTATGCCGCGGCTGCATGAGGAGTGGGGTCTACGAGACGTGCTCGGGCGCTCCTGCCATACGAGTATGCCCATGTGCGCGAAGGTGCGGAAGCTCGACGGTTGCCACCATGACGCCGGTGAGGATGAGCGCTGCGCCAAAGAAGGCGATGGGGCTCAGGACCTCGCCGACCAGGAAGAACGAGAAGACGGCGGAGCAGACCGGCTCGAGCGAGAAGGCGAAGCCGGTGGTCTCGGCGGGTACGTGGGGCTGCACGAGCGTCTGGGTGATAAAGCCGTAGGCAGAGCAGATGAGTGCGAGCGCAACGACAACGACGATCTCGTTCGGCGTGCTGGGAAGCGTAAAGCCGCCAAAGGTGCATGCGGCGATGCCCGAGAACAAGCCACCGAAGCCCAGCTGCCAAACGCCCAGAGCCAGCGGATCGACTTCTTCGACAAAGCGCTTGGCTACGATAATGTGGCCGGCATAGATAAAGGCCGAGAGCAGCATGACCATCGCGCCGGGGTTCAGGCTGGTAAAGTCGGCGCCCGAGAGCAAAAGCATGCCGCAGGTGACGATGGCAGTGCCGATGAGCACCTTGCGCTCGGGGGCGCGACGCAGCAGAGCCGCGTTGGCAAACGGCACGATCACGACCGTCAGGCTCTGCAAAAAGCCGGCGGTGGAGGCGGAGGTGAGACTGGAACCCAAGCACATGCAGGTAAGCTCGGTTGCCATGATGGCGCCGATAATGGCGGAACGAATCATCACGTCGCGATTGATGCGCAGCGCGTGCTTGTGGAAGAGCAGCAGACAAGCTGCAAAGGCGATGATGCAGCGCAGCGCAACGATACTCGTGGCGTTCATGCTATCCATGCCGATCTTCATGAGGGGGTACGAAAAGCCCCATGCGACGGGAACGGAAAATGAGAGCGCGATTGCTTTTTTGCGATCCATGGGACTCCTTTTGTTACAAAACGGTTTCGTAAAAAGGATTCTGCTCCCAGATGAGGATGTAGTAAAGCGAATGTATCTTCAGTATGATTAAGAAATGCTAATGTTGACAGGAAAAACGCTAGCAAAACGTTTTACGGCTACATCGATGTGGAGGCACGATGGCATCGCGGTATCAGATTGTATGTATGGTGGTCGATTGCGGCAGTCTTAAGGGTGCGGCTGACGAGCTGGGCTATACGCAAAGCGCGGTGAGCCAGGCAGTCAAGGCGCTCGAGCGCGAGCTGGGCACCACGATTATCGAGCGCGGCAAGCAGGGCGTCTCGCTTACGCGCGACGGCAAACAGTATCTGCCGTATCTGCGCCAGATCGTAACGGCCGAGGCCGAGCTTGAGGGTAAGCGTCAGGAGTTGTTGGGGCTTTCGTCGACCGACATTCGCATTGCGACGTTTACCAACGTGAGTCGTACCGTGCTGCCGCGTGTGATCCGCGACTTTGGGGCCCTGCACCCGGGCGTGCACTTTACCCTCAAGCAGGGCGATTACACGCGCAACGCCCAGTGGGTGCACGATGGCGTAGTTGACTTTTGCTTTACGGCGCGCGGATTTACCGCTGGGCTCGAGAAGCGCGTGGTCTATCACGACGAGTTGGTGGCACTGCTGCCGGCCGCGCATCCGCTGACGGCAAAGGAAAAGGTGACACTCGCCGACCTGGCATCCGAGCCGTTTGTGCTGCTAGATGAGGGCGAACAGAGCCTGGTACTCGATGCATTCGCGGCGCATGGGCTGTCGCCGCACGTGACGAGTGAGGTGACCGACGACTACACCATCATGGCGATGGTGGAGGAGGGCCTGGGCGTGAGCATGCTCTACCGTCGTACGGTCGAGGGCATGCAAGCCGATATTCATGTGCGGCCCATCGTACATGCCCCCTCGCGTGACGTGGTGGCCGCCTGGCGCAGCTGGGACACCATGCCCATCGCCACGAGGCGCTTTATCGACTATATGAGCTCGCATATTGTCAATTAATGACCGGTGTGGCGTTGAGTGCGGTGTTTAGCGGGCTGTCGCTTTGGCTTGGGTGGCGCGATAGGTGCGTGCCGGGTGGCAAAGTAGTACCGCCACGACCATAAAGAACGCCGTGGTGCCCAGGCTGATGGGGTAGACCATCATGATGTTCGCAAAGGTGCGGAAGTGCGGGAACACGCAGAACACCCAATAGAAGCGGATACCGCAGACGCAGATCATGGTGATGAGGGCGGGCATGAGCGAGATGCCAAAGCCGCGCAGATAACCGGACATGTTCTCGTAGAACATGCTAAAGGCGTACGCCGGGAAGATCGAGCACACGCGGATATAACCGATCGAGACGATGTTGGGGTCACTGTTGAACAGTGCCAGGATCTCGCGCCCCAGACCGACGATGACGATAATCGTGGTGAGCGCAACGATGCCGCCTTCGACCAGGCAGACCTTGAGCGTCTTGGTGCAGCGGTCAATCTGGCGTGCGCCGTGGTTTTGTCCCACAAAGGTGGTGCAAGCCTGGCTAAAGCTGTTGAGCAGGTTGTAGCACACATACTCCAGGCTCATGGCGGCGCTGGATGCCGCCATGACCTCGGTGCCCAAGCTGTTGATGGCGGACTGGATGATGATGTTGGCAACGGCAAAGACGGCGCTCTGAATACCGGCGGGCAAGCCGATCTTAACGATGCGCTTGAGGGCGACGGGGTCTAAGCCTAAGTCGCGCGGGGTGACGCGGACGACGGAGTCGGTCTTGAGCAGGCGGATAAAGAGCGTAGCGGCGCTGACGGTGTAGGCGATGGCGGTGGCGATGGCGACGCCCGCGACGCCCCAGTGGAGTACGGGGACAAAGATGAGGTCCAGGCCAATGTTGAGGACGGTGGACACGGCAAGCGCCTGCAGCGGCATACGGGTGATGCCGACGGAGCGGAAGATCGCGGCCTCAAAGTTGTAGAGCAAGATCGAGGGCATGCTGAGCAAAAAGACGCGCAGGTAGAGCGAAGCGAGCGGCATGGTTTCGGCAGGAACGTTGAGCGCGGCGAGCATGGGCTCGGCAAAGATCTCGCCCAGCGCGATGACGACAAAGCCCACGAGCGCCATTAAAACCGAGGTATGGACGGCACGTTTGACCATGTTCTGATCGTTGCGGCCGATAGCGTTGGCGATGACCACATTTGAGCCAAGCGACATGCCGATAAACAGGTTGAGCATAAGACTGGTAAGCGGAACATTGGAGCCGACCGCTGCCATGGCAAGGGTTCCCTGGTCGCCCGAGAAGTTGCCGATGATGACCGTGGCGATGAGGTTCGATAGCTGTTCCAAGATGCTCGTGGCGGCCACGGGGAAGGCGAACAGGGGAATATTGCGCCACAGCGAGCCGGTGGTCATGTCAATGTGCTTAGATGCGGTGTCTGCCATACGCTCTCAATCTCTAACATGCTCATTCGTGCTTATTTGCGCAGACGATGATACTCCTAATCGACTAGTCGGCACTTAGGGACGTTCCTTTTCTGCCGGCAGTTGGGGACACTCCTTCAGACTAGTCATTGGGGACGTTCTTAAATGACTAGTCGAACAAGAACGTCCCCAATGACGAGGCGGGGGAGGCGTGCGACAATGGTGGGCGTTGTGTTGTTCGCGCTAAGGAGTTGCCATGTTGTTGTGTCCCGTTTGCCATGAGCCGTTGGTGGACGACGAGCGCGGTGCTGCATGCGCGGGCGGACACCGGTTTGACCGTGCGCGCGAGGGCTATCTATATTTGCTGCGCTCGTCCAAGAGCGGCGACTCCATGGGCGATCCCAAGTCGCAGGCGCGCAGTCGTCGCGACTTTCTTAACCGCGGTTACTACGCGCCGTTGCGCGATGCGATGGTCGAGCTGGTGCGCAAGCAGGTGTCTGGACGTGCAACGTCTGCGAATGGCCCCATGACGCTGCTCGATATTTGCTGCGGCGAGGGCTACTACACCAGTGCCATGGGTGCGGTGCCGGGCGTGGATGTTTACGGTTTCGACCTGGGCAAAGAGATGGTGCGCCTGGCCGCCAAGCGCGGCGATGCGACCTATTTTGTGGCCAACATGAAGGATATCCCCGTGGCCGATGGCGCCTTCGATATGGTGACCGAGCTCTTTGCTCCCTTTAACGAGCGCGAGTTTGCTCGCGTGCTGGTGCCCGAGGGCTCGCTCTACACCGTGGTGCCGGGTGCCCATCACCTGTTTGGGCTCAAGGAGGTGCTCTACGACAGGCCATACCTCAATGACGAGAAGCTGCCGAAGACTACCGAACTCGAGTTGGTCGGAACGCAGCGGGTGTCTGCGAACATTACGCTCCAGACCCAGGCCGACATCGAGGCGGTGTTCCAGATGACGCCGTACTACTACCGCACGCGCCCCGCCGACAAAGCACGCCTGGCAAACCTCGATACCCTTCAGACCGACATCGACTTCATCATCGCCGAGTACCGCCACAGCTAACCTACAAAAAAGGGACAGGTTTATTTTGGCGGGTTTTATCTAGGCAAACGTAAAGGGCCGACCGCGTTGCTGCGCGATCGGCCCTTTTTAGTTGCTTGGCTGCAGAGGTTATGAGAAGCGAGCGCTTACAGACGGTCCTTGTTTTCGGCATTAACGGCGCGCGCCTGCTGAATAAAGAACAGGTCGTAGACCACGATGACAAAGGCGCCGATATTGACGGCGCTGCCGCCGAGCGCGGGAAGGGTAAGCACAGCCTGGACGAGCGTAGCGACCGCGGCAACGATACCGAGCTTAAACGCGCCATCCACCTGCGAAGGCTTGTTGGCACCCTTGATGCCCGCAACACCTGCGGCAAGATCGACAACGCCCTTGATAATCACAACGACAGCAGCGAGTATGGCGTTCGATCCGTAGATGGATTCAAATTTGCCGGTCGCGATGCCGGCGATTCCGATGACGAGGCTGGCGATGCCCAAAACAAAATAGATGAGGGCAAGGATTTTGAGTGTCTTGCGCGCGGCGCTCATAGGTAGTCCTTTCGATTCGGGCGCTGCCAGTCTGGCGCGTCCCATAAGCTGCACATATCGTGAAGCACATTGTAGTTCAACGTGACGGCGTGTGTGCTAGAAAGCGCTTCTCGCCTGTGCAGAGCAATCTTTCAAAAAGGAAAGCTGGACGTAAGCCAAATCGATGGCAGCACATGTGTGGCGCTGCGATGATGAGGTCGTGACAAGGAGTTGGTCTAAGGAGGAGCCATGATGTACGGAACAGGGCAAGTGCGCGAGCCGCGGTCGTTGGGAAGGCGCATGAGTGATTCTGTGATCGCTGCCGTATGCACGGGATTGATGGCGGTGCTTTGCATTGGGATGCTGTGGGCCATGTCGCATGTGGGACAATAGCGGACGGTTGAGTGCCGACAGGGGCGGCGCTCACGTATTCATTTTGCTTGTAAAGGAGTGCCCATGGGCGTCGTCGATCCCTTTTCTGTTGCTCGGGCCGCGGGGCTTGAGCTGACCGGGAAGCCCGAGGGCCTCACGCTCACCGACGGCGCGATGGAGCTGCGTGCCGATTTTGCCCGCATGCTTCCACGGCTCAAGCAGGGCCGTCTGCAGCAAGAGCTGCTGGTGAAGGCTGCGCGCACAAAAGGCATCGAGCAGCCATGGGCGATTGACGCCACGGCAGGCTTTGGCGAGGATTCGCTGCTGCTGGCCGCCACGGGCTTTACCGTCGATCTGTATGAACAGGATTGCGTGATTGCGGCATTGCTCAAGGATGCCTTGGACCGCGCGGCGGATGATCCGGCGCTTGCGGCTGCCGTGGCACGCATGCGCTTGCATGCGGGCGAGGACAGCATTGCCGGCCTTCGCCATACGGCTGAGCTGGTCGAGCGCGGTGAGCTCGCGGCTCCCGATGTGGTGTATTTGGACCCCATGTTTCCCGAGCGCACCAAGAGCGCGGCGGTTAAAAAGAAGTTCCAGCTCTTGCACCATTTGGAGCAGCCGTGTGCCGATGAGGAGACGCTGGTCGAGGCTGCTCTTGCGTCGTGCCCGCGCAAGGTTGTTATCAAGCGGCCAGTGAAGGGGCCGCTGCTTGCCGGTGTTAAGCCGAGCTATCAGCTTGCGGGCAAGGCCGTTCGCTACGATGTTTTGGTGCCGCCGCGCCCGTAGCTTGCGTGCGATGGTTGGCGCTCCGTCAGTGCCGTGCCGATGCGGCGTCTATTTCCATGGATGCGACGTCAGATGCCAGCCGCCGCAGTACTCGCATTTGTAGCAGGCCAGCCCGCGGCGTCCGCGGTTTTCGCAGTCAGCCATAACTGCCTCGGCCTCGGCGCGCGTGTCGTAACGGTTTTTTCGCTCGCACGACTTGTAGCGCCAGGCCTCATCTCGCTCGGCGTCCAGGGCGTCGCGGCGCTCATCCTCGCGCGCAAACAGGTCGCTCATATCGCCGCCCGTAGCAGCGCCCAAAAACTCGCTTTTGGCCTTTGACCAGGCGGCTCGCTTTTTGCTCCCCATCTGCTTCGTGTCCTTTCCAAACGCTGGTATCATTGCTCAATCAAAGTGATACCAATAAACGTGAGGTCGCCGCGTGATGATCAGAAAAACCCTCGATACCGACATTCCTGCCGTCATGGCCATCTATGACGTCGCCCGCGCCTTTATGCGCGCGCATGGCAACGCCACGCAGTGGCCCGAGGGCACGCCTTCGGCCGAGCAGCTGACTGCCGATATCGCCGCCGGCGGCAGCTATGTGTGCGAAGTCGACGGTCGCGTGGTGGCGACGTTTGCCTTTTTGCCGGGCCCGGACGAGTGCTATGACGTCATCGAGGACGGTCAGTGGCGTAGCGACACTCCGTACGCCGTGCTGCACCGCGTGGCGTCCGACGGCACCGTGCACGGTATCGCGGCCGCGATGTTTGCCTTTGCCAAGGAGCGTGCCGACCATCTGCGTATCGATACGCACGCGGACAACCTGCCCATGCAGGGTGCGAGCATGAAGGCGGGGTTCGAGCGCGCCGGAGTCGTGTATGTGTCGGACGGCACGCCGCGTGTTGCGTTCGACTGGCTGCGCGAGGCATAAGAGCGAGGACGCGTATCAACAATCCATGTACATGAAAATGGCCCCGGGCGGGGCCATTTTCGTTCGATGCGCTGTTTTGCAAGCCGGCTTTCGCAAGGCGCGAACCTGCGAAAATCGCCGCGCGGCAACGCGGGGCGATGAGCTCGGTCGGGGGATAGGGCCCGCTTCGCCCGCCGGCCCGTAAATTGTATCATCCAGTGTGGAACGAGGGTGCCCGTTGCCACGTGCGATGGGCTTGCAATAAGAGGAGAGCCATGTCGAAGCAAGCGGTCGTTGGAATCTTGGCGCATGTCGATGCCGGCAAGACTACGCTGGCCGAGGCCATGCTGTTCAACGCAGGTCGCATTCGCAAGCGCGGCCGTGTGGACGACGGCGACTCGCACCTGGATACCAACGCTATCGAACGCGAGCGCGGCATCACGATTTTCTCGTCGCAGGCCGTGCTCGACCACGGAGATGCCCACGTCATGCTCGTGGATGCACCGGGGCATGTCGATTTTTCTGCCGAGGCAGAGCGCACATTGCGCGCGCTCGACTACGCGATTTTGGTTGTGGGCGCCAACGACGGCGTGCAGGGACACACCGAAACCCTGTGGCGCCTGCTTGCGCGCTATGACATCCCGACGTTCGTCTTTATCAACAAAATTGATTTAGAGAATCCCGGCCGCGATGTTTTGCTGGCGCAACTTGGGCAGCGTCTTTCCGAGGGCTGCCTGGATGCCAGCGAACTGCTGGCGGGCGGTGCCGCTTGGGAGGACGCTGCCGCGTTGGACGAGGCGGCGCTCGAGGAGTTTCTTGAGACGGGTGAGCTTTCCGTTGCAACGCTGTCGCGCATGGTTGCCGAGCGCAGGCTCTTTCCCTGCTTTGCCGGCTCGGCGCTCAAGGACCAAGGCGTGGGCGAGCTGCTGGATGGCATGTGTACACTGATGCGTGAACAGGCGTGGGCCCCGGAGTTCGCCGCGCGTGTCTATCGTGTCAGCCGAGGCGTTCGTGGCGAGCGCTTGGCTTGGGTTAAAGTGACCGGCGGCGCGCTACGTGCAAAACAGATGATCGAGGGGCGCTCCGGTGCCGAGGTATGGGGGCAGAAAGTCGATCAGGTGCGCATCTATAACGGAGAGAAGTACGAGCTCGCCCAGGAAGTTGCTGCTGGCGGTATTTGTGCCGTGACGGGTCTTGCGCACGTTCGCCCGGGGGATGCCTTGGGTGCGGAGCCCGGGTGCGATGCACCCGTCATTGCGCCGGTCCTCACCTATACGGTGCTACCGGGCGAACATGATGTCCATGCGGTGTTTAAAGCGCTGATCGAGCTGGCGGACGAAGACCCCATGCTCGGCGTAAGCTGGAACACGCATCTTGAGCAGATTCACTTGCAGTTGATGGGCGCCGTGCAGCTTGAAGTCGTGCAGCGGGTGTTGGCCGATCGCTTTGGCCTTGCGGTCGAGTTTGAGCCTGGCGGCATTCTCTATAAGGAGACTATTTCGCAGCCGGTCGAGGGCGTGGGCCACTTTGAGCCACTGCGCCACTATGCCGAGGTGCATCTGCGCCTGGAGCCGTTGCCAGCGGGTTCGGGCGTGCAGTTTGGGACCGTGACCTCGACCGACGAGCTCGATCTTAACTGGCAGCGTTTGGCACTCACCAACGCCATGGAGCGCGATCACCTGGGCGTGCTGACCGGCTCGCCCATCACCGATGTGCGCATTGCGCTCACGGGCGGCCGTGCGCATGCCAAACATACCGAGGGCGGCGATTTTCGCCAGGCCACGTACCGCGCGATTCGCCAGGGTTTGATGCAGGCGCGTGAGGCCGGCGCGGCGGTGCTGTTGGAGCCGTGGTACCACTTTGAGCTCGAGGTGCCGGGGGAGTGCGTGGGCAGGGCGTTGTCAGACGCTACGCGCATGGGTGCCGAGTACGAGCCGCCGACGATAACAGGCGACCGGGCGAAGCTTGTGGGTCGCGTGCCGGCATCCGAAGTGCAGGATTATGCGCTGGAGGTGGCTGCCTACACGAGCGGTCGCGGTCATCTGTACCTGGAGTTCGCCGGCTATTCGGCTTGCCATGATGCCGAGCGCGTAATCGAGACGGCCGCCTATGAGCCCGAGGCCGATCTGCCCAACACGCCCGACTCGGTCTTTTGCTCTCACGGCGCCGGTTACACGGTCAAATGGTACGACGTGCCCGCCGCGGCGCACGTAAAGGTCGATCCCGCCACCTTCCGTCCCTATCGCCCCGCCGACGCGGAATTTTTCGGCTACATGTGACAAAGGGACAGTCCCTTTGTCACATCGATAATTGAGAGGTTGAAACGTGGTGATTCATACTGAGCGCTTGGTGCTTCGTCCGTGGCGCGAGACGGATGCGGCGAGCCTGTTTGCATACGCGAGCGACCCGGACGTGGGGCCGGCTGCGGGCTGGCCACCCCATCGAAGCATTGAGGAAAGCAGAGAGATCATTCAGACGGTCTTTACGGCGCCCCATACCTTTGCCATTTGCCTGCCCGAGACAGACGAGCCCGTGGGCAGCATTGGACTCATGCCGCCGCGCTGCGAATCGAACGGCCAAAGCGTTGGACTTGAGCTCGAGGTGGGGTATTGGATCGCCAAGCCGTTTTGGGGTCGAGGCTTTGCTCCGGAAGCAGTGCGAGCTATGCAACGCTATGCGTTTGAAACGCTTGGCTGCAAGGCGCTTTGGTGCGGATACTATGAGGGCAATAACAAGTCGTTACGCGTCCAACAAAAATGTGGGTTCGTGCCACATCACGTTGAGCGCGACGTGCCCTGCGAGCTTATGGGCGATGTGCGTACCGAGTACTTTACCTATTTGACCTGCGAAGACTGGCGCGGGCGAGCACAGTGCGAGTAACGTGACAAAGGGACAGTCCCTTTGCCACGTTCGGCTAACAGGAAGGGGAGCGATGACGGTGTCGCAACAACCAAGTGCTATCGAGGTACGTGGCGCACGTGTCCATAACCTTAAGGACATCGATATCGATATTCCGCTGGGAAAGCTGGTGGGTATTGCCGGCGTATCGGGTTCGGGCAAGAGCTCGCTGGCGCTGGGGGTTCTTTATGCCGAGGGCTCGCGTCGCTACTTGGAGGCGCTCAGCACCTATACTCGACGTCGCCTGACGCAAGCCGAGCACGCCCAGGTGGACGAGGTGCTGCACGTGCCGGCGGCGCTCGCATTGCATCAGCGCCCCAGCGTGCCGGGCGTGCGCTCGACCTTTGGCACCATGACCGAGCTCAACAACAGCCTGCGTCTGCTCTTTAGCCGCTGTGCCCATCACGTTTGCCCGCACTGCGGGGCGCGCGTGGAGCCGAGCCTTAACGTCGCCGCGGGCCTGTCGCTCACGTGCCCCGCATGCGGCCGTGAATTCTACGCGCCGAGTGCCGAGGACCTTGCCTTTAACAGCGGCGGCGCGTGTCCTACCTGCGGCGGTACCGGCGTCATGCGCGAGGTGGACGAGGCGAGCCTGGTGCCCGACGAGTCAAAGACTATCAACGAGGGCGCGGTGCTTCCTTGGGGCACACTCATGTGGGATCTGATGAAGCAGGTAGCCGGCGAGATGGGCGTGCGTACCGACGTGCCGTTTAGCCAGCTCACGCCCGCCGAACGCGACATCGTGTTCCATGGTCCGGCGGTTAAAAAGCACATTCTCTACGTTCCCAAAAACGGTGAGGGTGCCACGCCGCTCGACTTTACCTATTACAACGCCGTCTATACCGTTGAGAATGCGCTCGCCAAGGTTAAGGACGACAAGGGGCTCAAGCGCGTTGCACGCTTTTTGCACGAGGGGCCGTGCCGCGACTGCGGAGGCACGCGTCTTTCCGAGGCCGCGCGCCAGTCTCAGGTGCGCGGTATCAATCTGGCGCAGGCGGCGGCCATGACGCTGGGCGAGGCGATTGAGTGGGTGCGTGGGGTGCCCGCATCCTTGCCGACCGAGATGCGGCCCATGGCGACGGACATCTGCGATTCGTTTTTGAGTACGGCTCGCCGCCTGATCGATCTGGGCCTCGATTACCTTTCGCTCGACCGCGCCGGTGCCACGCTGTCTACGGGTGAGCGCCAGCGCGTGCAGCTTGCCCGCGTGGTGCGCAACCGATCGACGGGCGTGCTGTATGTGCTGGACGAGCCTTCGATCGGCTTGCATCCTGCCAATGTCGACGGCTTGGTGGACGTGATGCGCGATCTGGTGGACGACGGCAACACCGTGGTTGTTGTCGACCACGACACGCGCGTACTGGCGGAAGCCGACTATCTGGTCGAGATGGGCCCCGTTGCTGGAGCAGGCGGCGGTCATGTAATCGCCGCCGGTACGGTGGGTGAGGTCGAACAATCGCAGGACAGCCGCATCGCCCCGTTTTTGCGCGCAGAGCCCAAGCGTCTGCGCCCGCAGGTGGCTGACGACGAAATGTTCGACCAAGGCCATATCCGCATAGCGACCGGTGCCATCCATACCGTCAAACCACTCGAAGTCGATATCCCGCGCGGCCGCCTTGTCGCGGTGACGGGCGTTTCGGGTTCGGGCAAGACGACGCTGGTGCTCGAGACGCTCATCCCGGCACTCAAGGCGCAGGCGGCCGGCGAGCGCCTGCCCAGACGCGTGCGTTGGGTCGATGCCGAGGGTATCGCGCGCGCCAACCTGATTGACGCCACGCCCATCGGCGCCAACGTGCGCTCGACGGTGGCGACCTATGCCGACATCCACGATGAGCTGCGCCGTGCCTTCGCCCGCACGCCCGAGGCCAAGGCGGCGGGGTATAAGGCGGGTGCCTTTAGCTACAACACCGGCGCTTTGCGTTGCCCTACGTGCGATGGCACGGGATCGATATCGCTTGACGTGCAGTTTTTGCCCGATGTCGAGATCGTCTGCCCTGCATGCCGTGGCTCGCGTTATGCAGACGCAGCATCACATGTCCATCGCGAGGGAAAGGACGGCAGCCTGCTTACGTTGCCGCAACTTATGGATATGAGCGTGGATGAGGCCCTCGACGCGACCGTCGGACTCAAGAAAGTTCAGGCACGCCTGCAGACGCTTCACGATCTGGGGCTGGGATACCTGACACTTGGCGAGCCCACACCGGCGCTTTCGGGCGGCGAGGCGCAGCGCCTTAAGCTCGCGAGCGAGATGGGCCGCGTGCAGGATGATGCCGTATTCGTATTTGACGAGCCCACGATCGGCCTGCATCCGCTCGATGTTCAGGTGCTGTTGAACGTGTTTGACGGCCTCGTTGCCAAGGGCGCCACGGTTATCGTGATCGAACACGATCTCGACCTTATCCGTAACGCCGACTACGTGATCGACATGGGCCCGGGCGGTGGCGACGCCGGCGGGCAAATCGTCTGCGCCGGCACGCCGGACGACATCGCGGCCTGCCCCAAGAGCATCACCGGTCGCTACCTATAACCGAATGTGACAAAGGAACAGTTCCTTTGTCACATTCCCGGAAAGCCTGTTTGGCGCAGGGCCTCGTAGAGGACGATGGCGGCGCTGTTGGAGAGGTTGAGTGCACTAATGCGGTAGTCGGCCGGGTCGATAAAGTTGCCGCAGATATCCTGCCGAAGGATGGCTTCGTGGCTGTCCTCGGTATGTCCGAGCGCCTCCTCGTGGGCTTCCCAAGCCTCGGCGTTATCGAGTGAGTCGCAATCGCGCAGCATCGGGATGCGCTCACAGCGCTCGGGCGCCGCGGCAAGCAGTGGCTCGGGAATCCCCGAGCTCTCACTGCCAAAGACCAGATAGTCACCGTCGCGGTAGGTGCTTTGCGCATAGGTGCGGCGCGCCTTTTTGGTCAGCAGGTGCAGGCGTTCGTCGGCGGGGGAGAGGTCGTTGCGCGTAAGGAAATCCTCCCAGCCGGCATAGATCGTCACGTCCAAGTTTTGCCAGTAGCCCAGGCCGGCGCGACGTACCGTCTTGTCGTCGAGCGAAAAGCCCAGCGGCTCCACCAGGTGCAGGCGGGTACCGGTGACCACGCAGGTGCGGCCGATATTGCCCGTATTGGCCGGAATCTCGGGCGCGTACAGCACGATATTGAACATGAATCTCCTTGGCTCAGAATGAAAAACCACCACGAAGGGGACAGGCACCTTCGTGGTGGTTTGGCGGTAACGTGGGCGGTAAATGCCCGCTCGATAACTCTAGGCGCGGTGCCAGTCGGTCAGGCAGGCATCGAGGGCGGCGATGAGCGCGTCCTTGTCCATGTGACGGCCGATGATGCACAGGCTCGTCATGCGATCGCCCGTCTCGTCGTCCCAAATCTGCATGATCTCGGGGTTCTCGTCGATAATCTTCTGCTTCTCATCCTCGGGTGCAGAATCGACAAACAGACCGTTCTCCATCAGGCGCATCTGGTGGCCGGCCTGCTCAAACATGTAGCACATGTCCGGATCGCCGGTCTGCCACAGCGGGCCCTTGACGCGAATGACCTCGTCGGGCCACTCCTGCTCGACAAAATCGGTGAACTTCTGCAGGTCAAATGGCTTGCGGCGCGAGTACACAAAGGTCTCGATGTCGTACTCGAGCACCTCGGGGTCGTCGTGCTCCTCGGGATGCTCCATGGCCTCGATCCAGGCGGCGGAGTTGTAGGCGCGCATAAAGTCGAAGCGGTCGGTGTCGAGCAGCTCCTCCATGGGGACCTCGCCGTTTTGGGCCTCGACAATCACGGCGTCCTTCTGCAGGCTGCGCACGATGGCCTTGAGCTCGGCGATCTGCTCAGGCGTCACGGTGTCGGTCTTGTTGAGGACCAGCGTGGAGCAGAATTCGATCTGCTGGATGAGCAGACTCTCGATGTCGTCCTCGTCGATATCCTCGGCTAGCAGGTCGCGACCGCCGTTGAACTCGTCGTACATGCGGGCGCAGTCGACCACAGCCACGATGTTGTCGAGCGCAAGCTTGGGCTCGCCGCTCACCTTGGCCTCGTCGCAGAAGCTCGAGATGGTGTAGGCGATGGGGATAGGCTCGCAAATCCCCGAAGCCTCGATGATGATGTAGTCGAACTTGCCCGAATCGGCGATGCCCTGCAGCTGGTTGGCCAGGTCGTCCGAAAGCGTGCAGCAGATGCAGCCGTTGGTGAGCGGGATAAGGTCGTCGGTCTCGGAAAGGCCGCCGTCGGCGATGAGGCTGGCGTCGACGTTGATCTCGCCGATATCGTTGACGATCACGGCAGCGCGGATGCCACCGTCGTTGGCGAGGATGTGGTTGAGCAGCGTGGTCTTGCCGGCACCGAGGTATCCGGTAAGCATGATGATCTTCACGGGTTTGTTGGGCATGTGCCCTCCTTTGTTAGACATGGCTTACAGCTGAATCTTATGCCAAACGCCTGCTCTTATACCCACGCACGGGCAAATAACACAGGCTACTCCCAGGCTCCCCATACGTCGGGACAATAGCCGACGGTGGCCTTTTTGCCGTTGCGCACGATGGGTTCGGCCAGAACCTGCTGGTTCTCGAGCAGCTTATCAAAGCGCTGACTGGGGGTGAGATGCTGGATGAGCGCGAGCGTCTCCTCGTCCTTGGCTTTGGGGTTGAGCAGCTTGTCGATGCCGCCGACCGCCTGCATCACGCTCGTGAGCTCGCCCTTGCTCATCTCCTTTTCCTTAAGGTCGATAAACTGCACCTTAATGCGGCGCTCCTTAAAATAGCGCTGGGCCTTCTTGGTATCGAAGGACTTTTTGGTACCGAAGATCTGCACGTTCATTGTTTGGTTCCGCCGTTCTACCTGATGAAGTTGGTCCTAGCGCGATCGGCCTGGGGGGCTTCGATGCCGGCGGCCTTTCCCGCCTCGATGCAACGCAGTAGCCAGGCCATGTTATTGCCGATGTTTCGCATGGTGGCGAGGCCCTCGGCGTCTTGGGTGGCCTCACCCGGCATGGCACCAAAGACGTTGTTCCAGTAGGTGGATGCTACCACGGGCATCTGGTTGATGGTGAAGTACTTGTTGAGCACGTCGAAGGTGGTCGACGTGCCGCCGCGGCGGGCAACGGCGACAGCGGCGCCCGGCTTGTGCGCAAAGGCCTTGCTGCCTGCATAGAATGCGCGGTCGAGTGCCGAGAGGATGCGTCCGCTGGGATGTGCGTAGTAGACGGGCGAGCCAAAGACAAAGCCGTCTGCCTGCTCGGCAGCGGCAATCAGCTCGTTGACCACATCGTCGTCAAAGGTGCAACGGCAATCGAGCTTGCCGCACTGGCCGCAACCGATGCAATCGCGAATAGGCTTGGCGCCCAGCTGAAACATCTCGGCCTCGATGCCCTCGGCGTTGAGCTGCTCGGCGACCTCGGCGAGTGCGCGGGCCGTGTTGCCGTTTGCCTTGGGGCTGCCATTGACCAAAAGAACCTTCATCACAAACTCCATCTGCTATCGGTGAATTCTGCTGAGAATTATCTCACGTTGTGTGCGACGGCGTTGGCACGGTGCAGGCGATGTTTATTTCGCAACGTTCTTAAGGGCGTTCATGCCCAAGGCCATCTAGGGGCATTGCGGTGCGGCATGGGGATACATCGGGAAACGTTCGATAAATGCTTATAAACACGTTTTTGACGGCATACGTTGACAGATATACTTGTTTAGTTCAAAAGCATGAGAACGGAGATGGTTGCATGGCACAGCCAGATACGACGCGCACGGTGGGGCTTGCGCTCGAGGGAGGCGGCTACCGTGGTATGTATACGGCGGGCGTGCTCGACGTATGGATGGAGCACGGCTTGACCTGCGACCATATGGTGGGAGTCTCGGCGGGCGCGGCGTTTGGCTACAACTTTAAATCGCGCCAGATCGGCCGCGCCATTCGCTACAACAAGGCCTATTGCGCCGACAAGCGCTATGCGAGCGTGACGAGCTGGTTGCGAACCGGCGATATGTTCAATGCCGAGTTTGCCTATCATGAGGTACCCATCGAGCGCGATCCCATCGATCTGGAGGCATATCGCGCCTGCCCCATGCGGTTTACGTGCGTATGTACCGATCTTAAGACGGGGCAGGCCGTCTACCATGACCTGCCCTATGGCGACGAGCGCGATATTGAGTGGATCCGGGCGTCGTCGGCGATTCCCGTAGCGACGCGTCCTGTTGCCATCGAGGGTCGTAAGTACTTGGATGGCGGTGTTGCCGATTCCATTCCCAGCACTTGGCTGTTTGAGCAGGGTTATGACCGCAACGTGGTGGTGCTGACGCAGCCGGCGGGCTTTGTAAAGCAACCCAATAGCGTGATGCCCATGCTGCGTCGCGTGTATCGTCACTATCCGGAGTTTGTCGCGGCTCTTGAGCATCGGCACGAGGTCTACAATGCCACGCTCGATGACCTGGCGCGCCGCGAAGCCGCTGGCGAGATCTTTGTGGTGCGGCCGAGCGAATCGGTGAAGGTGCCGTCGCTGTGCCGCGAGCCCGATGAGCTCGAGCGCATCTATCAGATCGGCCGTCGCGATGCGGAGGCGACGCTGCCGGCGCTGGAAGCGTATCTGGCGGGGTAGGGGCCACGGCGGAAAGCGCATCCCAAAATGGACGTCCAAACTGGGATGCGCTTTCCGCTATTGAAGATATGGGGCTGCGGAGCAGCTGCTTGGCATGGGCCTATGCCTGCTGCCAGGTATCGACGAGCTCCTTGGCTGCGGCGTAGGGGTCGTCGGCACTGCAGACGGCGCTCACCACAAAGAAGCCGTCGACGCCGGTGGTCTTGAGCTGCGGAAGATCGGCCGTTTTGACGCCGCCGCCCACCACGATGGGCACGGGGCTTGCCGCATGGAGGGCAGCCAGGTCCTCAAAGCTCTTGGTGATGATGGAGCCGTCGGCAGCACGTCCGCAGTCGCGCTTGGTCTCGGTCTCGTGGAGCGGGCCTACGCCCAGGTAATCGACCAGGCTCATGTCGGCGGTCTTGACGTACTCGAGCATCTCCTCGCAGCGGGCCGAAAGGCCCACGATGGCATCTGGGCCCAAAAGTTTGCGGCAGACCTCGACGGGGATGTCGCTCTGGCCAACATGCACGCCGTCGACAGCGATGCCCTGCTCGCGTGCGGCGAGTACGCAGTCAAGACGGTCATCGATCAGCAGAGCGACCTGTCCGGTTTTGCCGGCCTGAGCGATGGCCTGTGCGGCATCGCCCGTCAGTGCGATGATCTCGCGGGCACTTGCCACCTTGGAGCGCACCTGGATGCAGGTAAAGCCGGCATCGAGCGCCTGGGTCACCACATCGCTCACGGGGCGTCCGAGGGTGTTTTCGGGGCCGAGTACCAGGTAGGCCGAGATATCAAGGTTGTCGCGGATGCTCATCGTGCTTCCTCCTGCTTTTTGATCTGCGCTTCCATGCGCTCGAGTTTGCCGGTCATGGTGTCGGTAAATCCGGGTCGAATATCGGCTTTGAGCACGACTTCGGTGCGGATGCCCTTGCTCGCCAACACGAAGGTCGCGTCGCGCACGACCTGCATGACCTCGTCCCAGTCGCCCTCGATCTCGGTGAACATCGAGGTGGTGCGGTTGGGAAGGCCGCTCTCGCGAATGACGTGTACGACCTCGGCGACTTCGGCAGATAGCTCGTCGCCGGTGCCGCACGGGGCGATGGCCACAGCGACGAGTGTGTTCATGCCGGCATTGGTTGCGGGCTTGGACATGGCTTATGCCTCCTCGAGCTCGAGTTGGTTATCGGCAATGTCCTGGGCGGTTGCGAGGTAGAGCTCGTCGATAAAGGCGACCTTAAAGCTTGCCGGGGCATCGGCGACGGCGGCGGCACGCGTGCCGGCAACGTTGTAGACGGCGGTGCCGCAGATGGCCGCCGTAAACGGGTCGGTGGCGCAGGCGTACACGGCCAGCACGCCGCCCTGCGAACAGCCGCAGCCGGTGATCTTGGACATGAGTGGGCTGCCGCCGTGGGACTTGGCAACGGTCGTGCCGTCGGTAATCAGGTCGACTTCGCCCGAGACCACTACGGCGCCGCCGGTGTAGCGGGCGAGCGCCACGGCGGCATCACGGGCGGCGTCTACCGTGTCGGTGGTATCGACGCCACGCACGCGGCTCAGATCGGCCGCTTCGCCCTCAAGGCCCCACAGACCGGCGAGCGCGATAATCTCGGAGGCATTGCCGCGCACGATGGCGGGCTTGTACTGCTTGAGTTCGTTTACCAGTTGGGTGCGCAGGCTGCCGATGCCCAGGCCCACCGGATCGAGCACCCAGGGCTTGCCGGCGTCATGTGCCGCCTTGGCCGCGCGGGGAATCGTCTGCTCGTAGATGGGGAAGAGCGTGCCCATGTTCAGATAGATGGCGCCGCCGCCGGCAACGAGTGCCTCGCCCTCGTCGGGCAGATAGACCATGGCGGCCGAACCGCCCACGGCGAGCTGCGCGTTGGCGACAAAGTCAATCGTTACCGTGTTGGTGATGGAGCCGGCCATGGGATTGGTGGCACGAATCTCCTCCACGGCCTTGACCACGTTTTGCTTAAGCTGTTCCGAATCGATCACTGCACATGCCTCCTTGGCATAGAAAAGGGGCGCTGTGCATAGACAGCGCCCCTAAAAAGGCGGCATGCTCCCTACGCCAGCATTAACTGACAGGTTCAAAGGATTGGGCCCCATGCCCTCTCAGCCTTGTGGTTTGCACCGCCGGCACTCCCGCATCGAATCTGTTGTTCCCTATACTAGCGCATCGGTACAATGGTTAGGATGAAAACGACTGGGGGACCTTATGATCAAACTCGTGCTGACCGATATGGACGATACGCTGATTCCGGCCGGGCATGACGGCGCCAGCGACTATGCCATCGAGGGCATTCATGCCATGCAGGCGGCGGGTCTGCACTTTGGTCCGGTTTCGGGTCGCCAACCGTCTGCGATGGGCTGGATGTTTAAAAATCATTCCGAGTGTTTTTCGACCGGTGCATTCTGCAACGGCCAGGTCATGTTTGTCGATGGCGAAGTGGTCGCCTCGCGTGCGACCGATAACGATGCGCTTATGCGCTTGGCCGCCTATCTGGAAGAAGAAACCGACGATACCTATCTGAAGGTATACAGCTTGGGTGATGGCTTTTGGGATAACGATGCCTATTGCGTGACACGTGATGCCGAGCGTGTGCGCCGCGCTATGGAATCGGGCGGCAATGCGTGGCTCAAGGGCGAAGAGGCCCCGTGCCGCCCTGTCGTCGATGATGCGCCGGTGTTCAAGGCGAATATCTGGAGCGCCCGTTCGCGTGAGGAACTCGCGGAGCTACGCGAGCACGTTGCCGCCGAGGTGCCGGAGCTCTCGCTTGTGTTTCCCAACAACCGTGTGCGCCTGTTCGACATCCTTCCGGCTGGTTGGGACAAGGGCTGCGCTGCGCTGGAGCTGGCGCGCGCTTTGGGCCTAACGCCCGACGAGGTGGCCGTATTTGGCGATTCCGATAACGACCTGCCCATGATCGATGCCGTTCCCAACTCCGTTGCGGTCGCCAATGCCAACGAGGCCGTCACGGCTGCCGCACGCTGGCATATCGGCGCTGCGGCAGATGATGCGGTTGCCGCAGCGCTGCATCAGATTGCCGCCTGCGCCGCGACGGGTGAGATGCCGTCATTTATGCGTCAGATGAACGCGGCAGACTTCGGCATCGCGAACGTCTAGGGAGAAAGCCATGAAGCTTCAGCAGCTCAGGTACGTTGTAAAGGTTGCCGAATGTGGCAGCATCACCGAGGCCTCGCGTCGCCTCTATGTGTCGCAGCCTTCGATTACCGCGTCGATTCGCGATCTCGAAAACGAGATGGGCGTGCATATCTTTGAGCGCACCAACAAGGGCGTCATTGTGTCCGAGGAGGGCGAGACCTTCTTGGGCTATGCGCGCCAGGTGCTCGATCAGGCTGATCTGCTCGAGGGTAAGTACAAAGGAGCATCCGAGCAGGTGCCGCATTTTAGCGTGAGCTGCCAGCATTACTCCTTTGCCGTCAACGCGTTTGTCGATGTGATCCGTGAGTTCGATGCCGCGCGCTACGACTTTACCCTGCGCGAGGAGCAGACTCACGAGATTATCGAGGACGTCGCGCATATGAAAAGCGAACTGGGCATCCTATATCTGTCCGAGCACAACCGCGAGGTCATCGAGCGCATGCTGGCGGCCAACGAGCTCGTGTTCGAAGGGCTCTTCTGTGCCGCGCCTCATATCTTCGTCTGTGCCGACCATCCGCTGGCGGACCGCTCCAGCGTGACGCTCGAGGATCTGGAAGACTACCCGTTCCTATCCTACGAGCAGGGCAGCTACAACTCGTTTTACTATTCCGAGGAGCTGACCTCGACGTTTGAGCGTCGCAAGAATATCCGCGTGCGCGACCGCGCGACGTTGTTCAACCTGGTCATGGGTCTCAACGGCTACACGGTGTGTTCGGGCGTGATTAGCCACGAGCTCAACGGCCCCGGCATTATCTCGATTCCGCTCGACGTGGACGAGTACATGGAGATTGGCATTATCACGCGCAAGAACACGACGCTCACGCGCTACGGTCGGGCCTATATCGACGCGATTCGTCAGCATATCTAGGCTGCTGTGTTCCCCACGGTTCAAGTCCCTTTATGGCAGTCCAGAGTGACATAGGAAGCATCTATATCAAACTGTTATAAACGTATATTTTACGATGGCCATATGAACGCTCATACTCTGTCCCGGTAAAGCAACCAATGCAAAAGGGAGATATCTATGAGCACTTCGATTCAACCGAACGCACCGTTTCGCGCCGATATCGTCGGCAGCTTTCTTCGTCCGCAGGCCGTAAAGGACGCTCGTGCTGCCTATACGGCAGGCACGCTTGATGCCGAGGGGCTTAAGGCCGTCGAGGACGATGCCATCCGCGATTTGGTGGCAAGGCAAAAGGCCGCCGGCCTGCAGGTCATCACCGATGGCGAGTTTCGCCGCAGCTACTGGCACCTCGATTTTATGTGGGGGCTGAACGGCGTCGAGCGTCGCACCTCGCGTACAGGCTATATGTTCCACGATGAGGAGACTACCGCCGACACCGCCGTGGTAACCGGTCCCATTAGCGGCGAGAATCATCCGTTCGTCGAGCACTTCAAATTTGTCAAGGCGCTCGAGGGGGAGGGTCAGGTCGCGCGACAGACCATTCCGGCGCCGATTCAGACGTTCTCCGAAGTCACGCTCGACCGCTGCGATGGCCAGCAGGAGAGCCTGCGCGCCGTCTACAAGACCGACGAAGATCTCGCCGATGCCATCGCCGCAGCATACCGCACCGTTATTGCCGACCTGTATGCCGCAGGCTGCCGCAACATTCAATTTGATGACTGCACCTGGGGCATCTATTGCGATGCCGACTTTGTGTCCAAGACCGGTATGAGCCCGGTTGACCTGCAAAAGGTGAGCGAGCTGGGCGTGGCGCTCAACAACGCCGCCATCGAGGGCAAGCCCGATGACCTTGTCATTAACACGCACGTGTGCCGCGGCAACTATCACTCCACCTATGCTTTTGAGGGCGGCTACGACCCCATCGCGCCGTACCTGTTCGTACACGAGAACGTCGATGCGTTCTATCTTGAGTTCGATACGCCGCGTGCCGGTGGCTTTGAGCCGCTCAAGTACGTTGCCCCCGGCAAGAAGGTCGTGTTGGGCCTGGTGACCACCAAGGCGGCAGAGCTCGAGAACGAAGACGCCATCGTCGAGCGCATCCGCGAGGCGACAAAGTACGTGCCGCTCGAGAACCTGTATCTGTCTCCGCAGTGTGGCTTTGCCAGCTGCGAGATTGGCAACAAGCTGACCGAGGACGAGCAGTGGGCAAAGATTGCGCTGGTCAAGCGTATTGTGGAGCGTGTCTGGAAATAACGATGCCGTTCGCAGGCGGCGGCGCGTGCGAGGCGCTGCGTATCGCGTACAATGGTTCGGATCGTATCGTTCGGGCAGGTTATCCGATATGCCCGATCGCCCTTCCATTCGAAAGGACATCAATGTCCCAGTTCTCGACGCCCGCCGTTAGCGATGCCATCTACGACGCATCGTCGCTCGGCCGCCCGCGCATGTTCCTGCTCGGTCTGCAGCACCTGTTTGCCATGTTTGGCGCCACGGTGCTGGTGCCCGTGCTCACCGGTCTCTCGGTGTCGGCAACGCTTTTGTTTGCCGGCTTGGGCACGCTGCTGTTCCACTTCCTATCGCGCGGTAAGGTGCCGGCATTTTTGGGCTCATCGTTTGCCTTTATTGCCGGTTATGCCGCAATTGCGCCCAACGGCGAGGCCGAGCTTTTGCCCTACGCCTGCCTGGGCGTTGCCTGCGCCGGTCTGCTCTATCCGGTGCTGGCAGCGCTGTTCCGCGCCTTTGGCGCCAAGCGCGTTATGCGCTTCTTTCCGCCGGTGGTGACCGGCCCCATCGTCATTTCCATCGGCCTGATCTTGGCAAGCTCTGCTATCGCCAACTGCCAGACCAATTGGCTTGTTGCCGTTGTCGCTGTGGCCGTCATTGTCGTATGCAATATTTGGGGCCGCGGCATGGTCAAGATCGTGCCGATCCTGCTGGGCGTCGTGGTGAGCTATGCCGTCGCGGCTGCGTTGGGTGAGGTCGATTTTTCGGGCGTTGCCGCCGCTCCGTGGGTCGGTCTGCCCATCGTGTGGGACAACACCGTGTTTGCGCTCTTTGGCCCGCAGTTCGATAGCGGCCTTGCCACGACGGCCATCATCACCATTATGCCGTTGGCCTTTGCGACCATGATCGAGCATATCGGTGACATCTCGGCTATCGGCTCCACTTGCGAGCGTAACTACATCGCCGATCCTGGTCTGCATCGCACGCTGCTCGGTGACGGCTTTGCCACGATTCTGGCTTCGCTCTTTGGCGCTCCGGCCAACACCACCTATGGCGAGAACACCGGCGTGCTCGCCCTGACGCGCGTGTTCGACCCGCGCGTGATCCGCATTGCCGCGTGTTGTGCCATCGTGCTTTCGTTCTGCCCCAAGTTCGCTGCGGTCATCGCAGCCATGCCGGCATGCGTTATCGGCGGCGTGTCGCTCGTGCTCTACGGCATGATCAGCGCTGTGGGCGTCCGTAACCTCATCGAGAACCAGGTCGATTTCCAGAACAACCGCAACGTGCTGGTGGCCGCTCTGGTGCTTGTGCTTTCGCTCGGTATTGCGTACAGCACCGCTGGCGCCATCGTGCTGGAGCTGGGCGGCGTGACGATTTCGCTTTCCGGTCTTGCCGTGGGCTCGCTGGTGGGTATCGTGCTCAATGCGATTCTGCCCGGCAATGATTTTGAGTTCGATACTTCTGAGCTTGAGGAGGCTGCTAAGTAGCAGCTGCGTTCAGCTAAAACAAGATATGGTGCCCATGCGTATATGCGCGTGGGCACCATTTTTAATGCGTCAGTATCCAGTGGATGCCGCGCGCCATGCGCAGGTCAGTTTGGGCAAAGTGATTGCCGGGGTTGAGCTCCAGCGTTGTTGGAATGTCGCGCTCGATAAACAGCTCTTCCATCGCGCGCGTATCGTCGAGTACGTGCCGCATCATGCGGTTGGGCGTCTTGGTTTCCTTTTTACCGAGCGACAGATAGGTGGCGTCGGGCGTAGCTGTCATCGTGCGCTCGCGCGCGTAGTCGATAAAGCCGGGGAACCACAGCGACCCCGATGCACTCGCCGCGCGCTCAAAGACATCTGTTTGCCAAAGTGCCCACAGTGCAAAAAGACCCGCCAACGAGTAGCCGGCAACGCCGCGCCAGGCGGGCGGTTGCGGGAGCGATGATTCGGCCTGGGGGATTATCTGCTTCAACAACTCGTCAAGAAAGCCAGCAGCCTGTCCGCCAAAGGGCTCGGCATCTCGTATAGCTCCGTCGCATGCCCAGGGACTCAGCTCGCGATTCCAATCGAGCCCTCCAATGGCGACAAGGGTGAACGGCGGGCAGTCGAGCTCTCGGCAGCGCTCGTAGGCTTCACTACCGTCGCCCATGGCAACGGGGAGGTAGATGACGGGCGCGCCTTCCACACACTCTGAATAAACGGTTATCTGCTTATGATGCGCTTCCAAGGCAGGCTTCTCTCGGTGTTGTGATATTGACAGCCTCAATTGTCGCACGCCGGCACGGGGACAGACGCTAAAAGAAAGGCGCGGAGCCGTTCGATGCGACTCCGCGCCTTGTTGTTTTGCGTTAGCAGACTATGCCGTTACGCCACGAAGAAGTAGACGAGGAAGGCAAGGGCTGCGATCCACATGAGCGGCTTGATCTTGGAGGCCTCGCCCTTAAAGAGCGCGACGACCACGTAGGCGATAAAGCCCAGGCCAATACCGGCAGAGATGGAGTAGGTGAAGGGCACGCCGGCGACAATCATGAACGCCGGGAAGCCCTGCGACACGTCGGACCAGTCGATCTCGGAGACCTCGCTCATCATGAGGTAGCCGACGTAGACCAGGGCGCCGCAGGTGGCGGCACTGGAAACGATGGAGACGACGGGGGAGAAGAACGCGGCGAGGATGAACAACACGCCGGTGGTGACGGAGGTGAGGCCCGTGCGGCCACCGTCGGCAGCGCCGGAGGTGGACTCGACGAAGGTGGTGATGGAGGAGACGCCCATAAAGCCACCGGCAGCGGCGGCCACGGAGTCAACGACCAGGATGGGGCGGATGTCCTCGACATTGCCGTCCTCGGTTAGGAACTCGCCCTGCTTGGCGACGGCCATCGCGGTGCCCATGGTGTCGAAGAAGTCACTCATGAGCAGCGAGAAGGCAACGACGAGCAGCATCGGGTCGGTCAGAACCTTCACGATGGCCATGTTGCCGTCGGTGGTGCTGGCAAACGGGGCGCCAAAGGTCGAGAAGTCGAGCGGGGCGATAAGGCCCTCGGGCGCATGGGTGACGCCCAGCGGGATACCGGCGATAACGGCGACGATGATGCCGATGAGCAGCGAGCCCGGCACGTTGCGGGAAGCCAGGGCAACCGTCACGACGATGGAGATGATGCCGACGATAAAGGTGGGGGAGGTGATGTCGCCCAGGCCGACAAGCGTACCGGCGCCAGCGGTGATGATGCCGGCATCGCACAGGCCGATCATGGCGATGAACATGCCCAGACCAACCGAGATGGCGTGGCGCAGGACCACGGGGATGGCGTCCATAATGGCCTCGCGCAGGCCGCAAAGGACGAGCAGCAAGATGACGACACCCTCGAGGAAGATAACGCTCATGGCCACGTGCCAGTCACCGCCGCACATGGTGGTGGTGATGCCCGCAATCATGGCGTTGATGCCCAGACCCGACGCGCAGGCGAGCGGGCGGTTGGCGAAGATGCCCATGCAGATGGTCATGATGCCGGCGCCCAGACAAGTGGCGCAGGCGAGCGCTCCCGCATCGATGCCGGCGCCCGAGAGCACCGCGGGGTTGACGGCGATGATGTAGGCCATCGCCAGGAATGTTGTCAGTCCAGCGCGAAGTTCGGTCCCGATTGTGGACTTGCGCTCACTGACGTGAAAAAGTTCGTCCATGCATACCCTTTCCTTGTTCGGCCCCGAGTTTAGGCCGATTGACACGAACTTCCTTACTATATCGCCTTTTTATAGTTAGTGTTCCTCGCATGTTGATGTTCGCGCTTTGGGGGCAGACGTGCGGTATTTTTCGTATGAAAATGTGTAGGTACCGTATACTTAAGCGGTTACAACGAACTCTTTGGAGGAACGTATGATTAAAGAGCTCTGCCGCGACGAGGTCATCCTGTCCCAGCGCTGCGAGGTTGCGACTGTCGAGGACGAGTCGGTCGCACAGGACCTGATCGATACCATTAAGTCGCTCGAGGATGCCGGCTGCCTTGCCGCCAACCAGATTGGCGTCACCAAGAAGGTCTGCGTCTATCTGGACGATGCCGGCGAGCCCCACGTGCTCTACAACCCCCGTCTGGTGTTTGGCCTGGGCGCCAGCAAGATGGAGGAGAGCTGCCTGACGCACGACGAGATCACCAAGTCCACGCGCTACATCAAGTGCAAGGTTGCCTTTGACCAGATCGTCGACGGCAAGATGAAGGAGTGCCGCCGCGACTACGCAGGTTTTGAGGCACAGATGATCCAACACATGATTGATCACTGTCTTGGCAAGTTGGTCTAAGGGGACCAAAGCACCGCACCTTGCCGCTCAATCGTCGCTCGCGTACCTTAAGTACGCTTCGCTCCTCTTTCGTGGCAATCTGCGGCACTTTGACCCCTTAGACGACCTGCGGGGTTGACTTGGTTGGGTCTATCTTGCTTGTAAAGTCCGGGTATGACATTGTTGTCATGTCCGGACTTTTTGTTTAGCGCTCCTTTGTTTGGTGACAATGAGCCTAGTAAGAACATTGAGCTAGGAGGCGCTATGTGCACGAGCATTCGATTTACCGATAATTCTGGCCACATGTATCTAGGCCGCAACCTCGACTGGAGCTTTGACTACGGCCAACAGGTTCGTGTGATGCCGCGCGGGTTTCACATTCCGTATTCGTTTATCGACGATGCGTCGGCGGCACACGCGGTAATCGGCATGTGCATCGATTACAAGAACTATCCCATGTTTTTTGACTGTGGTAACGATGCGGGTCTGGCTGTGGCGGGGCTCAACTTTCCCGGCTATGCCGAGTATGCCGAGGGCCCGGTTGATGGAAAGACCAATATCGCGGCCTATGAGTTTCCTCTGTGGGTGGCAGCGACGTTCTCGACGGTCGATGAGGTCGAGGCCGCGCTGCGCGACACGGTGATTGTCGCCAAATCTGCCGGAGAGGGGCTGGGCGTGTCGCTGCTCCATTGGATTATCGGCGACAGCCAGCGCAGCATCGTGGTCGAGATGATGGCTGACGGCCTGCATGTATACGACGATCCGGTCGACACCCTTGCCAACCAGCCGACCTTCCCGTGGCACATGGAAAACCTGCGCACCTATATCACAGCCACAAGCGATTTTCCGCAGACGGCGACATGGCGCACCGCCGAGCTCAAGCCCTATGGCGCGGGTGCCGGCATGCGCGGTATTCCGGGTGACTGCTATTCGCCGAGCCGTTTTGTAAAGGCGGCGTACCTCAATGCCAATTACCCGCAAAAGGAGAGCGAGGCCGAAAACGTCGTCCGCATGTTCCGCTCACTCGAGGGCGTGGTGATGATTGAGGGGGCGTCCAGGATGGGCGATGGCAAGTTCGAGAAGACTATCTACACCGGATGCTTTAGCGCGCGCACGGGCAATTATTACTACGCGATGTATGAGGATCCGTCGATTCGCTACGTGAGCCTGATGGATGCCGAGGGCGCGAGCCCCGATAGGCTCGTGGTTCCCGAGCCGCGTCGTTCGTAGCCGTTAGCTTTACTGCAATGCAAGGCGGCCCTGCGTCTCTCGTGAGGTGCAGGGCCGCTGTCGTTGATTTGTGACGTCGCTAGAAGTTGGCGTCGTTGAGTTGTTCGTTCTCAAGACCGTCGAGCTGTTGCTGTTCGGGCGTATCGGCGACGCTCTCGAGCAGCTCTGTGGGATCGACGTTCATGTCCCTACCGGCCTCGTTGCCGTTGACCAAGTCGTCCGAGAAGATGTCGACTTCCATTTCCTCGGCCTCTTCGATCTGAACCTCGAGTGGCACCTGGGTGCGCACGAGCTTAACGGCCGGGCGCATGCGGGCAAACAGCGGCACGTACTCGATGATGATGGCCGAGTTCTCAAGACCGTACCAGCGTGCTGGGCTTCCGCAGGCGCGGCGGACGGCGTACTTGATGGCCATCACGCGGTGGTCGTTGCGGTTGATGTCCGTTTCGGGGGCGAGCATCTTGCGCAGCATGCAAAAACGGAAGTCGCCCACGTTGCCGCGCGTCTCATAGATGGAGTAGGTGTGGTGCTGCGGCGGCAGCTCGCCCGATGCCATCAGGTCGCCAACGATCTGGCGCAGGTAGGCATTAACGCGCTGGTTGACCTTAAAGCCCAGGTTCAGGCGCACGCGGAACAAAAAGTCCGTGCCAAAGGTCTCGACGGAATACTCGTGCGTATAGGGCTCATCGGTGACATGCACGTTAATGAACCAGTATGCCTTGGCGCGCTTGGGATGTTTGTCCAGGATGGAATAGAGCACGTCGCGGTCGAGTGTGAGCGGATCGGGGCTGTTGGTGAGGAACACCAGGTTGTCGGCGAGCACGGGATAGGTCTCGTCGTTGCGCAGGCGGTTGAGCTGATCGATGTACTTGGAGACCGGCAGCAGGATCGTCTGCGTGCGCTCGATGGCGGTGCCGCGGCGCCACACATACATAAGGCCAAACAGTAGCGAGGCCAGGAAGATCATCACATAGCCGCCGTCAAAGAACATGGTAAGGCACGAGGCGAAGAAGCACAGCTCAATGGCACCGAAGAGCAGGGCGAAGACGCAGGCACCCAGCTTGTGCTTGAGAATGCCGGCGATATAGCTCGTCAAAAGCGTCGTGGTCATGAGCATGGTCACGGTGATGGCGAGGCCATAGGCGCTTTCCATGCGCTCGGAGTTCTGGAACAGCAGCACGATAAAGATGCAGCCGACCCACATGAGTTTGTTGACGAGCGGAATATAGAGCTGGCCCTTGGTGTCGCTGGGGTAGTGGATGCGCAGATGCGGCATAAGGTTGAGGCGCGTTGCCTCGGATACCAGCGAGAACGAGCCGGTGATGAGCGCCTGTGAGGCGATGATGGCCGCCACGGCCGAAAGCACGATGGCAAAGGGGCGTAGGGGCTCGGGGAGCATCATATAGAACGGGTTGACGATATCCATCGCGAGCATCTGGGGGTTGGAGTTATTGGCGAGTAGCCAAGCTCCCTGACCCAGATAGTTGAGGATAAGGGCCGCCTTAACAAATGGCCAGGATGCATAGATGTTTGCCTTGCCCACGTGGCCCATGTCCGAGTAGAGTGCCTCGGCACCGGTTGTCGACAGGAAGACAAAGCCGAGCACCATAATGCCCGAATGGTTGATGGGCGAGAACAGGAACATAATGCCGCGGATGGGGTTGAGCGCGCGCAAGATGGACAGGTTGCCGAGCATGTTGAACAGACCGGCGCCTGCCAGGAACAGGAACCACAGCGTCATGAGCGGGCCGAAGAGCTTGCCGATTGACGAGGTACCGGCGCGCTGCATGGCAAATAGGCCGCAGATAATGATGATGGTGATGATGATGACGTTGGTCTGGCCGTCGCCCAGCAGCGCATGGCCCCATTCGATGGTGCGCAGACCCTCGATGGCTGTGGTGACCGTGACGGCGGGGGTGAGGATGCCGTCGGCAAGCAGTGCCGCACCGCCGATCATGGCGGGCAGAATCAGCCATGGTGCCACCTTGCGTACGAGGCTGAACAGGGCGAAGATGCCGCCCTCGTTGTGGTTGTCGGCCTTCATGGCGATTACCACGTACTTGACCGTGGTCACGAGCGTCATGGTCCAGATGACGAGCGAAAGCGCGCCCAGGATCATGTCCTCGCTGACGGTACCGATGCCGCCGTTGTTGGCGACGATTGATTTCATGGTGTACATGGGGCTCGTGCCGATGTCGCCATAGACGACGCCGAGCGTTACGAGCAGCATGCCAGCGGAGAGGGGGATGGCTCCGTGCCCGCCTTGCCCGCGCTGGTCTTGGAGGTTTGCCTCCAACTTGTTGTGTGCCACGTGGACTCCCTTAGACATCCGGTTATCTGTCCTGAGCAGATAACTTTTATGCCGTCTTTATACATATAAGAGCAGTTTGGCACATCGGGTATTTTTAGACAATAATCCCCAGCTGGGGATTATTTATGTACGTAGGTAGCATTTCAAAACAGGGGCTTTTAAGCGCGTACTGTCTGGGCGATACCGGCCTTGGCGCTTGCGCGCTTGCCAGCGAGTTCGCAAAAAATCGCGCCGCCGATGATAAGTGCGGCGCCCATCAGGCGGACTGGCGTTATAACTTCACCCAAAAGGACGGCGGAGAACACGACGGCCGAGAGCGGCTCGAGGTAGCCGACAACCGCGACGGTCTGCACGGGCAGCTTGGCGACGGCGCTAAAGTAGAGCAGGCAACCGATGCCGGTGTTGACGACGCCGAGCATAGCGACGGCGCGCCAATCGATGCCTGCGGCGATGCCGGGGGAGAAAAACGAGGGAGCGCCTTGGGTGACGAGCGTAAGGACCAGCGCGGTCACAAAGGCGGCGCTCAACTGGAGCGCGGGGTTCTCGAGACCCTCGATGTGTGGCGCACCCTTGCTAGCGATGACCATCAGCGCATAGCAAAATGCCGAGGCGATGCCGCAGACGATGCCCGCAATGGGCATGTTGCCGCCGAGACCTTGCGCTGCAATGAGAAAAGCGCCGCAGGCGACGGCGATAAAGCCGGCGATTTTGCTGCCGGTCAGTTTTTCGCCAAAGATAAACGGCGAGAGGGCCATGACGATGATGGGGCCGCAGTAGTACAGCAGCGAGGATACGCCGACGCCGATCGTCTGGTAGGCGCGGAACAGAAAAATCCAGCTGGCGCCCAGCGCGGCTCCCGAGAGAAGGAGTGCTGCGGCTTCGCGGGGACGAGATGGCGCCTGCAGCTTATGGCGTTGGGTGATAACGAGGATGGTGACAAGCGAGAGGGCTCCCAGAAAGGTGCGCAGCAGCACGATATCGGAGCTCGGCAGCGCGATGGCAGCGGCGATGATGCCGTTGGAGCCAAACAATAGCAATGCTGCTAAGTACGTAAACAGTCCGTTGTTCATGTGCTTCTGTCCCCTTTATATCCGAACATGTTCACTATGGGTGAGGTGGCTATAGAAGAAAAGCGAATATAATGCATGGATAACATGACAAAAACTCATGTAAAGGTGGAGGGGTGCCGTGGAAACGAATATTCAAAAGATGCAGGTGCTGCTCGAGACCGTGCGCGCCGGCAGTTTTACGCGCGCCGCCGAGCGGCTGAGCTATTCGCAGTCGGGCGTGAGCCGTATGGTGGCCGATCTTGAGGCAGACTGGGGCTTTAAAGTGCTCGATAGAAGCCGCGAGGGCGTAGTGCTTTCTGCCGATGGGCGGCAAGTTATGCCGGCGGTCGAGGCGTTATGCGGGGAATTTGTTCGTTTGCAGCGACGGGTGGATGAGATGCGTGGGCTCATGCGCGGCAAAATCTGCATCGGTACGTTTTCGAGTGTGGCGACCCATGTGCTGCCGCCGGTGATTGCGCGCTTTCGTGCCGATCACCCGGACGTCGATTATGAGTTGCTGATGGGCGATTACTCGGAGATTGAGCAATGGGTGGCGGAAGGGCGCTGCGACCTGGGCTTTATTCCGCGTGAGCCCCGAGGAAACGGCATGACATCGCGGGCGTTGGTGCAAGATGAGCTGATGGCGGTGGTGCCGGCAAACTCTTCACTTGCCACTGCAAAGGCCGTTTCTCTTGCTGATTTGGCCAACGAGCAGTTTATTCTGCTGGAACGTGGCAGTGACGATGAGATTACGCCACTGTTCCGTCGTGCGGGCCTGGCGGTGCGCTCGAAGCTGTCAACCTGGGATGACTATGCGATTATGGCCATGGTCGAGGACGGTCTGGGTGTGAGCATTCTTCCGGCGCTCATCTTGCGCCGCTGCCAGTTCGATGTTGCCGTGCGTCCGCTCGAGGGACATCCTCATCGGCTGATCAATGCGATATATCGCACGGCCGATGTTTCGCTTGCCGCCGCTCGTTTCCTCGAATACCTCTAAACGAGCGCACGTCGTTATCGCCTTGGGATAAATCTCGAGGTTTGGCTCACTTTATTTTTGAAATTGAACTTTTCGAAATAGCACGGCGTTATACTGCTGCCTAAATTGAACTCAGGTTCAATTCGTGTTCTACAAATTGAACTTTGCCAGCAAGGAGGTTCTAGTGGCCCAAGAGACGTTTAGCGATCGCCTGCGACAGGCTATGTCCGATCGCGACGTTCGCCAGTCGGACGTGATCCGCGCATCAGAGATGCTCGGCAAAAAACTCGGCAAGAGTCAGATGAGCCAATATGTGAGCGGCAAGACGATTCCGCGGCGCGATGTGGCAGAGCTGCTCGCCCGTATTTTGGAGGTCGATGTTACCTGGCTGCTCGCCAGTGACGCCGATCAAGGCGAGACATCATCGCCCCGCAACGTTTCTAAACCCGAACCCAACCCCTCGGCTCAAATTGCAAGGAGCGCCACCATGCGTACTTTTTCTAAATCCAGCAAGCTCGACAACGTCCTCTATGACGTGCGCGGTCCCGTCGTTGACGAGGCCGCCCGCATGGAGGACGAGGGCGAGCGCATTCTCAAGCTCAATATCGGCAACCCCGCGCCCTTTGGTTTTCGCACGCCCGACGAGGTCATTAAGGACATGCGCCAGCAGCTGCCCGACTGCGAAGGCTATTCCAACTCGCGCGGCCTGTTCTCCGCGCGCAAGGCGATCATGCAGTACTCGCAGATCAAGGGCCTGCCCAATGTTCAGATGGAGCACATCTACACGGGCAACGGCGTGTCCGAGCTCATTCAGCTTTCGATGAACGCACTGCTCGATAACGGCGACGAGATCCTGATTCCCAGCCCCGATTACCCGCTGTGGACGGCGTGCGCAACTCTTGCCGGCGGACATCCCGTGCACTATCTGTGCGACGAGCAGGCGGATTGGTATCCCGATCTGGAGGATATGGAGTCCAAGATCACGAGCGCGACCAAAGCCCTCGTGATCATCAACCCCAACAACCCCACGGGTTCCGTCTATCCGCGCGAGGTGCTCGAGGGCATCGTCGAGATTGCACGCAGGCATCAGCTGATGATCTTTGCTGATGAGATCTACGACCGTCTGTGCATGGACGGCTACGAGCACGTCTCCATTGCATCGCTTGCCCCCGACCTGCCCTGCGTTACGTTTAGCGGCCTGTCCAAGTCGCACATGATTGCGGGCTATCGCATCGGTTGGATGGTGCTTTCGGGCAACCAGCGCTGCATGAGCGACTTCATCATGGGCATCAACATGCTCTCCAACATGCGCCTGTGCTCCAACGTGCCGGCTCAATCGATCGTTCAGACGGCACTCGGTGGACATCAGTCCGTCAACGACTACATCCGTCCCGGCGGCCGTGTCTACGAGCAGCGCAACTTTGTGTATGAGGCGCTCAACAAGATTGATGGCATCTCGGTGGTCAAGCCGCGTGCGGCGTTCTACATCTTCCCCAAGATGGATGTTAAGAAGTTCAACATCACCGATGACGAGCAGTTTGCCCTTGACCTGCTGCACGAGAAGAAGATCCTGATCACGCGCGGCGGCGGCTTTAACTGGGCCGAGCCCGACCACTTCCGCATCGTGTACCTGCCGCGCATGGAAGTACTAAAGGAGTCGCTCGAGGACCTCGCCGACTTCTTCGATCACTACCGCCAGAGCTAGTGGGATAGAAGTTCCGCACTATGAAAAGCTCCCTGCAGTTGCTTGGCTGCAGGGAGCCTTCTTGAATTGGCGGAACTATATAACGATTCCTTGGCAGTGGTCGATTTCGTGTTGGATGATCTCGGCGGTGTAGCCTGAGAAGTTTTTGATGCGGTGGACAAAGCTCTCGTCCAGATATTCCACCTTAATGCGGCGATAACGAGTGCAGGGACGCTCGCCGACGAGCGAAAGACATCCTTCACTCGTCTGGTAGGCGTTGACCTTCTCAAGAATTTGAGGGTTGTACATCAGCAGCGCCCTGTTGTCGTCCTTTACGCAGATGATGCGCTTGCGTACGCCGATCATGTTGGCGGCAAGGCCCACGCACTCGTGCTCGTGTTCGTGCAGCGTGTCCAGAAGATCCTGCCCGGTCGCGGCGTCGTCGGGCCCCGCGTCTTCGGAAGGCAGGCGCAAAAAGAACTCGGATTTCATGATGGGCTTAATCATGGCGGGCTCCTTAAGGTGGATGCGTTTGGTTCAGGCCATGATACCGCGACATGTCGCATTAATGTGTGCACATAGATTCTGCAGCTAGATTGGATGGCGACACCATAAACTAATGGACGTTTTGCCGAGAGGCATGAATGTTTAAAGCGCAAAGAGTGCGCGACGGGCCCCGCGAATGGGGCGATGATGCCCGAGAGGGCCAAGAAGGAGTCTCATGTCTGAGAACGAAGAGATCATGAACGAGATCGAGAACGAGACCATGGCTGCCGAGGTTGAGGCAGTCGAGACCGTGGAGACCGAAGCTGCCGAGGTTTCCGCCGAGGAGGAGGCCGAGGTTGTCGAGGCCGCCGCTGATTACGATGACGAAGAGCTGATGGACAAGATGCAGAAGGCCGCCCGCCTGCTGCGTAGCCGTCGCTTTGCTATTTCCAAGGAGGAGGAGGCCAAGGCCGAGCGCATGGCGAACATCGAGCGCGCCATCAAGCTTCTTGACCTCAAGCCCAAGATGGAGCAGAAGGAAATGTCCGATCTGCTGGGCATGCGCCTTCGCGAGCTCGATGGCCTGATGGCCGAGGCCGAGGCTGCCGATCTGGTCGGCCGCATCGACGACGCCGAGGGCGATATGCGCAAGATCGTTGTCTTCGCTGCCGAGGATGCCGCTGAGGGCCTGGTCGAGCTTGCCAATAAGAAGGAGAAGCTCCTGCCCGAGCTTTCTTACGAGGAGGCCACCGAGCTGATGGCCGCTCTCGATAAGGTTATCGCTCCGCTCGTCGCCATGGGCCTGGATGAGGACCGCGGTCCTCGCGGCGGCCGTGACGATCGTGGTGGCCGTGGCGGTGACCGTGGCGGCCGTGGCGGCTTTGGCGATCGCGGTGGCCGTGGTGGCGACCGTGGCGGTCGCGGTGGCGATCGCGGCGGCCGTGGCGGCTTTGGTGACCGCGGCGGCGACCGTGGCGGCCGCGGCGGCTTTGGCGGCAACCGTGGTGGCTATGGCGACCGCGGTGGCAACCGTGGCGGCTTCGGCGGCAACCGTGGTAACGACCGTGGCGGCCGCGGTGGCGATCGTGGCGGCCGCAACGGCGGCGGCTTCCGCGGCAACCGTTTCTAATTAGTTACGGCGTTTTACCAAACGCCGTAACAACTTGACGCTGCGCGCCACCCAGGGCGACAATTTGTCATTCAAAAGGCAAGGCATGACCAGAAGGTCTATGCCTTGCCTTTTTCATGCCAACTTGTTCGCCCTGGGCGGCGCTCGCTGGCGTTTCCGAAACATCAGCGTAATTGCTGTTGCCAAAATGATCTGTTGGGTAGCTTATTTCCGGCACTTGGGGACGTTCCTTTTCTGCTGGCACTTGGGGACACTCCTTGTGGTTGCTGGACGTTCTTGTTTGACTAGTTGTTTAAGAACGTCCCCAACGACTACATAGCATGAGAGTGGATAATCTCCCGGTTTGAGCCTGTATTCAAACTCAAAGTGGGAGATTATCCACTCTCATTTGTTGTGTGTCTGAAAATCCACGCTCGTTTCTACTCCGCCTACATTTGTAGGAACAGTTCGTGGAGGTGGGTGTCGTCGTCGAGTTCGGGATGGAAGGTGACGCCGAGCTGGTTGCCCTGGCGGGCGGCGACGATGCGCCCATCGACTTTCGCTAAGGCCCTGGCGTCGCCGTGGACCTCGACGATGCGGGGCGCGCGGATAAACGTCAGCGGCACTTCAGCGTCGATGCCGGCTACCTGCCCCTTGGTTCGAAAGCTGCCGAGCTGCCTGCCGTAAGCATTACGCTCAACGAGCACATCCATGGTTGCCAAACGCGGCGTGCCCTTATCGTCGTGGGTGGCAAGATCGCGTGCCAAGAGAATCAAGCCGGCGCAGGTGCCCAGGACGGGCATGCCGTCCGCAATGCGAGCGCGAAGGTCCTCGAGCATCCCAAGCTCAGCAAGGAGTTTGCCTTGAACAGTCGACTCGCCGCCGGGGAGGACCAGACGGTCAAAGTCCTGCTTCAAATCAGCCGCCTGCCTCAGCTCAATACAACGTGCGCCCAGCTCGGACAGCCTTGCCTCGTGCTCGACAAAAGCACCTTGGACCGCCAGCACGGCGACCGTCTGGTCTGCGTAATCGCTCATGTGCGATCCTTTCTACCGGACTAGCGTCCGCGTTCCTCCATGATTATCTCGATCTCGTCGGCGTTGATGCCGACCATGGCCTCGCCTAGATCCTCCGAAAGCTCAGCGATGAGCCTGGCGTCGGTGAAGTTGGCCACGGCCTTGACGATGGCGGCGGCGCGCTTGGCCGGGTCGCCGCTCTTAAAGATGCCCGAGCCGACAAAGACGCCTTCGGCGCCCAACTGCATCATCAGCGCGGCGTCGGCAGGGGTTGCTACACCGCCAGCAGCAAAGTTCACCACGGGAAGCTTACCCGTGGCATGGATATCGCGCACCAGCTCGACCGGAACCTGCAGTTGCTTGGCTGCCTCAAAGAGCTCATCGTCACGCAGGGCGACAACGTCACGGATCTGCTTTTGGATCTTGCGCATGTGGCGCACGGCCTGGACCACGTCGCCCGTGCCCGGCTCGCCCTTGGTGCGAATCATCGTGGCGCCCTCGGCAACACGGCGCAGCGCCTCGCCCAGATCGCGGGCGCCGCAGACAAACGGCACGTCAAACTGGGTCTTGTCGATGTGGTAGACATCGTCGGCGGGGGAGAGAACCTCGGACTCGTCGATGTAATCGATCTCGATGGCCTGAAGGACCTGCGCCTCGACGATGTGACCGATGCGGCACTTTGCCATGACGGGGATGGAGACGGCCTCCTGAATGCCCTCGATCATCTTGGGGTCACTCATGCGCGACACGCCGCCGGCGGCGCGGATGTCGGCCGGGATGCGCTCAAGCGCCATGACGGCGCAGGCGCCTGCCTTCTCGGCGATGCGGGCCTGCTCGGGCGTGGTAACGTCCATGATGACGCCGCCCTTGAGCATCTGCGCGAGCTCTCGGTTGAGTTTGACGCGATCGGCCTTGCTGGTCTGTTCTGCCATGGTCGCTCCCTTGATTGGCATGTGCATTGCTTGACGGAACATCCTATCGGGGAGCTGGGTATGGCGAAATACTCAGTTTTCGAGATAATAACAAGGCCAGACTAATACCAGATTGAATGACTCGATAAGATCAGATGATAGACTCATGCTTGACTACAATTTGGAACAACGCGGCGAAGCGTCGCTCTATGAGTATGTTTACCAGCAAATTCGAGATGATATCGTTGCTGGACGCATTGCGGCGGGGGAGCATCTGCCGTCTAAGCGCGCCTTTGCCAGTCATCTGGGAATCAGTGTCATTACCATCGAGAATGCATATAGTCAGCTGCTTGCCGAGGGTTATATTCGCTCAAAGCCGCGTCGCGGCTACTATGCTTGCGAGCTTCCGGATGCACCGATTTTGGCTTTGGTTACGGGGGATATCGACCGGGATACTGTCTCTATGGACCCCGGGGCGCATGACGCCGATGGACAGATCGAGCGATTCGATGCGCTTTCTCCTTCCGCTTTGGAGGCGGCTAGGCTTTGGCAAGGCACACTACGGGCAACGCTGGCATCCGAAGACGAACGCGAGATCTTTTCGCCCGCACCAGCGCAGGGCACCGCTCGGCTACGACGCGCAATCGCTCGCCATCTGCGCGGGACACGGGGCATGAATGTTAATCCCGACAACATTGTTATCGGTGCGGGCGCCCAGCTGCTCGATACCATGTTGGTTCAGTTGCTTGGCGCGGACAAGGTGTATGCCGTCGAGGATCCGGGTTATTTGCGTCTGACACGCATCTATCAGGCTATGGGTTGCGAAGTTCGCCATATCCCGCTGGATGGTGAGGGCGTGGACTTGAGCGCTTTGCAGAAAACCGGAACAGATGTCCTTCACCTGATGCCGTCCCATCAGTATCCGACCGGCCTTGTGACGAGCATCGCGCGTCGCTATGCGCTGCTGAGCTGGGCTGCCGAGCGGCCAGACCGGTATCTCATCGAAGATGACTTCGATTGCGAGTTTCGCCTTGCTGGCAAGCCGATTCCCGCGCTCGCGTCGATCGATGCCGCTCAGTCGGTTATCTACACCAACACGTTTTCGAAGAGCCTTTCCTCGGCGTTGCGTTTGGCGTATATGGTCCTGCCCGATGACCTGATGGAGCGGTTCGGGCGCGACCTTGGTTTTTACGCCTCGTCGGTGAGCTCTGTTGACCAGGTCGCTTTAGCGCGCTTGCTGGAATCGGGTGATTACGAGCGACATGTGAACCGCGTGCGTGTTCGTGCTCGCGAGGCGCGTGATGGCCTGGCGGCGCTTGTACGGAAGACGTTTCCGGCGGGGGAGGTCTCGATCGAACATGCGGATGCGGGTCTTTACTGCATCGTGGTTGCGGAGCGTGGCGCGGGCGGAAGCTCTTTTACGCTGGCCCTCACGCGCTCGAGTATCCCTTTTATCGATATCAGTGACTGCTTTTGGTGTGCCGATGGCGCATCTGTCCCTGAAAGCTCGGCTCGAATCCTTGTCCAGTATGACGACTTGAGTCCAAATGCGCTAAACACCCTGGAATCACAGCTAATGGGGGTGCCCTCTAGCCTAAGTGAGTAGACCTTTAGCTCTTTGGTGACCAGGCAGTTTTGTAACAAGCTATCTACCTGCGGTTTTGAAAAGCAGGATGACCGGCCTGCTCGGGATGTTCCAAAAAGTCTACTCACTTGCCGCGCAAAGCTTCTCCATAAGAAAAAAAGGGGTTTTCAACAGGGCTTCGTCCAGTTCTTGGCAAGCTATTGGTCAGTTGGGGAGGGCTGTTGAAAACTTAGCGGTCCGCTCGGTGCCATTTTTGGTGCGTTCGCGCCAATGCGAGACTGGCTGGGTTGAAATTCGTGTTTTCCTGTGCCTATGAAGGATCTACTTTGTGACATATCGGCTTTTAGGTACTGGCGTTTGCCTCCTCAAGCCCTCGCTTTGTGTCCGCCACTTCCACGACCGGAAGAAGACCGGCAGCGATATGGCCTCGCCCGTAACCCGACGGCTGCGGTCGTGCTCGGCTTGCCGTTGCATACATTGGTTGGGACGAGAAATAAGCGGACTTGTCCTGCCAGCGTTAGGCAACGGCTGTTCCTTGGTGAGCTTCCCAGGGAATCCGTGCTGGAAACGGAACATGGGTTTTTGGTCACATCTCCTTTGCTGACGGCATTCATCATGTCGCGGCATCTGACGGATCTCCAGCTGCTTTTGGTATTAGCGGAGATGTGCGGCTTGTTTACGGTTTGTGCCTTGCCAGCAGCACTCGAGGCAGAGCTTTCGCGTGCAATTGAGTCGGGCGCGATTCCGGCAACCTTTGGTTGGGCACGTTGCCCGTCCGAGGACGGTGCCGCCTCAAATTTGTGGCGGCGCGACGCTTTGGTTTTGGGCGGAGACCTTGACCGTTTTTGTTCAGATGTTTGTGGGATGCGTTACGGCAAGCGATTTGTCGCGGTATCGCATCTCGTTCCACTGGGCGCCGCATCGCCTTTTGAGGTTGAGACGTATTTGTTGCTTGGGTTGCCACGATCCCTGGGAGGCGAAGGTTTTTGCGGCATAGAGCTTAATGTTGAAGTGATGCTAAGCACAAGTGCTCGATCGATTGTGGGAAAGTCCCGCGTATATATCGACCTACTGTTGTCTTCGCCGAACGGAAAGCGGCAGGTGGCCATCGAATGTCAGGGGAAGGCCTCGCACGGGCGAGCCGGGGATGGTTTGCGTGACGCCGACCGCATGACGGCGCTTCAGGCAATGGGCTACGATGTATTTCTCCTGACACACGGACAGATATCCGATGAGGATAGATTCCGCGCGATCGTTAAGGCCGTATGCAGGTTGCTCGATGTTGAATATCGCGATAACAGCTCGGAGGAGCAAGGGGCCGAGGCGTTACTCCGGTCTGAGCTATTCGTTGACTGGTCAAAACTGGGAGAAATCGACAAAAAGATGCCCGTTAGATACAAAAAGGCCCGATCGTGGACGGCTGCGGATCTAAGTGAGTAGACTTATGGCGTGATGGCGACCAGATTGTTTTGCGGCAAGCTATCTACCTGCGGTTTTATAAAGCAATACGGGTGGTCTGCTCGACAAGTTCCCAAAAGGCTACTCACTTAGTTTTTGACGCGAAGCCGATGTCAAAGGTGGTCCTATTTTTGGGACGTTAACTGGTTCGCAAGACACGAAAAAGGCCCGAACCATGCGGTCCGGGCCTTATCGAGCTAGAGATTATCTCTCAGGCGATTGGCTTAGCCAAAGTAGCGCTTGAGCAGGCCGGCGAAAGCCTTGCCGTGGCGAGCCTCGTCGCGAGCCATCTCGTGCACGGTGTCGTGGATGGCATCGAGGCCAGCGGCCTTGGCGCGCTTGGCAAGATCGGTCTTTCCGACGGTGGCGCCGTTCTCGGCCTCAACGCGCATCTCGAGGTTCTTCTTGGTGGAGTCGGTCACGACCTCGCCCAGGAGCTCAGCGAACTTGGCGGCATGCTCGGCCTCCTCGTGCGCAGCCTTCTCCCAGTACAGGCCGATCTCGGGATAGCCCTCGCGATGAGCGACGCGAGCCATGGCCAGGTACATACCGACCTCGGAGCACTCGCCCTCAAAGTTGGCGCGCAGGTCAGCAACGATATCCTCGGAGACACCCTCCATCTTGGCGACGCCCACGACGTGCTCGGCAGCCCACTCGAGCTGGCCCTCCTCCTGCTTCAGGAAACGAGAACCGGGAACGCCGCACTGGGGGCATTTGAAATCCTCGGGCAGCTGGTCGCCGTCGAACTCTTCCACATAACCGCAAACGGGGCAAACAAACTTCATGATTCGATCCTTTCGATCGATGGCGATGGAGCGCTCGTCCGGTTCCGTAAGGGCCCTCTCCGGACGCGCGTCTTGACGAGTTCTATTATCCATAAATGCAACCGAATGTGAAGCCTATTAGGAATGATTTTTAATAAAAAATTTGAGCTTGTGAAGATGTTGATTGATTAACGATTGGCAGGCCGCCCGAGACCTCCGATGAGTACAATCGGTCGAGCAAATGTTGACCCATCAACAAATGAAGGAGCTTCCTTTATGCATCTAGCCCGTCGCGCCTGGTGCCGAACGTATCAGATGGTTTTTCGCATCGCATTGCCGGTGCTGCCCTATACCGAGCCGCATATTCTGGAGCATGCCGAGGATGTCCCCGCGGTGCTTCAAAAACGCTCGATACAGCGGGTTCTTATCGTGACGGATCCCGGTATTGCCCGTCTGGGGCTTACGGCACCGCTCGAGACGGCGCTCGCGTCCAAGGGAATCGGCGTTGCGATCTATGCCAAAACATCGGCAAACCCTACGGTCTCAAACGTGGAGGAAGCGGCGTCCCTGTATCGGGAGAACGCCTGCCAGGCCGTTATCGGCTTTGGCGGCGGCTCGGCCATGGACTGTGCCAAGGGTGTGGGCGCACGCATCGCACAGCCAAACAAGCCCATCAACAAGATGCGTGGCCTGCTGCGCGTTCATCGTCGCCTGCCGCTGCTCATCGCCGTCCCCACCACGGCAGGCACGGGAAGCGAGGTCACACTTGCAGCGGTCATTACCGATGACAAGACGCACTACAAGTACCCCATTAACGACTTTGTGCTTATCCCGCGCTTTGCGGTGTACGACCCCGAGTTTACGCGCGGCCTGCCCGCCTCCATTACGGGACAAACGGGTATGGATGCCCTGACGCATGCCGTCGAGGCCTTTATCGGCCGCAGCACCACGCCCTATACGCGCAAGATGGCGCGTCAGGCGGTACAGCTCATCCACGATTATTTGCTCGAGGCCTATGAGCACGGCGACAACATGCGTGCGCGCCGCAATATGCTTTCTGCAGCGTATAAGGCGGGCGTTGCGTTTACGCGCTCCTACGTTGGATACGTTCATGCCATTGCACACAGCCTGGGCGGACGATACGGGATTCCGCATGGCCTGGCCAACGCCATCATCCTGCCGCATATGCTTCGCGCTTATGGTGACGCCGCCGCCCCCAAGCTCGCCGATCTTGCCCGCATGGCGGACATTGCGCCGGCTACCGCGCAGGACGGTCTTGCGGCCGAGGCCTTTATCGATTGGGTCGACCGCATGAACGTTGCCCTGGGTATCCCCAAATATGTGACAGGCATTCGCCGCTCCGACATTCCCGAAATGGCAATGCATGCCGATGCCGAGGCTAATCCGCTATACCCCGTTCCACTTTTGATGGACCGTTTGGAGCTCGAGCGTATGTACGAGGTCGTAGCGGGTGGTATGTTTGAGGGCGAGAACTAGGAGGGCCCATGAACACCGAGGAAATCGCGCGCATCGTTGCCGATCAGCGCGCCTATTTTAAGACGCATGCCACGTTTGATGTCGATGCTCGCCGTCGCGCGCTCGTGAGCTTGCGTGATGCGGTACAGGCGCACGAGGCCAATATTGCCCATGCGCTCAAGACCGATTTGGGTAAGTCGCACGACGAGGCATATATGTGCGAGATCGGCACGTCGCTTTCCGAGATTCGTCATCAGATTGCGCACGTGGCTCGATGGAGTCGTCCGCGCCTGCGCCCGTGTGACCTCGCCAACGCCGTGAGTGTGTGCAAGACGCAGGCCGTGCCCTATGGCGTCACGCTCATCATGGCGCCCTGGAACTATCCGTTTTTGCTGACACTCGAGCCGCTCGCCGGCGCGCTCGCTGCAGGCAACACCGTGGTCATCAAGCCGAGTGCCTATGCGCCGGCTTCTAGCGCGGTGCTCAGGCAGATTTGCGAGGAAGCATTTGATCCGCGCCTGGTGACGGTCGTCGAAGGCGGGCGTGCCGAGAACGAGGCGCTGCTCGATGAGTGCTGGGACAAAATCTTCTTTACCGGAAGCGTTCCGGTCGGCAAGCTCGTCATGGAGCGCGCAAGTAAAAACCTTACGCCCGTGACGCTTGAGCTGGGCGGAAAGAGCCCCTGCATCGTGGATGCGACGGCAAACTTGAAGGTCGCGGCACGGCGTATCGCCTTTGGTAAATGGCTCAACGTGGGGCAGACCTGCGTGGCACCCGACTACCTGCTGGTCGATACGCGCGTGCATGACGAGCTGCTGGGCCTCATCAAGGAGGAGGTCCGTCGCATGTTTGGCGAGCACCCGCTCGACAACGAGGACTACGGTCATATTGTCAACGCCAAGCACTTTGCGCGCGTGCGCGGGCTGATCGATCCCGATAAGGTTGTGCTTGGTGGCGCGGCGCGCGAGATGTCGCTCAAGATTGAGCCGACGATTCTGGATGGCGTGACCCCCGATGACGCCGTAATGCAGGAGGAGATTTTCGGCCCCATCTTGCCGGTGCTGACGTTTGAGGGTTTGGATGAGGTCGAGGCGTTCATCGCGAATCGCCCGACGCCGCTGGCCCTGTACGTCTTTAGTCGGGACCGTGCGGTTCAGCAGCGCTTTGTGCGCTACGTGCCCTTTGGCGGCGGCTGCATTAACGATACGATCATGCACCTGGCCACGAGCCATATGGGCTTTGGCGGCATGGGCGCGAGCGGCATGGGGCAGTACCATGGCCGCGAGAGCTTCGATACGTTTAGCCACAAGAAGAGCATCGTGAACAAGGCAACCTGGCTGGACGTGCCGTTTCGGTATGCGCCCTACGCAAGCTGGAAACACAAATTCGTGCGCATGTTTGTGCATTAGAATCGATGACACAGAGACAAGCCAAATGGCCGCCCCCGCGTAAGCGAAGGCGGCCATTTCTCATGCCCAAGCGCTGGGGCGTGGAGCGTTCTGATGGCAACGCGCAGGGGCGAGACGCCAGATCGGTGCTAGAATACGGGACGACCGCAGCAAAGGGGAGATTATGCATATGTTCGAGAGCTACATGGACTGATGACGCTCGGGCTGTCTCGTTTGGTTTTCATATGCATGAGGGGTTTGCTATGTCCCGCCTTCTTTCTCCATCGCACCGTTTGGTTGCGGTAAATTTCTTTATACAGCTTGCATTTCAGTCGACGTATTTTGTCGGCATCATTGGCTGCGGCACCTACGTTCTCGGGGCCGGCGCATTTGAGACGTCCGCACTCGTGTTTGGACTCAACCTGGTGCTCATCTTTGCAACGTTTTGCTCCGGCGCACTTGTGGACTCCTTGGGCCCGCGTCATGTGCTTCTAGCCGTTTGCGTCCTGCTTTGCGCATCGGGCGTTTTGGTCTTGTTGCTCCCGTGTCCTATTCCGCGCTTGCGCTACTCGCCATCTCTACCGGGCTGTTGTTTGGCGCGGGGACTACGGCCATGGACGCCTATCCGCGCTTTTTGACGGAAGTCCCCGATGAGCTTCTGCGCATTAACGGTCTCAATAACATCGCGACAAGTGTCGCGGTGATCGTTGGACCTGCGCTTGGAGGCGTTATCGCTTCGGTCTTTTCCAACCAAGGGGTGTTTTTCCTGCTTGCGGTGGCACCTGTTCCCGCTCTGCTGCTTGCGACCTCGTTGCGTGAAGGCGCTGCTGTTCAGGGCTTCGCTAAGCCGGAGTCTCGCGCTGAGGCGACGGGCTTGCGATCGCTTTGGGAAGGCGTTATTGCCACGGCAGCTGATGCCGACCTGCGCCTGATTTTTCTCATGGGCTTTATGGGCTTCTTTTCCTACGGGGCATTCGATTCGCTCGAGTCGCTGTTCTACCGCGATGTTCTCTGCGTGGGTACGGAGTGGATGGGATGGTTGTCGGCCATTGCTGGCATCGGCGGAACACTGGGGTCGTACCTAATCATGCGTGTGTCGTCGGGACGCATCAGGCTGGAGCTTCTGGCGGCGATGCTGCTGGTGACGGGTGTGGGCTCCGTTGTGTATGTGGGTACCGCCCATGTTGCCGTTGCTGCGGTGGGGCAGCTTGTCTGTGGCATTGGTTTTGGCGCCATGGGACCGGTGCGCGTCACACTCACCCAGCGCTTGAGCGACCCTGCCAAGGTGGGGCGCGTGCTGGGCGTGATGCGCGTGGGGCTCAACGGCGCAGGCGTGCTGCCTCTGGTCGTTGCTCCGTTTTTGGCCGACGCCTTTGGCGTGCAGGGAGTGCTTGTTGGCGCAAGCCTGGCAACGGCCGCTATCGCCTGCACGTTTTGGGCAATCGCCCGGCGTCGGGGCTAGGCTCTCGGCATTCCGCTTGCCTTGCTGAATAGGTCGCATGGGGAAAGCGAAATGCGCGCAGCCGCGATTGCGAGCGCTCGATCCTGCGCTATGACGCGGGGCTCGATGTTAACGGTCACAAGTCCGCAAGCCGCGACTGGAGCCTTGGATTCTTCGAGCTGTAATTCTCGAACCATCACAAAGGTATCCCCTTGTGGTGAGTTTTCCATAGATTGGGGGAGTTGTTATGAAACGGCTTTTAATCCGTGCCGATGACATTGGGTATTCGTATGCCGTTGACCTGGGAATCGCCCGCAGCGTCAACGAGGGTCTGGTGCGCTCGGTAGGCCTTATGCCCAATATGCCCGAGGCCGAACGTGGCTGGTCGCTCGTGGCAGACGCCGGTGTTGCAGTGGGCCAGCATACCAACGTGTGTCTGGGTAAGCCGTGTGCCGACCCGGCGCTCATTCCGAGCATGCTCAACGAGAACGGTGAATTCCATAGCAGCCGTACCTTCCGTGAGCATTTTAAGCGCGGTGAGGAGTTGATAGACTTCGACGAGGCCTGTATCGAGATCCGCGCGCAGCATGACCGCTTTGTCGAGATCGTGGGTCGCGAGCCCGATTACTTTGAGGCCCATGCTGTCATGAGCAAAAACCTTAACCGAGCTATCTCGGCGGCTGCCCAGGAACTGGGTCTTAAGGAGCAAAAGGCGAGCTTCGACCCTGTGGCAGTGGTGCATTGCGGAGATGCCGACCTGCGCATGGTGATGCGCTCGATGGAGCCGGGCTACGAACCCAAAGAGGCAATCATGCAGACGGTCCGCGAGATGGCAGAAGGTGAGACGGTGATCTTTGTCTGCCATCCGGGTTATCTCGACCGCTTTATCCTCGAGAACAGCTCGCTTACGACCGATCGCACCAAGGAAGTCGATGCTCTGATCGATCCCGGGCTTCGCGCTTGGCTTGAGTCTCAACCCGATCTTCGCCTGATCGACTACCGCGACCTGTAAGGACCCAAGCCGCCACAAAGGGGACAGGCACCTTTGTGGTGGTTTTGGCGCCGTTGCCATTATGGCGGCGGCGCCTTTTTTCCATGCGGCGCAATAGAGTCAGGGCAACGTGTCATGCGTGCCTTTTTGTGCATTAGAGTCGATGGTATAGGAATAAACAAAGTGGCCGCCCCGCGTAAGCGAAGACGGCCACTTCTCACGATGAAAACGTGTATCGGAGTTGGCAAGACCCGCGGCAACGGGTGCCATTCGTGTTCCTATCTTATCTGCAAGCGTTCTGTCGCGCAAGCGTTGCGGCAAACGATTGAAGGATGCAGACAGGATGAATTTGTGTCCGCACGGGCCCGTAGACTTCTCAATAAGGTTACATGCCGGTTTATCCGGCCGTTAGAGGAGTTGCCATGTACGAGCCTTCACGCCTTCTTCTGTCATTTCATATCGCTGGATTTCAGTATGCCGACGGCGCTTTGGTCCTAGGCGATCTTAAAGCGGGTGATAAGCTGACGCTGTGTGCGGAGCGTGATAATCCCCATGACCCCGAGGCGGTTGCGATTTATTACGGCAACACCAAGCTCGGCTATGTTCCGGGAAATGAGGTCGGCCCGCTGTCCTTGATGATGTATTACGGCCACGAGGACGTATTTGAGGCCCGCGTGCAGCAGGTTGCCCCTGAGCTCAGCCCGTGGCATCAGGTGCGCGTTGGCCTCTATGTGGTGGATGCCCGCTAATCGGTAAGGGAGGCTGCCATGTTTGATGACGATGACCTGTTCGATCTGACAGACGATCCGTTTGAGTGGGATATGCTACTCGATGACGATGAGTTGGAGCGGGACCGCAAAAAGCAAAAGGATAAGAACACCCCGGGCAAAGATTCGAATAAAAAGGACAAGCGCCGCCGCGGGCTGTTCGGCGGGCTCTTTGGATAACTGCCGCATCGCTACGCCTGTATACTTAGCACGAGTTGAACGCATAGCGAAATGAGGACGTAGACGATGATGTGGTTTACCGCCGACCTGCACCTGGGTGATACGAATATCTTGCACGACATGGGTCGACCGTTTGGTTCGATCGAGGAGATGAACCGCAAGGTCATCGATGCCATCAATGAGTGTGTTGCTGCGGATGACCGCCTCTATATTCTGGGTGACTTTACCTATCGTTTGCCCCTGGCGGAGGCGGTGCGCCTGCGCGAGCGTATCGAATGCAAGAACGTGGCGCTCATTCGTGGCAACCATGACGGCGATTGGGAAGATCCGGACGCGCCGCATATTTGGGATGAAGTGCGCGATTATCTGGAGGTCGCTCCCGGTTACGCCAAGGGCCATCGTCTGGTGATGAGCCACTACCCCATGCTCAGCTGGAATGGCAAGGCGCGCGGTGCCATCATGCTGCACGGGCACATTCACAGCAGGGGAGACCGTGCCAACGTCCGCAACCGCGATCGCGAGCGCCCGGTTCTGCGCTATGACGTGGGACTTGACGCTAATGGCTACGAGCCCGTAAGCCGCGACCAGATCCTAGACTTTTTTGGGCTGTAATTCTCGAACCACCACAAAGGGGACAGACACCTTTGTGGTGGTTTTGGCGCCGTTGCCATTATGGCGGCGGCGCCTTTTTTGTCCGTGCGGCGCGGTAGAGTGTATGCGGTTGATATTTGCGTCCATCGAGGAGCTGCCATGAACGAGATTAAGTGCCCGCATTGCGGCGAAGTTTTTAAGGTCGATGCGTCCGGCTATGCGGATATCGTCAAGCAGGTGCGCGATACCGAGTTCTCGCACGACCTGGATGAGCGTGTGAAGGCGGTCCAGCGCGAGGGCGAGCAGGCGCTGGAGCTTGAGCGCTCGCGTTCGACGGCCGCTTTGCAAAAGGCGGAGTCCCAACGTAACGCCCAGCTTGTCGAGCAGAAGAATGCCGCAGCTCAACAGCTGGCGCAAGAGGTCGCCAAGCGCGATGCCGAACTTGCCGAGCTGCGCGCCAAGCTCGAGGGCGCTGCTGCAGAGCGCGAGAGCGCAAGCCAGCGCGCGGCGGTAGAGGCCCGCGCCGATGCTCAAAAGGAGAACGCCGAGCTCCAGCGCGAAATCGACAGCTTGCGCGCACAGCTGGGACGTAAGGATGACGAAGCCAAGCTTGCCGAGTCGGCGGTGCGTAACGCTGCTCAAAGCGATCTGGCCGCACGCGATGCGCAGATTGCCGAGCTGCAGGCCAAGCTTGCCGCGGCGGACAGGGCCCAGGAGATGGCGCTTGCCGCGGCCGCGGCCGAGTCGCAGCGCGCGCTTGATGCTGCTCGCAGCGAGGCTGAACGCACATTTGCTGACTATCAGGCGAAGGTGCAGGAGAAGTTTTCCGCCGCAAAGGCTCAGTCTGAGCAGGAGGCCGAGGGCCTGCGCGCCCAGCTGCGCGAGCAGGAGCTGACAGCAAAAATGAACCTGTCGGAGGCGGTTGCCGCGGCGGAGCGAGAGCGCGACGAGGCGCGTGCCAAGCTGACGAGCGAGCTGGCGGTGCGCGATTCGCGCGAGGAGCAGGCCAAGGCGGCACACGAGCTCGAACTTGCGCAGACCAAGCGCGCGAACGAGGAACTGATTCGCTATAAGGATGAAGAGATTGAGCGCCTTAAGGACATGAAGGTCCGCCTGTCCACCAAGATGGTGGGCGAGTCGCTCGAGCAGCACTGCGAGACCGAGTTTAACCGCCTACGCATGACGGCGTTTCCCAACGCGTACTTCGAGAAAGACAACGATGCGTCCGAGGGCACCAAGGGAGACTTTATCTTCCGTGAGTGTGACGCGAGCGGCAACGAGATCATTTCGATTATGTTCGAGATGAAAAACGAGAACGACGAGACCGCGACCAAGCATAAGAACGAGGACTTCTTTAAGAAGCTCGACCACGATCGTCGCCAGAAAGGCTGTGAGTACGCGGTGCTCTGCACGTTGCTCGAGCCCGAGAGCGAGCTTTATAACGCAGGAATCGTGGACGTGAGCTATCGCTACGAGAAGATGTACGTGATCCGCCCACAGTTTTTCATTCCCATGATTACGCTGCTGCGCAACGCCGCTGTGGGTTCGCTTCGCTATAAGCAGGAACTGGCGGAGTACAAACAGCAAAACATCGATGTCACGAACTTCGAAGCCAAGATGGAGAAGTTCAAGGATGGCTTCTCGCGCAACTACAACCTGGCGAGCAAGCAATTCGAGTCGGCAATCAAGGAGATCGATGCCGCCATTAAGCAGCTCGAGAAGACCAAGGACGACTTGCGCCGCAGCACCGAGAACCTACGCTTGGCCCACAACAAGGCCGATGAGCTTACCATTCGCAAGCTCACATGGGGCAACAAGACCATGAAGACAGCGTTTGACGAGGCGCGCGAGGCTGCGCCAGAGTCAAGCAATGAGCCGGCCGAGGCGGATTCGTATGAGGTTGAGGATGCCGAGTAGGGCATAGTCGATAGCGCAAAAGCGGGGCCGCTGGCGATGTTGCCAGCGGCCCCGCTTCGTTTCGTCCCATTATGTTGGCTACTCTTCGAGCAAGTCCTCGATAAAGCCGACGCGGTAGTTTTTGAAGATGACCTCGCCGCCGTCCTGTGTGGCGTCCAGATCGACATCGCCCATGATGCCAAAATCGTGGTCGCCGTCCTCGTCGGCAAAAATCTGGTGCACGTGCCACACGTGGAACGCCTTCTCGTCGGACTCGTCGATCGAGAACATTGCGGAGCTGCGCGCGTCGCCGTCGGTGAGAATCTCCTCGTGCTGCTCATGGTAGGCATCGAGCACTTTTTGCCAGCGGACCTCGCTCATGCCCCAGTCCTCGTCGAGCTCGCCTAGGTCGCTCGTATGCTCGCGGGCGGCAAGGGTTACGCGGCGGAAGAGGGCGTTGCGCACCAGCAGCGTGCAGCCGCGGCGGTCCGCCACGACCTCGTCGAGGCCCTGCGGCGGCGCGGCGTCGAGTGCGGCCGGGTTGCCGGCGTTCTCCCACTCGTCCACCAGGCTCGAGTCCACCGAACGCACCACAAAGCCCAGCCACGAGATGATGTCGCGCAGGCGCTCGTCGCGCTTCTCGATCGGTACGGTGCGATCGAGGGAACGGTATGCCTCGGCTAGGTAGCGCAGCAGAATGCCCTCGGAGCGGGCGATGCCGAGCTTTTGGATATAGCCCTTAAAATCGCTCGCGCTCTCCAGCATGTCGCGCAGGACGCTCTTGGGCGAGAGCTGGTAGTCGTTGGCCCAGGGTACTTCTTGGCAGTACTTGTCAAAGGCGGCATCGAGCAAGTCCTCGAGCGGCTTTTCGTACGTGACGTCTTGGATGCGCTCCAAGCGCTCCTCGTACTCGACGCCATCGGCCTTCATCTCGGCCATGGCGCGGTCGCGCGCGGCACGCTCCTGGGCGCGGAGCACCTGCTTAGGGTCTTCGAGTGTGGCCTCGACCATGCTGATGAGATCCATGGTATAGGTCTCGCTCTCGGGGTCGAGCAGCTCCAGCGCGGCAAGCAAAAATGGCGAGAGCGGTTGATCGAGCGCGAAGTCCTCGGGCAGATCGACCGTCAGCGCATAGTCGATGTCTGGCGTGGCGTCGGCCGGGGCGTCGGGTGCGGGCGGTACCTCGGTACGCACGACGACGCCGGAATCGATGAGCGTGGCGAAGATTTCGTCGGCGCGAACCTCGAGCTTAGCCTTTTCCTCGGGAGTCTGCAGGCTCGTCTCGATGAGGTCGTGTACGCGGGCGCAGGCATCGCCGCCCTGCTCGACCACGTTAATCACCATGGAGTGTGTGATGCGCAGGCGCGGCTTGAGTGTCTCGGGCTGCGTCTCGATCAGGCGCTCAAAGGTCTGCTTGTTCCAGGTGACAAAGCCCTCGGGCGCCTTCTTCTTTTTAATCTTGCGAAGCTTTTTGGGGTCGTCGCCCGCCTTGGCCATGAGCTTGGCGTTCTCGATCTCGTGCTCGGGTGCCTCGGCAATCACCATGCCCTCGGTATCGAAGCCCGAGCGGCCGGCGCGGCCGGCAATCTGGTGGAACTCGCGGGCACGCAGGCGACGCATCTTGTAGCCGTCGAACTTGGTGAGTGCGGTGAGCACCACGGTGTGGATGGGTACGTTGATGCCGACGCCGAGCGTATCGGTACCGCAGATGACGGGCAGTAGGCCCTGCTGCGCCAAGCGCTCGACCAGCAGGCGATAGCGCGGCAGCATGCCGGCATGGTGCACGCCGACGCCGCATCCGAGCAGGCGCTTGAGAATCTTGCCAAAGGCCGTGGAGAAGCTCGTGCCTTTGGCGGCTTCCTTAATAGCCTCGCGCTGCTCCTTGCTGGCGATGCCAAAATTGGCGAGTGACTGCGCCGTTGCAAGTGCGGCATCCTGGCTAAAATGCACGATATAGAGCGGGGCCTCGCCGCGGCGCATTGCGAGCTCGACGGTGCCCTCGAGCGAGGTCGTCACGTAGTCGTAGCTCAGCGGCACGGGGCGTGGGGCATCGACGACCAAGTCGCAGGCGGCGCCGGTGTGCTCCTCGAGTGAGGCGGCGATCGCGGTGACATCGCCGAGCGTGGCGCTCATGAGCATGAATTGTGTGTGAGGCAGGGTGAGCAGCGGTACCTGCCAGGCCCAGCCGCGGTCGGGGTCGGCAAAGTAATGGAACTCGTCCATGGCCACGCAGCCCACGTCGGCGTCCTCACCCTCGCGCAGCGCATCGTTGGCAAGGATTTCGGCCGTGCAGCAGATGACGGGCGCCTTGGTGTTGATATGCGTGTCGCCGGTGATCATGCCTACGTTATCGCGGCCGAGCACCTGCACCAGGTCGAAAAACTTTTCGCTGACCAGGGCCTTGATGGGGGCCGTGTAATAACAGCGCTTGCCCTGCGCCATGCCCATAAAGAGCATGCCCAGCGCGACGAGCGATTTGCCCGATCCGGTCGGCGTGCCTAAGATGACGTGATCGCCGGCGGCCAGGTCCATGAGGGCCTCTTCTTGGTGGTCCCACAGCTCAATGCCGCGGTCGCTCGTCCATTCAAAGAAGCGCTCGAAGGCCTGATCGGGCGTGAGCCACGGTTCGGGCTCGCTGCCATCCTCGGGCTCCCACCAAGTGGGGGAGAGCGCGCCGAGCGAGCCGAACTCTGCCTCGGTTCCCGTGCCGCCCGAGAATGAGCTGGCAGCGCCGGCGCCGGAGACGGTGCTGGCGGCGGTATCTGTCGTGGTCTGTGCCATGTGGTTGCTTTCTCTCGCGTTTGTCCGCCAACTATTATGGCGTAGCGTCGCATCGATGCGTTCGCAGGCAAGAAAATGCAGGAAATGGGCGTTCTGCCCAGCTGTTTGGGGCGGCCGCTAACTAAGTGAGTAGACTTTTTGCGATATCGCGAGCACGCGAATTTTACGCAAGGGCTCTACCTGCGATTTTAGTTTTCGCCATACGGGTCGTGCTTGGCTATTGCCAAAAAGTCTACTCACTTAGGTTTGAGGGTCGTTCGTCGGCGCCTATTTGCGTTTGGCTACCGGCGCCGCGACTGCCAAAAGCCCCTAGGACTCTTGCGGCAGGCGCTTCTTGCCCTTGCGGGCGCGGTTTTTAAAATTCTCGACGGCCTCTTCCATGCCCAGGGGCACGTACGTGAGCTCATTAAGGTCGTCGGGCAGGTAGCAGGCAAGACTTTGCTCCTGCATGCGCCCCGCCGTGAGCTCATCGTCACCGGGCTGTGCGCCGGGTGTGGCGCAAATGCCGTAGACAGCGGCACCCATCTCGCGCGTACGGCACTCATATTCGGTCTCGGGATACTCGGGATGGTCGCGGCGGACGTCGTCACTTATCCAACGCGTGTCGTAGCCTGCCGCGGCAAACTGCCCCAGGGCGTAGTCGCGCAATGGTTTACTGTCGGTGCGCAGCGTGACGGTGGCGCCAGCTGCAAGGAGCGGGCGGTAGAGCATCAGATGGTCGACATGGACGAGCCGCTTTTTGGCGTACTTGGCTTTGGGCTGCGGCGTGGGAAAGTTGATGGTGATGGCATCGAGCTCGCCTGCGGCAAACAGCGCGGGCAACGCTGCAGCTCCGCGCGGGAGTACGAGCGCGTTGGGCAGCCCCTGCTCGCAGATTTTCTGTGCGGCATAGGCGATGCAGATGGGCTCCTGGTCCATACCGACAAAGAGCGTGTCGGGTTCACGGCGAGCTCGCTCAACCAGATAGGTGCCTTTGCCGCAGCCTAGATCCAGATGAAGGCGGGTAAAGGACAGGCCGCCGGCTGGCGCGCAGGCTTCGCGCCAATTCCCGGCATAGGCCTCGGGGTTCGTCTCAATCGCATCGGCGTAGCGCTCCAGGCGCTCTTCGAGCACAAAGTTCTTAGGCGTGCGAACGTGGACGGCTCCCATGAGGCTCCTTGGTTATACGCATGGAACGCATGACTGCGCGTTCGGTCAACGGGCTGGAAAAGGTGGGCATGGTTTGCCCGGAAGTTGCGGCGCGACTCGGCGGCGGGTCGCCGATGCCTACAGGCGCTTGAGGATCACATAGCGGTTGAGCTCGCCGCTGCGACCGTCGGCGTGGAAACGCTCGAGCTCGCGTACGGGAACCTCGCCACTCTTGTAGAACGTACGAACGCCGCGCACCAGGTCGGTGATCTGCTGATCGTCAAAGTGATGGCAATAGCGGTAGGCATGGCGGTCGTTTTGCCATCCAATGAGGTGGTCGCCGGCTTCGAACTGCGCGGAATCGTAGTCCTCAAACGGCGGGGTGAGCTCAGCGCGGGCCTCGGCGCGAACGGCTTTGCGTGCCATACGCTCGTCGTTCATAAACTCCCAAAAGCTGATGGCGATGATACCGCCCGGGCGCGTCTGGCGCACCAGGGCGTCGAGCACGCGCACGCGATACTCGCACGACGGCACGTGGTGCATAAAGCCAAAGCAGACCGAGATGTCGGCGAGCGGGGCGTCGAAAAGCGCGTCGGGTGTCTCGGCGGGGTTGAGCTTCATGAGGGCATCGAGCACGTCGAGTTCCTGGAAGTGCAGGTTGGGGATGCGCAGGGCGTGGCCATGAGCATCGATGGCCAGGTCTTGGCACGAGTCGACGCCATAGAATTCAAGCGGGCAGCTGGCGTCTGCCGAGGGACTCGTGCCGTCGACGCCTTTGGCGGCAAGTGTGCCGCCGGCGGCAAAGTTCTCAAAGCGCATATTGCCGCAGGCGAGATCGAAGACGCGGACGGGATGCTCGATCGTGGCGACGTCGAGCTGCCCGAGCGCGATGTCCATGGTGCGCACCCAGCCGGGCCACGGGGCCTGGCGCGTATCGGAAAAAGAGGCGGAGTGCTCGCGATAGAACGTATTGTTGAGCTGGATGAGCGATGAGGCGAAATCGCGGTTCACGGCGCGGAACTCCCTCCGTTGGCGGTGCGGAATAAACAGTACGACCATACTACCGTTAACGCCGCAACGGGGACAACCGAGCTGCGGGTCATTGCTTTGTTTGGACGCATTTTCGCAGCTCATATGTGCCCGCAACCGTCGGTTGTCAAAAATCTCACTAGAATAGGTGGCATGCTTTTGGCGGTGGCGGATAGATTTTTAACTGTGCAAGGCGCCTTAAGAAAAAACGGTCCGGCGGCACGGCTGGCATCGCATAGGAGGAACCATGAATGTAGAAACTGCGCAGCGGCTCGCCGACCTTCGCCGCAGCAAGGGCTTTAGCCAAGAGGGATTGGCGCGAAAGCTGGGACTGTCGCGCCAGGCGGTCAGTAAATGGGAGCGCGCGGAGAGCTCGCCCGATACCGAGAACCTGATCTCGCTCGCCAAGCTCTATGGTGTGAGTCTGGACGAGCTGCTCAATCCGAGCGACGAGATCGAGGACGATATCGAGTTTGAGAATGAGGACCGCGCCCGCCAGCGCGAGGCCGAGGCGGCGGAGCGAGCCCGTACCCACGAGGCGGCGGCGCGCGCTACCGAGGCCGCAACGCAGGCGAGTGATGCCGCGGCTAAGGCGGCGCAGGCTGCAAGCTGGAGCGCGCAGGCGGCTAACGCCGCGACGGCGCAAGCGACGAACGCCGGTGCGGTCAATCCGGCTCCGGTGAAAGGACCGTTCCAGTCGTTCCCGTATTGGGCTGTGTGCTGGATGCTGTTCTTTCTGCTGATGTTCCTGTTTGGCGCCGGTCCCTTTGCCGCGCTGATCTTCTTTACGATTCCCATCTATCACTGGGTGGCGCGTGCGCTCGATGGTGATTGGGCGCGCGGGGATATTCAGGTTGGTCCGGCACCGGTGACAGCTAGGGCTCAGAATGTTTCCGCTGCGGTTGACGCTGACGTGACCACCGCGGCCACCGCTGAGCCGATTGCCAAAGAGGGTGATGAATGATGAAGCTTTCGCATGAATCCAAGGTGCGCTTGGGCGTTGGCATCGGAGCGTTTGTGCTCATCATCGGGCTTGTCTTTGGCATTTCGCGGCTATTGGCTCATTCCGATATGGTGCGTACGACCGGTATTCTATCTGGCAATTTGTCTGATTTTGACGATATGTTTGACGACGATGATCTCTTGGATAGCGGTAACTATTCCGCTCGGCCTCAACAACTTTCGAGCGAAACGTTTGATGCCGGCGCGTTCACATCGCTTGACTTGGACGTGACGTCGGGCACGGTCGAGGTCAAACACGTCACCGGCGGCCCGGTGCGTGTTATCGAAAGCGGCCGCGTTGCGAAGGGGACGTCTGCTTCTGATGCGGCTACCCGGAACCTTGCTGAGGTCAAGGGCTCTACGCTCAAGATCAGTCAGTTCTACTACGATGGTAAGCGCGCGATTGACCGCACAATTACCATTGAGCTGCCGCGAGATGTTGCGGATAGCCTGGTGGGCATTACGGCGAATGTAGGATCAGGCGACCTGACGGTCGCGGACATTGCGTGCCATGATCTGGATATAACGTTGAATTCGGGAGACGTCGAGTTTACGGGCGCCGTGACCGATACCCTGAATGCCGAGGTTGGTTCGGGCGGTGCGACGTTCGAGCTCTACCAGGCCCCCGCGAGCTCGATGGACGTTACCGTGGGCTCGGGCGATGTAGAGATAACGGTTCCGAACTCTACGGGCTTTAAGGCGAGCCTTACCCTGGGCAGTGGCGACTTCGAGAGTGATTTCCTTCCGCTTGGCTACGATGGCGAGACCATATTGAATTCTGAGTTCGACAATGGCGATAAGTCCGCCACGTATCGTTTTGAGATCGGCTCGGGCGACGTGTCGTTTGATTCGGAGTAACGGGCGCTTTTCGAAAACCCGTAAGCATAGACGCGCTGTTTGATGAAGGCGCCGAAGCCGAGGTCGGCTCCGGCGCCTTTGCCTTTACAATGGGGGCATGGAACAGATTATCTTGAACATACTCGAGGCCCTGCGCCGCGGCGATACCGTGGACGACAAGGCGCTCGTCAAACTGATACATGCCGAGGCGCGCCGCGAGGGTGCCGACAAACGCGATTTGGCCAAGCGCCGTCTGCTGCCGTTCTACCAGCGGGTTAAACGTGAGGAGCCGGCTCGGTGGGCTGCGTGGAATGTCGATTCCGATCTGGAACGTCAACTGCTGCAGGTGCTGCGTATGAAGCCGCGCCGAACGGCCTCGGGCGTGGCGACCATTACCGTCATTACCAAGCCGTGGCCGTGCTCGGGCGATTGCCTGTTTTGCCCCAACGACCTGCGCATGCCCAAGAGCTATCTGCACGCTGAGCCGGCGTGTGCCCGTGCGGAGCAAAACTGCTTCGACCCGTATCTGCAGGTGAGTGCCCGTTTGACGGCGCTTTCGCAGATGGGGCATGCGACCGATAAGATTGAGCTCATTGTGCTCGGCGGTACCTGGAGCGACTATCCGCAAGGGTATCAAACATGGCTTGTGTCGGAGCTTTTCCGTGCGCTCAATGACGATGCCGTGGCCGGCGTGGCAGCCAACCCCATGTTGGCGCGTCCGGGCATCAGCCGTGCCGAGGCGGGGCGCCTGCTCGATGACGCTCCCGCCGATGCCCTGCCTCCGGTGGCGGCGGAGCGTCGCGAGCGCTATAGGACTGCCGGCATTGCGACCGATGAGGCTGAGCTTGCCGCAGGCGTTGCCGGCGAGCAAGGGCGTGTGGATGCTGCCGTGGGTGGCTATAACCGCGCGGTGCGAAAGCTCTATGGCCCCGGCACGCCGTGGGGCCGGGTTGCCGAGTGGCAGACGGCAACAATGGAGGAGCTTGAGCGCCAGCAGCGCATCAACGAGACGGCGAAGCATCGCGTGGTGGGGCTCGTTATCGAGACGCGCCCCGATGCCGTGACGCCGCAGGCGCTCACGCTCATCCGCCGTCTGGGCTGCACCAAGATTCAGATGGGCATCCAGAGTCTCGACCAGCACCTGCTCGATATCAACGAGCGTCGCATTTCGGTGGCGCAGATCGAGCGGGCGTTTTCGCTTGCACGCCTGTTTGGCTTTAAGATCCACGCGCATTTTATGCTCAACTTGCTGGGCGCCACGCCCGAAGGGGACAAGCGCGATTACGAGCGCTTTATGACCGAGAGCGCCTTTATGCCCGACGAGGTCAAGGTCTACCCGTGCGCGCTCATCGAGGGCTCGCGTCTGGTGGGATGCTACGAGCGCGGCGAGTGGCGCCCCTATACCGAGGACGAGCTGCTCGATGTGCTGGCCGACGACATCGTGGTGACGCCGGCGTTCTGCCGCATTAGCCGTATGATTCGCGACTTTAGTTCCGACGATATTATGGTGGGCAACAAGAAGCCCAACCTTCGCCAGCTGGTCGAGAATCGCCTGGCGGCGCAGGGCAAGGGCGCCAAGGTGCGCGAGATTCGGTATCGCGAGATTAGCACGGCGGGCGCCGACCTGGGCGAGTTGACCCTTAACGAGGAGGTGGCGTACGAGACGTCGGTGACGCATGAGCGCTTTTTGCAGTGGGTGACGCCGCAGGGCAAGATCGCGGGCTTTTTGCGGTTGTCGCTGCCCGACCATTCGTTTGTTGCCGCGCATGCGGACGAGTTGCCGACGACGCCGGACGAGGCGATGATTCGTGAGGTGCACGTGTATGGTATGGCCGCGCGCGTGGGCGATCAAGGCCAGGCGGCTCAGCATCATGGATTGGGGCGTTTGCTCGTAGAGCGTGCGTGCGAGATTGCCCGGGATGCCGGCTATGCGCGCATCAACGTGATCAGCGCGATCGGTACGCGCGAGTACTATCGCCATCTTGGATTTTATGACCATGGCCTTTATCTGCAAAAGGAGCTCTAGATGAACAAGCCGAGTGTTTCTGCCGGCGTCGTTGCCGGCGTTGCTCTGGGAGCCGCGGCGCTTGGTGCGGCCGCTGTCGCTGTTCGTGCTGCCTGTCTGCAGGTCGCGCGAACCCGCAATGGGTTGGCGCGTGTGAAACGCGTGCACGACGAGGGCGGCGACGAAGTCCGCATATTGGTGCAAGGCGGCGTCTACCAAAGCGCGAGTTACGTTGGTGAGCGCTGGGCGGAGCCCGTCTTTGCGTACTATCGCGCGTTTGACGACGTGTTTGAGGCCGAGGATGCGATGCGCGACGCTTATGGTCACGGTATCAGCCGTATGCTTATGCTGGGCGGCGGCGGGTTTGCCTATCCTAAATTCGCCCTGATGTCGCACGAGGGCTTGCGCATGGACGTCATCGAGTATGACGGAGAGGTTACGCGCCTGGCGCGCCGCTGGTTCTACCTAGACGAGCTGGAGCGCGCGGTGGGCGATCGCCTGCGGGCGATAACCGCCGAGGCTCGCTCGTATCTGGGCGTGACGAGCGTGGGCCATCGTCGCTACGACGTGGTCGTGAGCGATTGCTTTGGCGGCGCCGAGCCCGTGCGCGAGCTGGCGACCGTTGAGGCGCTGCGCCTGGTGCGGGGCAGCCTGAACCCCGGGGGTATCTACGTGGCCAATATCGTGAGCGCAAACGAGGGGAGCGATGTGGCGTTCCTGCGCGACTGCGCTGCCACGGCACTCGAGGTATTCGCCCGCGCCTGGGTGGTCCCATGTGGCGATGCGAAGTTCGGCGGCGAGGAAAACTACCTGCTCATTGCCAGCAACGGCAACTACGCCTTTGCCGAAGCCGTGCCCTTCGACACCGACTTCCTCGGCACCGTCCTTCACGACAAATAAGTCTCCCCGTCCCAAAAAGACTGGTCTTAGGCGTGGTCGCGCCAGCCGAGAACGCGCTGCTTCATGCCTTCGATGTCGAGCACGCCTTCGGCAAAGCCCTTGCGCACGAGCTCTTCGGGAACGAACTCATCGTAACGATCAAAGTAAGGCACCTCGCCGGGATAGACGAGGTCGATGGGGTCGAAGTCCTTCTCGGCTTCGGCGGCGAGCACCTCAAAGAACGTCTCTTCGTCGGCCTTCATCTTAAATTGCATAAAGTACGGGCGCGACGGGTCGAGTCCGCGAAGGCCCAGCTCAGCGGCACATTTAATCTTGAGCATGCGTTCGAGCGCCAAAAAGGCGTAGCTGCCCAGCCAGGGGAAGAGCACCCAGGTATCGCCGCCCAGGTTGATGAGTGGTTTAGTTCCCGCACCCGAAAGCTTGGCCGTATGACGAGCCTGCGCTAAGCGGGCCCGTGCGTTACCCATGAGGTACGGATATGCCGCGTGCTCGTTAAGCGCTTTGCGCATACGCTCGAGTACGTGTGTATTAATGTCGCCGGGGCAGTCGCCAAAGTAGGCCGGCACGCGACCTTTGACCTGTGTGGCAAAGACGGTATGACGCTTCCAGTCCACTTCCTCGACAATCCAGCAGTGTCCGGCGATGGCGATGCGCTCACCGGGCGGTGGCGGATTGACGATCGTGCCCAATTCGGCCGACTCGCTGCGAACGGTGAACTCCTCGTTTTCCTGAAATACGGCGTAGAACTTAAAGTTGTTAATGATGCGCTCGCCTGCGAGACCCACGATGAGCCCGCCGCCCTCGGTGATCTGAATATGGTCGATGGTAATGAGGTGACGGAGCAAGACGCGATAGTCATCGGCCGAGATGCGGTGAAAATAGCTGAGCGTGAGCACACGCTGGGCAAGTTCTGCCGGCGTGAGCTCACCGGTGCTGGCAAGTGTCGACATGGTCTGGTGATAGAGCAGGCTATAGGGGAGTCGATCGAGCTCGGGTGGCTCGACCCACTTTTCCTCACGATAGAGTTGTACGAGCGCGATGCCCTGCAGGAGCTTCCACGGAATGGTCTCGGGCATCATCGTGCGCGGCTCGGGCTCTTCCTCGCGCATGACAAACCACATCTCGGGTGGAAGATCGCGGCGTCCTGTGCGGCCCATGCGCTGCAAAAAGGAGCTGACGGTAAACGGTGCATCGATCTGGAATGCGCGCTCCAGACGACCGATATCGATGCCGAGCTCCAGTGTGGAGGTGGTGACGGTTGTCTGTGCCTGCTCCTCGTCACGCATCAGCTCCTCGGCGGTCTCGCGCAGCGATGCCGAAAGATTGCCGTGGTGGATGAGAAAGCGGTCGGGCTCGTGTCGGCTCTCGCAGTAGCTGCGCAGCATGGAGCATACGGCCTCTGCCTCCTCGCGCGAGTTGGCAAAGACCAGGCACTTGCGGCCGCGCGTATGTTCAAAGATGTAGCCCATGCCGGGGTCGGCGTTTTCGGGCGCGGTGTCGGTGGGGTTGAGAAGCGCCTGCTCGGTCGCCCGCGGGATATCGACTTCGCCCTCGGGGGCCGAGGAAGTGCGACGATCCCTAGAGGTAACCTTGCCCCGTGCCTGTTCGCGACGCTGACGGCGCTCCTCCTGCGTGAGCTGCCCGCTGTGACGTCTGTCTTGGGTGCCGGCGGGCAGTGCCGTGGACGTTGCCGCCTCGATGCGCTCGCACGCAAGCACCTCGGCCTCTTGGGGACCAGCACTCTCGAATCCTCGCTGCTGCGCCTGGGGGCCCGAGTTGTAGAAGTGCTCCATGGAGATGCGCCACACGCGACGCGGTTCCTCAAAACGGGGGATAACGCAGCTGCGTCCCGTTCCCTGCGAGAGAAAGGCGCCCGTGCGCTCGGGGTCGCCGATGGTAGCCGAAAGGCCAATGCGTCGGGGCTGCACACCTGCCATGCGCGAGAGGCGCTCGATAAGGCAGAGCGTCTGCCCGCCGCGGTCGCCGCGCATAAGCGAGTGAACCTCGTCGATGACCACATAGCGCAGGTCGCAAAACATGCGCGGGATCGCCATGTGCTTATGGATCAGGAGCGCCTCGAGCGATTCGGGCGTAATCTGCAAGATGCCGCTCGGCTTTTTAAAGAGCTTTGCCTTGTGCGACTGCGAGACGTCGCCATGCCAGTGCCAGACGGGGATATCGGCCTCTTCGCACAGGTCGTTGAGGCGGACGAACTGATCATTGATGAGTGCTTTGAGGGGACCAATGTAGAGGGCGCCTACGCTTGTGGGCGGGTTTTCCCAAAACTCGGTCAGGATGGGAAAGAAGGCTGCCTCGGTTTTGCCAGAAGCGGTGGATGCCGTTAGGAGGACATTGTCTTGCGTGTTAAAGATGGCGTCTGCCGCCGCAACCTGGATAGAGCGCAGGCTCTCCCAATCGTGGGAGTAGATGAAGTCTTGGATAAACGGGGCGTAGCGGTCGAAGGCGTTCACGGGGCCTCCTTTCAACAACGGATTATCAAACGCAACGGGCAATGGGTCGTCGAATTGCAATATCGTCATTTGCCCAGATAAAACCTGCCAAAATAAACCTGTCCCTTTTTGGCAGGTTAGATGGTGAACTCGGCGAAGTTGCGCGCATCGGATGACGCGGGCGATTCGCCTGCTGGCGCGAGAGTATCGCCACCGACGCTTTGCAGCAACTCGGCTACGCTAGCGTCGGGGTTCTGACACAGGATATCGAGCAACTCGATAAAGTCACGAATGACTTCACGCGGCGTCAGGTGCGTATCGGCTCCCACGCGACCGAACTCAATCTTGAGGAAGTCCACCAGGTCGTTCTCGGTAAGCGTGGGCGTCCAGCCAAAGTAGCCGGCATGGATCTGCATGAGTTTTTCGATGAGCACCAGCAGCTCCTCATAGGTGAGTGGCTGCAGGCGGATGATGGGCGCGAGCATGTCCTTAAGGTCCTCGCGTGCAAAGCGGCCCTGGGCGAGTCGGCTGCGTAGGGCCTCGTAGGAAAACACACCGCGGCGGCGGTCCTCGATGGAGGTCGGCGTGCCACCCATGATCATGCCCAGGTACTGCGCCTTGCCCTGAAGTGTGTCGTTGTACATGGTCAGGATTTTCTCGTAGTTGTACTGGCGCGTGATGGCGTTGGGAATCTTATACAGATTCACGAGCTCGTCAATGAGCACCAGCATGCCTTTGTAGCCGCTGCAAACCAAAAAACGCGCGATGAGTTTGACGTAGTCGTACCAGTCGTCATCGCTGATGATGGTTGAGGAGCCCAGCTCGGCGCGAGCCTCGCTCTTGGTGCGGTATTCGCCGCGGATCCATTTGGTCACGCGGCTCATGGCCTCTTCGTCGCCCTCGGATACGGCCGCGCGATAGCGGCGAAGCATGCGGGTGAAGTCGAAGCCGTGGACCATCTCCTCGAGCGGGGCTAGTTGGGCATTGACGACCGACTCGTCGACGTCGGCACACGAGGCGACCCAACGGTCCAGGATAAGGTTGAGCGCACCGCCCTCGGGGCGCGTTTTAGTCGATATATTGCGGATGAGCTCGCGGTAGGTGGCAAGGCCCTGTCCCTGACCGCCCTGGAGACGGCGCTCAGGGGATAGATCGGCATCGGCGACGACGAACCCCTCGCCCATGGCGTGCGTGCGGATGGTTTGGAGTAAAAAGCTCTTGCCGGCGCCGTAGCGACCGACCAGAAAGCGGAAGCTCGCGCCACCGTCGGCGATGAGGCTCAGATCGGTGAGCAGGGCGCGGATCTCGACCTCGCGTCCTACGGTGATGTAGGGAAGGCCGATGCGCGGGACCACGCCGCCCTTGAGCGAGTTGAGAATGACGGCGGCGACGCGCTTGGGCACGCGGGGTGCTGCGGATGCGGTATCACTCATGGTCTAGGTATCCTCTCACGTCTGCTTCGTAGTCCTCAATAATCTGCGGTCCTGCCGCGCTAAATTCAATTACGGTGTCGCCCACCAGATCAAAGAGCGTCTCGTTGATGGTATCGACGAGCATGTCCTCGCTCTGCTCCGATTGCGCTACCGCCGATTCCGCCTGTACTGCATTGTGCTCGAGCAGCGCGCGGAGATAGGCGTCTGCAGCAGGCGCGAGTTCGTTCGTGGCGTCAACGGGCGCAGCAGCTGTGAACGCGGGCGTCGGCACAAGAAGCGGCGCCACAACACCAAACTGTTCGGTGGAAATGGTTGGCCCGTCGGCCTCGTCCTGCCGAATGGGTGCCGCGACCGCCTCGACCGTCGCGTCTGCCACGGGCTCGGCTTTCGACCGTTCGGAGCCTGCCGTATCGACCTCTGCGAGCATACCGTCCTCGCGCTCCTCGTCGATCAAAAGCGCCTCGCGCGTTTGCGCGGCGGCGCTCCGAATGTGCCCCAGCTGACTCAGATCGATATCGATCTTGACGGGCTGGTGTGCGGCGTCCCATGAAAGCCATGCCACAATCTCGTCATCGATAATCTTGGCCAGATATTTGGGGACCTTTTCTTCCTTAAGGGGATGGGCGGGGTCCAGCGCCAGGCGCAGGCGTTGGTCGCAGGCGCGCATCATTTCACCGAGCTTGCTGCTCTTTTGCCTACTACCGTGGATACGCATGCATTCCCAAAAGCCGTTTTGGCAACGGTAGATATGGATAGGATCTAGGCGATATTCGCAGTCCTCGTGGCGCTCGGGCGCAAAGAATACGGCCGAGGCAAACATGGTGTAGGGCATGGCCGTCTCCTCCCCAAATAAACTCGCCACGATGCCGGTCTTTCGGTGCGTGTCATAGTAGCGCGCCATGCGGACATACACGGCGCACGCCACGTGGCGCAGATCGCGGTGGTGGCTGCGGTCGAGCCGCGAGTTACTTAGGTTATACGTGGAGAGGGCATTGATAGCGGCCATGAGTCGCTCCTCGCGCACCTCATCGGGCGGAAGGGGGAGCGTGGGCTCGGAGGTTTTGCGACGCTTGGGGGGCTGGCCGGACGGTGCCGGTGCTGGTACAAGGTCTCGTGCCGCGCGCCGCAGCTCGATAAGGGCGTTATCGAACATGACGGTTTTAGAGTCACGAAGCAGCTTGGGGTCGAGCCTGTGAAACACGGCGTAGTCCTGCAGCCACACGCGCGCAAACCGGTCGATGCCGGGCTCGAAGGCGCGATAGACATCCCAAAAAGCCTCGATCTTGTTAAAACCATCGAGCGGGTCATCTACGCCAATGCCGCAAATCAACTCATAGAGATACAGAAAGGCAAACGAGGTCGATGTCTCCTCAATATTCCCGCGGCGCACTTGGGCGCGCCAGGTAAAGTAGCCGCGCAACTGCCGGTCGCTCATGGCGTTGTAGGTGGGAAAGTACGACTTAAAGGTGCCGTTGTAGGGACAGTCGTCCTCAAAGTCGGCCATCAGCAGGCCTTGGCGGTAGAAAAGCTCGGCTTCCGAAAGCCAACGGCCCGCCCCGCCCTTTGGGTCTTCTTGCCAACGCGATATCTCACGCATCTTGCGGTATTGGTCGGGGAGGAAGTTCTGCATCTGTCGGCCGGTCTTGAGAATCGGCTCGTCTGCGTAGATTTCGTTTGAGAAGCGGGCGGACTGATGGGTCCGGGCCTCGGCCATAATGCGCTCGATGAGCATCTTGATGTCCTGGTCGGCCACCGCTCCTCCTCTCGAACACAGCTACGGTGACCTCATATCATAGCACAGCATCAAACAGATGTTCGAGATACCGCTGCGTAGATAGATTTAGAACAGGAGGGCGTAGATGACGGCGATGATGACGGAGGGAAGCATATTGGCAGTGCGGAAGGTCTGAGGACGGATGAGGTTGACGCCGACGCAGAAGATGAGCATGGAGCCTACGAGCGAAAGGCTGTCGAGGGCTGCCGTGGTCATGATGGGGGAGAGTGCACCGGCAAACAGCGTGATCGTCCCCTGGAACACGGCGACGGGCAGGGCGGAAAAGATGCAGCCGCGGCCAAGTGAGGCCGTCATGGTGCAGACGATGATGCAGTCCAGTGCGCCTTTGAGGGCAAGCGTTGACCAGTCGCCGAGCAGGCCGTCCTGGATCGATCCCACAATGGCCATGGCGCCGATACACACGGTGAGTGAAGTCGAGACAAAAGCGTTGGTGAACTCGTTATCGCCCTCGCTGCCGGTTTTGCGCTTGAGCCATTCGCCAAGGTTCTCAATGGCGGCCTCCAAGTTGACGGCCTCGCCGATGAGCGAGCCGAGGGCGAACGAGACAATGAGCATGGTGGTACCAGTGGTCGCCAGCGCCTTCCCATCGATAAGGAGCATCTTTTGCATGGTGCCGCCAAGGCCGATAAACAGGACGCACAGCCCCGACGCTTTCATGAGCGTGTCTTGGATACGCGGTGTGATAAAGCGACCGCCCGCTAATCCCAAAAGACCGCCCGCAACTAAAAGGACAACGTTGATGATTGTTCCCAAGCCCGGCATGAGCCCTCCTGTATTGATGCCAACGTGGCAATCGTAGCAGAATAGAATGCGAGGCACATCGCGACTCATCTAATACGTTATATAAGTGGTATTAGGAATGATGCGCAGTATTTAAGCCTCAGGTGGTTGTCGGGACATAGGGATAGTAGTCAAAGCGCAGTGTCATAAGCCGCTGTGGGGATTCAATAGCCGCGGCGATGATATTGGCATCGCGGGCACGATCAAACCCTTCGAGTTCGATCTGATACGAGACGTCTTGCATAATGTCCAGACGTCGCCAGGCTAGGAGTGTGTCGCCATCGAATTCCAAGGTCTTGCCTCCGTCTGGGGCAACGGCGTATAGGCGCAGTTTAGCGGTGGTTGCAGGGTCGACAACCGTGACCTTTTTAATTTCGTTTCGAGTATTCTTGGCGCCCAACAAGGTGAGCAGTGTTGGGGCCACGACCTCGCCCGATGGCAAAAAGACGACTTCGATGGATTCAGGAAATGCGATGATGGCCGACTTGCGGACGGGCTGATTGGCGGCGGCAACTTCGATGTTCGCAGCGTCGATGACCTCCGTGTGGTCGAGCGCGGCAAGCACGCAGCAGTTACCTTCATCGATCTCTTGAGGATCAGTAAGCCCCAGACTGTCCGCGAGCTCGGGATCGTTTTGATCGGTAGCGGGCTCATTCGGTGCTTCGAAAGAAGCTGGGACGCTGTTTGTCGGCGACGGCGTGTCGCCCGCACCCGCTTCCTTGTCCGCGCTCTCTTCTTGTATGGTTGCGTTGATGGGTTCGTCGTTTGAGGAGAGCGTCTTGGCGTCAAGCGCGGAGGGGAGAATTCCGATGGCTCCGGATCCGTTCCACTCCATTTCGAGAAGCGCCGGGTCGGCAAGAATGCGTTGCCTGCTTTGCGCGTGGGCATCGATTTCAATAGGGCCTGCTTCTATCCCTCGTGTAAGGCTGAGTGATCCGGCTGGCTTCTCGAAATGAGCATCTGTGTCTTTGGTGCTGACGGCGTAGAACAGCAGGGACGCTTCTCCCGCCGCGATGGCATCGGTGCCGGCTTTGGTCAGCCGCAACGATGCCGTGAATGAGAGGGTGGGCTGCGTGTCGTCTGCATTCGCGGCGGCGCAGCCCAGACATATGCCGCCTCCTTTCTCGAAAAACGCACCGTCGAAGGCGACCTTCGCTCCGTTCGCCGAGTCATCGACCGAAGCGATGTCGATGCGCAGCTCTAAATTGCATGGATCGCCATCTGCATCGAGCACAACCGAGCGCCACGTGCAGACGGCGCACCCCGCCTGGGAGCCGTTTGCCTTGTTCGAACGATTGATATCCACGACTATCGAGCCGTCCGTATTACGGCGAAGGCATCCCGAGGTTGAGATTGCAGCCTGTGCGAACGAAAAACGCTTGCACGCAATGGCGCTCGACGGATTTGGTGCGGAGCTTAGGGCTGCCGGTAAGAAGTCCGCCATGACGGGGGTCGCCCAGGCGGCGACAGGCGTTCCGGTTGCGAGCGCGCCGCAGAGTGCGACGACGGGCAAAAGGTTCTTCGATGCCATGGGGTCTCCTTAGCTAATTTAGTGCGGCCTGTCCGTGTTTTGTTTCTGGCTGCGTTTGATGTGCAGACCGAGGCCGACGGTCCCCGCGCCTGCTGCTGTGGCGCCTGCTGCCAAGAGCCATCGTCTGTCGCCTGTCTGCGCCAACGGTTCCTCGCGGTCGCCACGGTCGAGCTCCGAGAGGTCGACCGTCACTTGCGTGGCGGCCTGTGCCTGTTCTTGCTGGGCAAAGGCCATGGCTGGCTCAAATGCTAGGATGCTGACGGCGGCGGCCAGGGCGACGGCCTTATGCCGTGTGCGCACCGGGCTCGACCGTCCAGGTGATCGTTGCAACCTGATCGCCTTCGCCGGTTACGCGGAAGATGTCGCGCGTGACGCGGGCGACGTTTCCGCTTGTCTTGAGCTTAATTTTGTCCGTGCCACCGGCAATGCCCTGGTAACCCATGTCGAAGGCTGCATTCTTGGAAAGATCGAGGCCCGTCTCCTGCATTGCGGTGCTAGCGTTCTGGAGTGCGCCGTCGGGGCCGACCTTAAAGTCGATGGAGTTCTGCGCGGTTCCGGCCTTGGCGTCGGCGGCAATGGTCCAGGTGTTCATGGCGTCGATCTTCATGTTGGTGACATGGATGCCGTAGGCCGAATGATTGTCGATGGTGGTCGCGTCTTCTGAGGGGCCCTGAAGCGTGCCGTCGGGCTTGGCGACGAAGGGAATAACCGTCGGAACTTTGAACTCAACGTTGTCGATCTCGGTCCTGACCATTACCTTCGTGGTTCCAACGCGCCCGGCTGCCATAGCTGGCGTCGGGGCGGCGCCCATTGCGAGCGCGAGCGCGAGCCCTGCGCCCACGACGAGCGCTCTGGCTCCGTTCATGTTCCTGGTGATGTCCATGGTCGTTCCTTTCTATTCGCCGCGGGCCGTCCCCGCGATGATTGGACAAATGCCGGTGAATTGCGTGCGGTGCCGCGTCGGCCGGAAAGCTAGTTCTCGGCTTGCTCAACCCGTACCTTGACACGTGTCGGATTGCCGTGGCTGTCGAGGGTCTTTGCATCGAGTGCCTGGATCTCGATGTATGCTTCGCCTTCTTTGATGTTGCCGGCGGGGCATGTCTCGATTGTCTTGCCGGTCTCGACCACACCGGATTCGTACATGGTCTCGTCGTTTTGGATGACGCGGAATCGCTGGGGAAATTTATTGTCTTGGACGTTTTGCACGTTGATGCGCAGCTTGCCGTTCTCCTGCAGCTGAGCGACCGGCGCGACCGAGATCGTCATCATGTTGTCGCGGACGATGGCATCGAGCTCATCTTGGATTTCTTGGCGCGATTTACCCTCTGCCGTCGTGACTGAGGCACCCGCTTCGGGCACGGGTTGCGACTGCCAAGCGTATAGCCCTACGGCGATGAGGGCGCAGACGATAGCCAGGCAGACAACGACGAGTTTCTTGCGACGTCCCAGTCCTGCGAGGCGGGGCGGCTTCTTCGCACTCATGCGGCATCCTTGGTGGTGTAGACACGTGCGAATGTGGACGGGTCCGCTCCAAAGAGCATGTGAAGCATCAGGCGGCGCGAGTAGATGAGCTCGTCGAAGTCGTGAGGGAGCTCGATGTCGTGGATACGCGCGATGTGGTGGGCGAGCGCCGAGAACGACTCGGGGTCGCAGATAACATCGGTGGTGACATGGTAGACCGCCGTATCGGGGAACGCCTCTTCGTCGAAAGGCAGGAGATAGGGATCGTCGTCGACCTCGATGGCGACGCCGTACTGGGGCCAGTAATATGCCATGGGAACCTCCCTGCTCTTGGGCCAAAACTTCTATCGGTTTTGGCTGTCGACGCCGACCCTATCAGTCGCAACTTGACCAATTTCTGACCAAATGCTTGACGGATTGGTGTCTCCGCAGGTAAAAGGCAGCAAAAATTACTTCAACTTTTTTCGAGCGACAATCGAGCGATCGGCGACGGCGTGGCCATATGTGTTAAAAGCATCGTCTGTCGAGGAAGACTTGCCGTTCGCCGAATTGCACGAACGTAAAAAACGCCAATTATGGAGACGGTCTCGAACACGTCGACGAAACGATGCGGTAACATCTCCCTGCAAACACTGTAGTTAGCTAAAGGGGGAGTTCGCGTGTCTGCAACCATCAAACTCTTCACCGACGAGTTCGAAGAGTATGGCCGCGATGAGTCTCGCACATCGGGCGAGGCCTCAAGCATCTCGTTTCCGACAACGGAGAACGAGGTCCGCGCCATTTTGAAAAAGCTCCATGCCGAGCGTGTCTCGGTGACGGTTCAGGGCGCCCGGACCGGTCTTGCCGCCGGCGCTGTGCCTCATGGCGGTCACATTCTCAATACTTCCCGCATGAATCGCTACTTGTGCCTTCGCCGCGATGAACAAGGCCGCTTTCTGCTGCGCGTGGAGCCGGGCGTTGTGCTTTCGGAACTGCGCAAGCAGCTGGGCAAGAAGGTACTGCCGGCCGATGGCTGGGACCAGGCATCGCTTAAGGCCTACGATGAGTTTCAAGAGGCCCGCGAGCAGTTCTTTCCCACCGATCCCACCGAGGCATCTGCCTGTCTGGGCGGCATGGCGGCATGCAACGCCTCCGGCGCCCGCAGCTACGCTTACGGCCCCATGCGCCCGCATATCACGGGACTCCACGTCGCGCTGGCTGATGGCGATTTGCTTGAGCTTCAGCGCGGCGAGGCTTTTGCCCAGGGCCGCCACCTGTCGCTCGTGACGGCAGAGGGCCACACACTCGAGCTCGATCTTCCTGGCTACACCATGCCCAAGACCAAAAATGCCTCGGGTTATTTTGTTGCGGACGATATGGACGCCATCGACCTCTTTATCGGCGCTTGCGGCACGCTCGGCGTTATCACCGAGCTCGAGATTGCCCTGCAAGCGGCACCTGCGGTCGTTTGGGGTGTGAGCTGCTTTTTCGATAGCGAAGACAAGGCCGTGTCCTTTACCGATTCCGTGCGCCCTGTCCTGTCCCATGCGGTTGCCATCGAGTACTTCGATGCTAGCGCCCTGGATATTCTGCGTCGCCAGCGCGAGCAGTCGACGGCGTTTGCCTCGCTGCCGGTGCTCGACAAAGAGGCCAAGGTCTGTGTCTACGTGGAGCTCGACTGCGATGACGAGGCCCAGGCGACCGAGGAGCTGTACCACCTGGGGTGGGTGCTGGAGCTTGCGGGCGGCCGCGACGATGCGACATGGGTCGCGCGCACCGAGGTTGATCGCGAGTGCCAGCGGTTCTTCCGCCATGCGGTCCCCGAGAGCGTCAACATGCTTATCGACGAGCGCCGCCGCATGGATCCTACCATCACCAAGCTGGGCTCGGACATGTCGGTGCCCAATGCACGCTTGGCCGATGTCATCGCTCTTTATCGTCGCACGTTGGCCGAAAGTGGGCTTGAATCTGCCGCCTGGGGTCACATCGGTAACAACCATCTGCATGTGAACATCCTGCCGCGCGATGCGCAAGACTACCGTCGCGGTGGAGAACTCTTTGCCCAGTGGGCTTCCGAGGTCACGGCCATGGGCGGTGCCGTTTCTGCCGAGCACGGCGTCGGCAAGATCAAGGCGGGCTTCTTGGAGACGATGTACGGCCACGAGGCCATGGTCGAGTCGGCGCGTCTCAAACTCCAGCTCGATCCTGCCGGCCAGCTGGGTCGCGGCAACCTGTTTGCGGAGAAGTTCTTGGATGGACTCGTCCAGAAGGGGGGCGCGTGAAGATGAGTGATTTCCATATGGTGGTGTGCGTCAAGGCGGTGCCCGGAAGCACCGAGGTCAAGATGGACCCCAAAACCAATACTATCGTGCGTGATGGCAAGCAGGCGGTCATTAACCCGTTCGATGCAAGCGCTCTGGAATGCGCGCTGGCGCTGAAGGACGACTTTATCGGCTTTGGCATGGACGTGCGTGTGACGGTGGTGTCGATGGGCATCCCCGCGACCGAATCGCTGCTGCGCGACTGCATCGCCCGCGGTGCCGACGACGCGCTGCTGCTGACCGACCGAGCCTTTGCGGGTGCCGATACCCTAGCCACCACCTATGCCCTCAAATGCGGTATCGAGGCACTCGATGAGGACTTTGACCTGCTCATCTGCGGCAAGATGGCAGTGGACGGCGATACGGCCCAGATCGGCCCCGAGCTGGCCGGCGCCTTTGAGATCCCCTGCGTGACCGACGTGAGCTGTGTGCAGAGCGCGGGATTTACGACGTGTGGCTCGCTGGCGCTCGTCCACGGCTGCGATGCCGGCGAGGAGACGGTGTACCTGGAGATGCCGTGTGCGATGACGACCGCCAAGGAGATTGGCCAGCTGCGCATGCCGAGTATTGCCGGTATTCGCGCGGCCGAGGATGCAGACGTGCGCGTGGCTAGCGCTGCCGACGTAAACGCCGATCCCTCGCGTTGCGGCCTTGCCGGATCACCGACGCAGGTCGTGCGTTCGTTTGTGCCCGACCGTGACCAAACGTGCGAGGCCGTTGAGGGAACGGCGTCCGAGCAGGCGGTAAAACTTGCCAAGATTATCGAGGAGATGGCATAGATGAGCGGACTGATAATCGATAGCGAGGCCTGCGTTGGCTGTGGCCGCTGCGTTCGCGCCTGCGCCTCGGGTGGCATTGTGGTGGAGGGCGAGCGCCCCAACCGTTGCGCCCGCGTAACCGACGGCTGCATCCTGTGCGGCGGGTGCGTCGACGCCTGCCCCGTCAGCGCTATCTCGATTGAGCGCGACGAGGCCGCTGGCGCGGTGGACCTTGATGCATATCGAGACATTTGGGTCTTCGTGCAGACTGACGAACACGACGCCGTGGCTCCTGTGGCCTACGAGCTCATGGGTAAGGGCCGCGAGCTTGCCGATGCTCGCGGCTGCCGTCTGGTCGCACTGGTCGGTATGGGCCCCGAGGGTTCTCTCGGTGACCTGGAGCATCTGGTTTACGCCGGTGCAGACGAGGTCCTGGTCTGTCGCGACGAGCGTCTGCGCCAGAACGACGCGGAGGTTTACGCCCGCCTGATCTGCGATTTGGTGGCAGAGCGCAAGCCCGAGGCCATTCTGTACGGTGCGACCGCCTTTGGCCGCGAGCTGGCGCCTGGCGTTGCCGTGCGTTTGCAGACGGGCCTTACGGCCGACTGCACCGTGCTTTCGATGGATGCGGAGACGGGCTTGCTGCAGCAGACGCGCCCGGCGTTTGGCGGCAACTTGATGGCCACCATCATTTGCCCCAACCACCGTCCGCAGATGGCAACGGTGCGCCCCGGCATCTTTAAGGCTCCCGACTTCGACTACGGCCGTTCCGGCACGATTGCCCAGGTGATGCTTGCGGAGGACGTTAAGGCCCGTGTCGAGATCTCGATTCCCGCCGAGGAGTGGGGACAGCAGGCCTCAATTGCCGATGCCGAGCGTCTGGTCGTGGTGGGCCGCGGCATTGGCTCCAAGAAAAACCTACCGCTGATGCGAAAGCTTGCCGAGGCTCTGGGTGCCGAGCTTGGCTGCACGCGCCCCGTGGTGGAGGCCGGCTGGCTGGAGTATCGCCATCAAATTGGCCAGACGGGTGTATCGGTCTCGCCCAAGCTCCTCGTGAGCATCGGCGTCTCGGGTGCTATCCAGCATCTCGCCGGCATCGGTGGGGCGGAGTGCATTATCGCCATCAATGAGGACCCGGATGCCCCCATCTTTGGCGCCGCCCAGTACAAGGTTGTTGGAAACGCCGTCGAGGTCGTTGAGGAGTTGCTGGCTCAGCTCGAGTGCTAAGCGCTTGCCAGCCAGCGGCGCAGCTCGTCCTTAAGGCGGCTCCAGGTTGCCTGCGTGGTGGGGTCGATAAAGGGTCGCGTAATGCCAAAGGGCGCGTCGAGCAGGCGATAGATATCGCCTTGCTCGCGCGCCAGCGCACGGCTTGTCGGATAGACGAGCTCAAACATAAAGCAGATGAGTCCCACCAGGTAGTCTGCGGGCTCGTTGCGTTCATCGCGTGCGACGCAGCGGTGCTCGTCAAAGGCGGCAAGCGTCGGTGCCGAGAAGCGACTGGCTACAAACGCGTCCTCATCCACTTTGAGGATAGTGTCGACGGTGCTGTCGGCGATGGTGCGCATAATGTCGATCTTGTCGCCATCGCGCACGATATCGCAGAAGCTCCGCGTGCGCTCGTCGAGCTGCGCGGGTAGACGGAAATCACTGTGATAGGTAATGCTCGCTCGGATGAGCTCATCTTCTGCCGGGTCATCGATAAAGTCGCGGATGCTCGTTACGGCGGGTGCATCGGCGGGATTCTCGCCAAAGAGGACCTCGATGCCCAGCGCTGCATGGCTCATGCTCTCGGCGTCCTTAAAGGTGTCCCAGCGCCGCAGCTGTTCAAAACGACCCATATCGTGCAGCAGTCCGCACAGCCACGCCAGGTCAATGTCCTGCGGTGACCAACCCTGTTTACGTGCCACGGCATCGCATGCCTCGGCAACATGGTACGTATGCTCGATTTTGAGTGCGATACGTGGATTGGCGGCATCGTAGGCATCGGTATAGGTCTTAAAGGCCGCAGCTGCCCGCACACGATCGATAGCTGTCATAATGACTTCCTAAAAAGTTGTGTCTTTCTGTATATTTCGATCCGGTGGCAATTGTAGGTGATGTCGGTTGCTGCCGGGCGATGATTCTGCCGTGTCGTTGAATGCGGCTCGGACAGCTTGTCGGGACGAGGAACGTTATGGTGCTCAAGATCTTAAAAACCGTCTGGCCGGTGATGCTTACCTATGTTGCGATAGGTGCGCCGTGCGGAATGATTATGGCGCAGGCGGGGATGGAACCATGGATGGTTTTTGCCCTGAGCAGCACGTTTGTGACGGGCTGCGGACAGTTTATGGTCTGCAACCTGTGGCTGGCGGGCGTGCCTGCGGCATCGATCGTCGCTAGCGTCGCCGCAATCTCCTCGCGCTTTGCACTTTACTCGGCATCGATCGCACCGCATCTGGCGGGCGCCTCGAAGCGTCAGACGCTGGCCGTTGCCGCGACGCTCACCGAGGAGGCATATGGCATCTCGCTTGCCAAGTTGATTGAGGGGCAAGATTGGGGTCCGCGCGAGTCCTTTGCGCTCAACGTGATTCTCATCGCAACATGGGGCGTCTCGTGCACAATGGGCGCCGTTGTCGGTGCCGTTGTCGATGTCCCCACCGCTCTTGCAAGTTTTGTCTGCACATCGCTCTTTATCTGCCTGCTCTTTTCGCAGCGACTGTCGCGTGGCAATGCCGTAGCTGCCGTTTTGGCTGCGGCATCCGTCGCCGTATGCAAGTTCTTGGGGTGGACGAATGTTGCCGTGCCGGTAAGCGTACTCGTCGGCGTTGCCGCGGCGCTCGTGTGCGATGCCCTCGCCGAAGGAAGGGGTGCTCGCGATGCCCGTTAACGAGTTTTTGGTCCTGTGGCTTTCGTCGTGGGCGGCCATCGCGTTTTTCCGCATTGCCCCGGCGTTTGCTTTGCGTGGGAGAACGCTTTCACCCCGCGTTACCGAGGCCTTGGGCTATATTCCGCCCGCTGCCTTTGCGGCGCTAGTCGCTAACGACCTGATAAGCCCCGGCGCTTTCGATGCCGGCTTGTGGCAGGGCTTGATTCCCTGGATCGCATCTGCCGGCGTCGTGGCGGTGGCAATCAAGACAAAGTCGATGCTGTGGTGCTGCGTCTCGGGCATCGTGCTCTATATCGTTTTGAGCCTCGTATAAGAGCAGGGCGCGTTTACCGTCTCGACTTTGCGAATCGAATTTCTCACCGAGCCTGTCTGCTTCTTCTGGTACCATGGTCAAACTTTACTGTAGCAAAGTATGACGTGGGCTTTTGTGTCCCGTCAACGGAAATGGGGGTTTCATGGCACAGGAAGCGACCGCCAACGAGCAAAAGAAATTCAAAGTACCGCGAATCCCGGGCGACATCATGATCTACCCGATGATCGTCGGCCTTTTGCTCAATACCTTCTGCCCGCAGGTCTTCGAGATCGGTGGCTTCTTTACCGCCGCCTGTCGCGGCGGTTCCAATACCATCGTCGCCGCGATCCTGCTCTTCGTGGGTGCCGGCATCAGCTTTAAGTCCACGCCGGGCGCTATCAAGACCGGCGTCGTCGTACTGATCCCTAAGCTTGTGGTGGCAGCCGCGCTGGGCCTGGGCGTTGCGTATTTCTTTAACGACAACTTTTTGGGCCTGAGCTCGGTCTCCATTATCGGCGGCATCACCTTCTGCAACATGGCGCTCTATACGGGCATCATGGGCGAGTTTGGCGATGAGTCCGAGCAGGGCGCCGTGGGCATCCTGTTCTTTACGGCCGGCCCTGCCGTCACCATGATCATCCTGGGCGTTTCTGGTCTTGCTAACATCCCGCTGGGCACCATCGTCGGCTCCATCCTGCCGCTTGTCATCGGTATGGTTTTGGGCAACCTCTTCCCGTTCATAAAGAACCTGCTGGTTCCCGGCACCAATCCCGCGATTGCCGTCATCGGATTTCAACTCGGCGCGTCCATGAGCCTGTCGAGCTTTGTCACCGGCGGCATTTCCGGCATCTTGCTGGGCCTTGTCACGCTGTTTGTCGTCGGCCCCATCACCTTTGCGTTCGAGCGCCTGTGCGGCGGTAACGGCAAGGCCGCCGTGGCTTGCTCCACCATCGCCGGCACGGCTATGACCACGCCGGTTGCTCTTGCCGAGGTGGCGCCGCGCTATGCCGAGCTTGCTTCCACCGCGTACGCCCAGATCGCCACCGCCGTTATCATCACGGCGATCATGGCTCCGATTCTTACTGGCTGGGTCGACAAGAAGTTCTGTCAGGGCAAGGAGGATCTGTCGCCCGCCGGTGTCGAGGCCATCGAGGAAGCCGTCGCGACCGACATCTATGGCGAGTAGCAATCATCATTCATCAATGATGCCGGCGCGCAATTCGCGCCGCTCGAGCGTCCGAACGGAAGCTGTCTTGCAGTAATGTTCGGACGCTCTGCTATGACTCCCTTTACCCCTACGGAATAGGGGTGTTTATTTCCCAGGCACGATTCGGGCGATTCTGACCACTTGGATATTGAAGGGATGGCGTCTAGTGGTCAAGGCACTCAAGATTGAGATATTCGTGCTCTGCATGATTGTTCTTATCGGGCTTGCCGTGCGAAGTCGTCGCTCCCTGTTCTCGAGCACCCAGCAGCTCTTGTTTAGCATGCTTGGCTATACCTCTGCGGCGTACGTATTATTCGATATGATCTGGACGCTTTCGGACGGTGCGGATGGCATGTTGGGCATTGCTGCCAACTGGATTTCCAACGCGGTTTCGTTTTCGCTCTTTGCCATCGCGTGCTTCATTTGGTTTATCTATTCCGAGACGGTGCAGGGCTCTCGCCTTTTGACCGCGCGCTATAAGGTGGCGCTCGTAACGTTGCCTACGGTGCTGGTGGTCGTGCTGGCGTTTACGAGCTGCTGGACGCACGCCCTGTTCTATATCGATGCGCAGGGCGTGTATCATCGCTGCTTTGCCTATATGATCCAGCCCATCGTCAGCTACTGCTACGTTATTCATACGTCCCTGCACGCGTTTGTGCAATCGCGCAGGGTCGAGAGTCTACAAAAGAAGGCCATCTATCGAACCTTGGCATTTTTCGCCATTCCGGCCCTGGTGGGCGGCACCTTTCAGGTCGTGTTTTCGGTGCCCGGGCTTTGTGTCGGCATAATGATTAGCATGCTGCTGCTCTACATCGTCTGCCAGGAGCAGCTGATCTCGACCGATCCGTTGACTGGCCTCAACAATCGAAACCGTTTTGAGACCTATATGCTGTCGCTCTTCTCGAATGCGGATCATACGGGCGATGTGTATCTGCTCATGATGGACGCTGATGGCTTTAAGCAGATTAATGATCGCTACGGACATGTGGAGGGTGACCGCGCTCTTCAGCTCATCTCCACCGCGCCCAAAGATGTCTGCTCGGCGTCTGGTGGCTTTATCGCACGTTATGGCGGCGATGAGTTCGTAGTGCTCCAAAAGGCGATAGCAGAGCAGGACATCATGCGCCTGTGCGAGGCAATCAACGACGAGCTCGCGCGTACCGAGGTGCCGTATCTGTTGCGGATGTCTATCGGCTACGCACGGATGGGTGATGGTGTCGATACCTGGTAAGATTTGCTTCGCGCTGCCGATGCGGAGCTCTACCGCGTAAAGCACGAGAAGAAAAAAGCCGGCGTCCAGATACGCTAGAAAAAAGCGACCACGCGAATGTCCGCTGCAGGTGCGGCATATGCAAGGGCCTGGCTTGTTAGGCCTGTTTAGGTTTGTTGACAATGATGATGCCGCCGCAGACCAGGAGCAGGGCCACAATGACGGTAACGGGGCTTGTGCCAGCGCCCTCGCCGAGCAGCAGCGCGCTTAGCGCTACGCCAAAGACCGGGTTCATAAAGCCAAAGACCGAAACGCGGCTGACGGGGTTGACGGCGAGCAGGCGAGACCACAGCGAGTATGCGACGGCGGAAATGAGTGCCATATATATGATGAGCGCGATGGCGGGGACGACTTTGGTGGGGGATAGCGCGCCGCCCATCAAAAGCCCGATGGCGGTAAGGACCAGACCGCCGACTAAAAACTGCCAGCCGGCGAGTAAAACGCCGTCATGCTCGCGCGAGAAAATGCCAATGAGGCAGGTCGACAGGGCGCCCGCAACGGTGGAAGCCAGGATAAAGCCCTCGCCGTCGAGCGCAAAGCCAAAGGTGCCATCCGCGCCCGAAAGGTTGACGAGCGCTACACCGGCAAAGCCCAACACGCAGCCAAGCACCTTGGCTGTATCGAGCTTCTCGGTGTGAAACGCCAGAGCGGCAAAGAGGATTGCGAGGAAGTTGGCGCTGGCCTCAATGATGGAGCTCGACATGGCGCTGGCGCGCGAGAGTCCCAGGTAGAAAAAGAAGTACTGACCGATCGTCTGGAAAAGCGACAAGACAAAGATGGGCTTGATGTCGCGAGCCTGCGGGATGAGTGGGCGGCGCTTCGCCGCGCTCATCCCAACGATGACCAGGGCGCCGGCAAGCGTGAAGCGCAAGCCTGCAAAGAGCAGCTGCGAGGCACTATCGTGTGCGGGGATGCCAAAGAGCTCGTAACCGATCTTGATGCAGGGGAAAGCCGATCCCCAGAGCGCACAGCAGATAAGGCAGCCCAGAATGAGTCCGGGCAGGGTGGCGGCATGCGGCTTGCGGCTTTCCATGATGTCCTTCCTGTATGCGCGAAGCAAAAAAGAACCCGCCACCGGAGGTGCCGGCGGCGGGTGTTGTTACCCGAAGGGATTGTACCCGATGGGAACGTCTTTAGGCGAAGTAGGCTACGCCGCTCTCAAAGATCGGCATGAACTTATCGCCGGGGACATGCTCGGGAACGTTGCGGTACAGGTTGTCGCCGCGACGCTCGGCATGGCCCATCTTGCCCAGGACGCGGCCGTCGGGGCTCGTGATGCCCTCGATGGCGAGTGCGGAGCCGTTGGGGTTGACGGAAAGATCCATGCTGGGCTTGCCGTCCTCGTCCACGTATTGCGTGGCGACCTGACCGTTGGCGATCAGCTGGGCGAGCACCTCGTCATTGGCGACAAAGCGGCCCTCGCCGTGGCTGATGGCGACGGTGTAGGGGTCGTCCAGGCTGCATTGCGACAACCACGGGGACAGGTTGGACGAGATGCGGGTGCGCACCAGACGGCTCTGGTGGCGACCGATGGTGTTGAACGTCAGCGTAGGCGCATCGGGCGTGGCGTCGACGATGTCACCGTAGGGCACCAGGCCGAGCTTGACCAGGGCCTGGAAGCCGTTGCAGATGCCCAGCATCAGGCCGTCGCGGGCCTTGAGCAGGTCGCGAACTGCCTCGGTGACCTCGGGAGCGCGGAAGAACGCCGTGATGAACTTGGCGGAGCCGTCGGGCTCGTCGCCGCCCGAGAAACCGCCGGGGATCATGACGATCTGGCTTGCACGGATGCGACGGGCAAGCTCGTGGGTGCTCTCGGCGACGGCCTCGGGCGTGAGATTGTTGATCACGAAGGTGTCGGCCTCGGCACCGGCGGCACGGAAGGCGCGGGCACTGTCGTACTCGCAGTTGTTGCCGGGGAACACGGGGATGATCACGCGCGGGCGGGCGATTTTGGCGCCGCCGTACACGTGGATATCCTTGGTGCGATAGTCGATGGTCTCGACCTCGGGCTGCTCGTCGGTGCTGCGGTAGGCAAAGACACCCTCGATGCCGCTCTCCCAGGCCTCTTGGAGCTCGGAGAGCTCGATGACCTCGGAGCCGGTGTCGATGACATAGCTCTCGACGGTGGTGCCCAGGGGCTCGACGACAACGCCGTCGGCGACCTCGGGCAACTCGGCATCCTCTGCGAGCTCGACGATAAAGCTGCCGTAGAGCGGGGTGAAGAAGCTCTCCACGTCCACGTCCTCGGCAAGCTCGATGCCGATCTGGTTGCCGACGCACATCTTAAAGAGGCTCTCGGCACCGCAGCCGTAGCCGGGCGTGGAGATGGCCAGGGCGTCGCCGGTGGCGGTGAGCGCCTCGACGGCGTCAAACGCGGCGAGCAGCTGCTGGGCATCGGGGCGGTAGTCTTCGCCATAGGTGGCGGGGGCGATGCGGACGACGCGGTGCGTCAGGCCCTTGAACTCGGGCGATGTGGCGCGGGCGGCGCGACCCACGGCCACGGCGAAGCTGATGAGGGTCGGCGGAACGTTGAGCTCGCCGGCCTCGTCCTCAAACGAGCCGCTCATGGAGTCCTTGCCGCCGATGGCGCCGGCACCCAGATCGACCTGGGCCATAAGAGCACCCAGAACGGCTGCCATGGGCTTGCCCCAGCGCTCGGCCTCGGTGCGCAGGCGCTCGAAGTACTCCTGGAAGGAGAGGTAGGCGCGCTTGTGCTCAAAGCCGGCGGCAACGAGCTTGGCGATGGACTCGACTACGGACAGGTAGGCGCCCGCAAACTGGTCGGCCTCCATCAGGTAGGGGTTGAAGCCCCATGCCATGGCGCTCGCCGTGGTGGTCTCGCCGTCCACGGGGAACTTGGCGACCATGGCAGAGCTCGGGGTGAGCTGCGTCTTGCCGCCAAAGGGCATGAGCACGGTGGCGGCGCCGATGGTGGAGTCGAAGCGCTCGGAAAGACCCTTGTTGGAGGCGACGTTAAGATCGGTGACGAGCGAGGTCATACGCTCGGCAAGCGTGGTGCCGGCCCAGCTGGGCTGCCACACGCTGCGGGCGCAGACGTGGGCGACCTGGTGCTTGGGCGCACCGTTGGAGTTGAGGAACTCGCGGGACAGGTCGACGATGGCGACGCCGTTCCAGGCCATGCGCATGCGCGGCTCGGCGGTAACCTCGGCGATAACGGTCGCTTCCAGGTTCTCCTCGGCGGCGTAGCCCATGAACTCCTCGACGTCACCGTCGGCGACGGCGCAAGCCATGCGCTCCTGGGACTCGGAAATGGCGAGCTCGGTGCCGTCCAGGCCGTCGTACTTCTTGGTCACGGTATCGAGGTCGACATACAGGCCGTCGGCAAGCTCGCCCACGGCGACCGAGACGCCGCCGGCGCCAAAGTCGTTGCAGCGCTTGATCAAGCGACAGGCGTCGCCGCGTCGGAACAGGCGCTGCAGCTTGCGCTCGACCGGGGCGTTGCCCTTCTGGACCTCGGCACCCGAAGTCTCGATGGACTCGGTGTTCTGGGTCTTGGAGGAGCCGGTGGCGCCGCCGATGCCGTCACGGCCGGTGCGGCCGCCCAGCAGGATGATCTTGTCGGTGGGGGCGGGGCACTCGCGACGCACGTGGTTTGCCGGGGTAGCGCCCACGACGGCACCGACCTCCATGCGCTTGGCCACGTAGCCGGGGTGATAGAGTTCGTTGACCTGACCGGTGGCAAGGCCGATCTGGTTGCCGTAGCTGGAGTAGCCGGCGGCGGCGGTGGTCACGAGCTTGCGCTGCGGGAGCTTGCCCTCGAGCGTCTCGGAAACCGGGACGGTGGGGTCGCCGGCGCCGGTGACGCGCATGGCCTGGTACACATAGCTGCGGCCCGAGAGCGGGTCACGGATGGCGCCGCCCACGCAGGTGGCGGCACCGCCGAAGGGCTCGATTTCGGTCGGGTGGTTGTGGGTCTCGTTCTTAAAGAGGAACAGCCAGTCCTGGTCCTCACCATCAACATCGACCTTTACCTTGACGGTGCAGGCGTTGATCTCCTCGGACTCGTCGACATCGGTCATGACGCCGGTCTTCTTGAGATACTTGGCGCCGATGGTGCCCATATCCATGAGGCAGACGGGCTTGGCGTCGCGACCGAGCTCGTGGCGCATTTCCATGTAGCGGTCGAAGGCCTGCTGCACCACGGCGTCGTCGATCGTCACGTCATCCAGGACGGTACCGAAGGTGGTGTGGCGGCAGTGGTCGGACCAATAGGTGTCGATCACGCGGATCTCGGTGATGGTGGGGTCGCGATCTTCATCGCGGAAGTACTGCTGGCAGAAGGCGATGTCCGCCTCGTCCATGGCAAGACCGCGCTCGGAGATAAAGGCGGCAAGACCGGCTTCGTCGAGCTCGCGGAAGCCGTCAAGCACCTCGACGGGCGCAGGCTCGGGGGTCTCCATGTGCAGCGTCTCGGGTAGGTCGAGTGAGGCAATGCGGGCCTCGACGGGGTTCACCACGTAGTGCTTAATGGCATCGATGGCGGCCTCGTCCAGGGCGCCCGAGATCATATAGACCTTGGCGGAGCGCACGGCGGGGCGCTCGCCCTGGCTGATGAGCTGCACGCACTCGCTGGCGGAGTCGGCGCGCTGGTCAAACTGGCCAGGCAGGAATTCGACGGCAAAGACGGCGCCATCGCTTGCGGGGAGCTCGTTGTAGGTCACATCGACCTGGGGCTCGCTAAAGACGGTCGGCACGCAGGAGCGGAACAGCTCCTCATCGATGCCCTCGACGTCGTAGCGGTTGATGATCCTCAGAGCCTCGATGCCCTTGATGCCGAGAATCTCGCTCAGCTCGCCCTTGAGCTGCTGAGCCTCGACGTCGAACCCGGGTTTCTTCTCCACGTAGATACGAGAGACCATTGGTTCCTGCCTTCCTGATCGGTTGGGCGTACGGTGCGGTATGCGGCAGCGGTCGGTTTGCGGGGCAAGCCTCGCGATCGCCTTGAGCCACATACTTTTAAACCTCACTATGATACGACAGCTCGTGGCGCGTTGAGGACGGCGAGGGTGCTACAGTGGAGCGCAAACAAGAGAAAGGCATCACATGGCATTTGTTTCGCTCGCCATCATCGCACTCGTGGCCTTTGCAAGTCCCTTCATCGCCTCGGCGATTCCCGGAAAACCCGTTCCCGAGACGGTCTTTTTGCTCGTGTTTGGCGCGGTGCTGGGACCTCATATGCTCGGCATTATCCATGTGGATGCCGAGGTCTCGCTCGTGTCCGAGCTCGGCCTGGCCTTTTTGTTCCTGCTTGCCGGCTTTGAGATCGATCCCAAGAACATCACGGGCATCGAGGGGCGTTACGGCATGGCGACGTGGGTCGTCACGTTTGGTATAGCCTGGCTTGCCGTGCGCTTTACCCCGTGGTTTTCGGTCAGTCATTTTGATGGCATCGCCGTGACGCTGGCGTTGACCTCGACGGCGCTTGGGGCGCTCATGCCCATCTTGCGCGAGCGGTCGCTTTCTGGGACGCGCGTCGGCGATTCGATTCTTGCCTATGGTACGTGGGGCGAGCTCGGGCCCGTGCTCGCCATGTCGGTGCTGCTGTCTGCCCGTACGGGTGTCGAGACGCTGTTGATCTTGGGGCTGTTCGCCGTGGTGTGCGTGCTGCTTGCCGTGGTCCCCAGCCGCTCCAAGCGTATTGGCAGCCGCTTCTTTGCCTTTATTCAGGAGCGCGCCGATACGACTTCTCAGACGTTCGTGCGCCTCACAGTGCTCATCCTGGTCACGCTCGTGGCGTTTTCCGCTATTTTTAGCCTCGATATCGTACTGGGCGCTTTTGCCGCGGGCTTCGTCCTGCGCTACATCATCCCCGAGGGCAACCATACGCTCGAGCTTAAACTCGATGGCCTTGCCTATGGCTTTTTGATCCCGGTGTTCTTTACCGTTTCGGGCGCCAAGATCGACCTGACGGCTGTAGCATCGCGCCCTGGCCTGCTCGTGGGCTTTATCGTGGCGTTGCTGGTTATCCGTGCCGTGCCCATCGTTGTCTCCATGGGCATCTGCCCTAAGACGCGCGATGTTTCTGCCTACGGTCGCATCACCGTGGCGCTCTACTGTACCACGGCACTGCCGATCATCGTCGCCGTGACGAGCGTCGCCGTCAATGCCGGCGCATTATCGCAAGGCGTCGCTTCGGTTATGGTGGCAGCCGGCGCCATCACGGTGTTCCTGATGCCACTGCTCGCGCAGCTCTTCTACCGCGTGGTCGATGCGGCGCCGGTCGCCGCCGTGGCGGAGGTTGCCGAGCATCCCGCCGATGCGCTCAATATCCTGCGTGCCCATCACGACCTGGCAAGTCTTCTCGCCCGCGAGCACGAGCTATTGACGTCGCATGGACATGGTCGCGTATTCGAAGGCTTGCCTACACTCGACACGATTGCCGAGCGCCTTTCTGATCGGGCGGCGAGCGAACGCATCGATGCGCGCATTGTGGATGCGGCGCATCTGCTTGCCGATAAGACCTATGGCGACGAGATAGATCCGTCCGAGCTCACCCCGCGTGAGCGTCGCCGCCTAGAGCGCGCCAAGCTCGCCGTGCACGAGTACCGCCGTCGCATGCTGGAGCTTTATGCGCACGAAGAAGCCGACGAGGACGACGGCAAGTAGCCGACGCTGATGCGGGGGCGGCATTCCCGTTTGAGGACGGACGCGAAACGGGACACAGTTTCCCTTCAAACAGAAGAAGACGCGCTGTCTGCGGTTGATGTGGACAGCGCGCCTTCTTTGGTTGAGCTATGTTGAGGCCAGGGGCCAAAGCTCGTGGTCCCTTAGGAGCGGGCGGCTCCATCGACGGGGAGCACGGCGCCTGTGACGTAGGCGGACATGTCGCTCGCCAGGAAGACGAAGGCGTTGGCGACATCCTCGGGCTCGCCCATGCGGCCCAGCGGAATGGTGGTGATGATAGGCTTGATGACCTCTTCGGGCAGGTTGGCGACCATATCGGTCTTGGTCACGCCGGGTGCGACGGCATTGACGCGAATGCCCATGGGGGCGAGCTCGCGCGAGAGCGACTGGACCATGCCGTTGACGGCAAACTTGGACGTGGGATAGCCAACGCCGGAGGGCTGACCGTACTTAGCGACCATCGAGCTCGTGGTGGTGATGGTGCCGCCGTGGCCGGCCTCGGTCATGATCTTGGCGGCAGCCTGGTGGCCGTTAAAGACGGCGACGACGTTGAGGTCCATGACCTTGGCAAACTCCTCGGCCGTGTAGTCCAAAAGGGGCGAGCGCTGGGAGATGCCGGCATTGTTGACGACCGTGTCCAAGCCGCCCATATCGGCGGCAGCCTGGGTAAAGGCCTCAGTTACGGCCTCGAGCGAGGTGAGGTCGCAGGAACGGCCCCAAACCTTGGCCTCGGGATAGGCGGCTGCCAGTTTCTCAACGGCTGCGTCGGCAGTCTCCTGGCGCGAGCCAAAGACCGTGACGGCGGCGCCTTCCTCGATAAAACGGCAGGCGATGGCATAGCCGATTCCGCGCGTGCCTCCGGTGATGATTGCTTTCTTGCCCTTGAGCAGCATATCGCTTCCTCTCTTATGTGCATGGATACTTGCAGCACAGCATAGTGGCGGCAAAAAACAGCTGACGCCGCATATCGGTAAACGGTATCCACGGTTGTTGACGAACGGTCAAGTTGCTCAAACGTTAGTCGACCACTTCGTGCAAAAGATGTAACTAAAAGGGGCTCCCATCCAATCGGATGGGAGCCCCTCATGCGTTATTTGATTTGCCGAGAATCGGGCTAGTTGGCCATGACGCCTTCGGTCCAGGCCTCGACGTCCTCGATGCGCAGGACGTTGGCGATCTCGGCCACGCAGTCGACGCTGGCAAGCTCGGCGGCGGCAGCCTGGACGTCCTTCTCGAGCGCGCGGTGCGTCAGGAAGATGACCGAGCAGGTATCGCTGACGCCCGACTTGCCGTCCTCGACCTGGTTGATGAGCGAGATCGAGATGTTGTGCTTGGCAAAGATGTCGACCGTCTCGGACAGGGCGCCCACGCGGTCGGCGACCTTCAGACGCACATAGTACTTGGTCTGGAGCTCGTCCATGGGCTTAAAAGCGAGGTTGTGACCATAGGGCTCAATCTCGGGCAGCGGAGCAACGCCGCGGCTGATTTGCTCGGAGAGCGACAGGATATCGCCCACGACGGCGCTCGCGGTGGGGAAGGAGCCTGCGCCGGCACCGTAGAACATGGTCTCGCCCACGGCGTCGCCTACCACGTAGACAGCGTTCATGGCACCGTTGACCTTGGCGAGCATGTGGTCGGCGGGGATCAGCGTGGGATGCACGCGGACGTCGACGCCGGCGTCGGTGTTGCGGGCGATGCCGAGCAGTTTAATGGTGTAGCCGAGCTCGCGGGCCTGGGCGATGTCCTCGGCGCCGATGGTACGGATACCCTGCTGGTACACATCGTCGGTGGTAACGCGAGTGCCAAAACCGATGGAGGCGAGGATGGCCGTCTTGCTGGCGGCGTCGAAGCCGTCGACATCGGCGGACGGGTCGGCCTCGGCATAGCCCTTGGCCTGCGCGTCGGCAAGCACGTCAGCGTAATCGGCGCCCTCGGCGTCCATGCGCGACAGGATGTAGTTGGTGGTGCCGTTGAGGATGCCGGCGATGGTCAGGATCTTGTTACCCACCAGGTCGTGCTCGAGCGTGCTGACGATGGGGATGCCGCCACCGCAGCTGGCCTCGCACTTAATCTGCACGCCGCACGCGCGCGCCTTCTCGGCAAGTGTCTCGACGTGACGGCCCAGCAGAGCCTTGTTGGCAGAGACGACATGCTTGCCGTGCTCAAAGGCGGTGGTGAAGATCTCAGTTGCGGGATGCTCGCCGCCGATCAGCTCGACGACGATGTCGATGGCGGGGTCGGTGACGACGTCGTGCCAGTCGCTTGTAAAGGCCTCGCGCTCAATGCCGGCTGCCTCGGCCTGCTCCCAAGCAAGCGCGCAGGCGCGGGTCAGCTTAAGGTCGATGCCGTAGGCTGCCAGGTACTCATCGTGGTGGCTCTTGATCAAACGGGCCACGCCGCCGCCGACGGTTCCCAGACCGATCAGACCGACGTTCACGGTGCGCAGGGGTTCGCTCATAGATAGCTCCTTCGTGCATCTTGTGGATGGATTAACCGCTTATAGGTTGAGTGCATTCTAGCGTGAAGTGCGGGCGCGTGCTTGCCAGGCAGCCGGAGCTGCACAAAACGCTACCCCCGAAACGCTGCGGAAATATTGGAAACACACTCGTCACAAACGAACTTCCGTAACAAACTGTCAACGTTTGCACCATAAGGTTTGCCCCGTACCGCAAGACGGCCGCACTACGGCCAGCGAAAAAGGGGGACACCATGTTTAATATCAATAACGCACTGAGCCGCAGGAGTTTCTTGACAGGAGCCGCGGCGCTTGGAAGCACCGTTGCGCTTGCCGGTTGCTCTTCGGGCGGCGCGGACGGTGGGTCGGCCGATGACGGCAAGACCTTCAAGATCGGCGTTATCGGCCCCCTGACCGGCGCCGCGGCTACCTATGGCGTCTCTGCCGAGAAGGGCGCTAAGCTCGCGGCCAAGGATTTCTCGACCAAGGACCTCAAGCTCTCGCTTAAGTCCGAGGACGATGTCGCCGACGGTGAGAAGGCCATCAACGCCTTCAACACCTTGTGCGACTGGGGCATGCAGGCGCTTGTCGGCCCCGTTACCACCGGTGCTGCCGTCGCCGTCTCGGGCGAGATTGCCGACGACATGCTCATGGTCACGCCTTCGGCCTCGTCGCTCGATGTCACCAAGGGAAAGACCACGGTCTTCCAGGTTTGCTTCACCGACCCCACCATGGGCACCAGCGCCGCGAAGTTCTTGGCCCAGAAGTACGCGGACGCCAAGATCGCCCTGTTCTACAACTCCGGCGATACGTACAGCTCGGGCGTTGCCGACGCCTTTGCCGAGCAGGCCAAGGCGTCCAAGCTCGATGTCGTCGATACCGAGACCTTTAAGGACGACTCCTCTACGAGCTTTACCAACCAGCTGACCACGGCCAAGGAGGCCGGTGCCACGCTCATCTTCGCGCCGATCTACTACACCCCGGCCTCGGTCCTGCTCAAGAACGCCAAGGACATGGGATACGAGATGACGCTCATGGGCACCGACGGCATGGACGGTCTGCTCTCTGTCGAGGGCTTCGACACCTCTCTTGCCGAGGGCGTGCTGCTCATGACCCCGTTCTCCGCCGACGACGAGAAGAACGCCGACTTTGTCAAGGCATATAAGGACGAGTACGACGAGACACCTAACCAGTTTGCCGCCGATGCATATGACTGCGTCCATGCGATTGTCGAGGCCATCGACAAGGCTGGCATCGATACGACGGCCGACGGTGCCGACATTGCCGCCGAACTTGCCAAGGCCATGCGTAAGATCAAGATCGATGGCCTGACCGGCGAGCTCACCTGGAACGACGAAGGCCAGGTCGAAAAGCCCGCTACGGCCTATGTGATTCAGGACGGCAAGTACATCGCCGCCTAAGAGCGTATAAAACGCAACCGGTGAGGCTCTTTTATTCAGGGCGAGGATGCTTGTAACAGAATGGAAACATTACTTTTACACAATAAAGTGGCAGATATGCATAAAGCGGCAAAAATACGCAGAAATATGGATAAAAATCTGAGGTAAAAGAAAAGTTGAAATAATCGCCACTTTTCCTAACTAAAGCGTCTACTATTTTGCGAACGCCGAACACGGCGAAGGATGGCCTGTCGGGTAACCGAAACCCGACGAGATTTGAGAGGAGAGCCGCATGTCGAGCCTCACCGGTAAGTCATTGAACCCTGTTATGAATCGCAGGAGCGTTATCGCGAGCGCAGCAGGTCTGGGGGCGATGTCTATTCTAGCTGGCTGCTCCTCCAACGGCGGCGATAGCGGTTCCGCTTCGAGCGACGCCTCGTTTAAGATCGGCACCATCGGCCCGCTGACCGGTGCTGCCGCGTCCTACGGCAAGTCCGTTACCCAGGGCGTCGAGCTTGGCTGCAAGGATTTCTCGACCAAGGAGCTGCCACTTGTCAGCAAGGCCGAGGACGACCAGGCCGACGGCGAGAAGGCCGTCAACGCCTTCAATACCCTGCTCGACTGGGGCATGCAGGCCCTCGTCGGCCCGACCACCACGGGTGCGTCGGTTGCCGTTGCCGCCGAGTGCGGTAACGACCCCAAGACGTTCATGATCACCCCGTCCGCGTCCTCCGAGGACGTTACCGACGGCAAGGATTGCGTCTTCCAGGTTTGCTTCACCGACCCCAACCAGGGCGTCAACGCTGCCAAGTTCCTGGCCCAGAAGTATGCGGACGAGAAGTTCGTTCTGTTCTATAACTCCGGCGACGCCTATTCTTCGGGTATCGCGGATTCCTTTAAGGCTCAGGCCGCTGAGTCCAAGCTCGAGATCGTTGACGAGGAGACCTTTAAGGACGACTCCGCAACGAGCTTTACCAACCAGCTGACCAAGGCCAAGCAGGCCGGCGCCACCATGATCTTCGCGCCGATCTACTACACGCCGGCGTCCGTCCTGCTCAAGAACGCCAAGGACATGGGCTACGACGTCAAGATGATGGGCTGCGACGGCATGGACGGCATCCTGGGCGTGGAGGGCTTCGACACCTCCCTTGCCGAGGGCCTGCTGCTCATGACCCCGTTCTCCGCCGACGACGAGAAGAACGCCGACTTCGTTAACGCCTACAAGGATAAGTACGGCGATACCCCCGACCAGTTTGCCGCCGACGCCTACGACGGCGTGCACGCTGTGGTCGAGGCTCTTAAGGAGGCCGGCTTGGGCGTCGACGCCGACCCCACCGAGGTCGCCGAGAAGCTGCCCGAGGCTATGCTCAAGATCACCGTTGACGGTCTGACCGGCAAGCTTTCCTGGAATGACAAGGGCCAGGTCCAGAAGGACCCCACGGCGTACGTCATCACCGACGGCAAGTACGTACAGGCCTAATAGACCGCCTTACATAGAGCGGTTTTGATCCCAAGCAGGGGAGGTTTTGGCCTTCCCTGCTTGCTTGGTATCTAGGGACGATGTAACGTCCCTGTTTCATACATCAACTGGAAACCTATTCGAAAGGGGGATGTGGAACATGACGGTCTTTATCCAATACCTGGTCAACGGCCTGTCCATGGGCAGCGTCTACGCCATCATCGCGTTGGGCTACACCATGGTCTACGGTATCGCCAAGATGCTGAACTTCGCTCACGGCGACGTCATCATGGTCGGTGCCTATGTCTCGTTCTGCGCCACGTCGTATCTCGGCCTCCCGGGCTGGGCTTCTGTAATTCTCTCTTGTGCGGTCTGCACGGTTCTCGGTGTTCTCATCGAGGGCCTGGCCTATAAGCCGCTGCGCCAGGCAGGCCCGCTGGCCGTTCTGATCACGGCTATCGGCGTGTCCTATTTCTTGCAGAATGCCGCCCAGCTTCTGTGGGGCGCCACGCCCAAGAACTTTACTTCGCTCGTCACCTTCCCGGTGCCGGAGTTCTTGGCCAAGTATAACGTGAGCGCTGTCTCGCTCGTCACCATCGTCGCTTGCCTGATTATCATGGCCGGCCTGGTGTTCTTTACGGGCAAGACCAAGATGGGCAAGGCCATGCGCGCCGTGTCCGAGGACAAGGCCGCCGCTCAGCTCATGGGCATCAATGTCAACCGCACCATCTCGATGACGTTTGCCATCGGCTCTGCCCTTGCCGCCATCGCCGGCGTGCTGCTGTGCTCCTACTCGCCGGTGCTGCAGCCCACGACGGGCGCCATGCCTGGCATCAAAGCCTTCGACGCCGCCGTCTTCGGTGGCATCGGCTCCATCCCCGGCGCCTTTGTCGGCGGCATTCTTATCGGCATCATCGAGGCAATGGCACAGGCCTACATTTCCACGAGCCTTGCCAACTCCATCGTCTTTGGCGTTCTGATCATCGTCCTGCTCGTCAAGCCTGCCGGCCTCTTGGGCAAGTACGTCCCCGAGAAGGTGTAGGTGAGCGTTATGAAGTTCCTTAAAGACAAGCAGACGCGTCACGACTTTGTCACGTACGCCATGTGCATCGTGGCATTCGCCATCGTGTTCTTTATGCAGTCCAACCATATGATCCCGCGCATGATCGCCGGTCAGCTGGTTCCCATCACGGCCTATATCGTCATGGCCATCTCGCTTAACCTCGTCGTCGGCATCGCGGGCGATCTTTCGCTGGGCCATGCGGGCTTTATGAGTGTCGGCGCCTATACGGGTATCGTCACCGCCGTTGCCCTCGAGAGCGCCGTTCCCTCCGATCCGGTGCGTCTTATCATCAGCATCGTGGTCGGCGCTGTCGCTGCTGCCATTATGGGCTTCCTGATCGGTATCCCGGTTCTTCGCCTGAGCGGCGACTACCTGGCCATCGTGACCCTGGCCTTCGGCGAAATCATCAAAGAGATCGTCACCTGCCTTATCGTGGGCGTCGATTCCCGCGGCCTTCACGTGATCTTTAACATCACGGGCAACTCCACGATCGACGACCTTCATCTGCTCGAGGACGGCACCGCCATCATCAAGGGCGCCCAGGGCGCGTCGGGCGTGTCGACCTACTCGACCTTCCTTGCCGGTGCCATCCTGGTCATGATCGCGCTCGTGATCGTGCTCAATCTGGTCCGTAGCCGTACCGGCCGTGCCATCATGGCCGTGCGCGACAACAAGATCGCTGCCGAGTCCGTAGGCATCTCCGTCACCCAGTACCGCATGATCGCCTTCGTGGTTTCTGCCGCCCTCGCCGGTGCTGCAGGCGCCCTGTTCGGCGGTAACTTCTCGCAGCTCTCCGCCACCAAGTTTGACTTCAACACGTCCATCCTCATTCTGGTGTTCGTGGTCTTGGGCGGCCTGGGCAACATGCGCGGTTCTGTCATCGCGGCGGCGCTGCTCACGGTGCTTCCCGAACTGCTCCGTCAGTTCTCGGACTATCGCATGCTCATCTATGCCATCGTTTTGATCCTGGTCATGGTCTTTACCAACAACCCGCAGCTCAAGGCGTTCTTCGGTCGCGTTAAGGACCGCTTTGCTCCCAAGAAGGAGGTGGCAGCCGATGCCCAGTAAGTTTGAGTTCAACAAGGGCAAGATGGTCCCGTATCCTTCTGGCGCCATCGTTCCCGACCGCGACCTGGGCCAGCGCCCGGCGCTCGAGTGCATCCACTTGGGCATTGAGTTTGGCGGCCTTAAGGCGGTCGACGACTTTAGCCTGACCATTGGCAAGACCGAGATCGCCGGTCTGATCGGCCCCAACGGCGCCGGTAAGACCACGGTCTTCAACTTGCTTACCAAGGTGTACCAGCCCACGCACGGCACCATCCTGCTCGACGGCGAGGATACCTCGGGTAAGTCCGTCTACCAGGTCAACCGCATGGGCATCGCCCGTACCTTCCAGAACATCCGCCTGTTCAACACCATGACGGTGGAGGACAACGTTAAGGTCGGCCTGCACAACCAGGAGCGCTACTCCGGTTTTGAGGGCGTGCTGCGCCTGCCGACGTATTGGAAGCATGAGAAGGCCGCCCATGAGCGCGCTATGGAGCTGCTGTCCATTTTTGATATGGAGCACCTTGCAAACGAGCAGGCTGGCTCGCTGCCTTATGGCGCCCAGCGTCGTCTGGAGATCGTTCGCGCGCTTGCTACCAACCCTAAGCTGCTGCTGCTCGACGAGCCTGCCGCCGGCATGAACCCGTCCGAGACCGCGGAGCTCATGGCGAATATCGTCAAGATCCGTGACACCTTCGGCATCGCCATCATGCTCATCGAGCACGATATGTCGCTCGTCATGAACATCTGCGAGGGCATCTGCGTGCTCAACTTTGGTAAGGTCATCGCCAAGGGCACGGCCGAGGAAATCCAGAACAACGACGCCGTTATCGAGGCGTATCTGGGCAAGCAGGATAAGGGGGAGAACTAAATGGCAGAGCCGATGCTTTCCGTCTACAACATCAACGTCTGGTACGGCGCCATCCACGCCATCAAGGACATCTCCTTTAACGTCAACGAGGGCGAGATCGTGGCCCTGATCGGCGCCAACGGCGCCGGCAAGTCCACGACGCTTAAGACCGTCTCGGGCCTGCTGCGCTCCAAGACCGGTTCCATCAAGTTTATGGGCGAGGACATTACCCACGCGCCCGCCGACAAGCTGGTGAGCAAGGGCCTGGCCCAGGTGCCCGAAGGCCGTCGCGCCTTTTTGCAGATGACGGTCGAGGAGAACCTGGAGATGGGCGCCTACACGCAGCCCAAGTCCACGGTTGCTCCGGGCCTTGAGCGCGTCTACGAGCAGTTCCCTCGCCTTAAGGAGCGCCGTCGCCAAGTCGCCGGCACCCTTTCGGGCGGCGAGCAGCAGATGCTCGTTATGGGCCGCGCCCTTATGAGTAACCCCAAGCTGCTCATGCTTGACGAGCCTTCCATGGGCTTGGCGCCGATTCTGATTGAGCAGATCTTTCAGATTGTCGAGGACCTGCACAAGGCCGGCACCACGGTGCTTCTGGTCGAGCAGAACGCGCAGATGGCGCTCTCGATCGCCACGCGCGGCTACGTGCTCGAGACCGGCAAGATCACCATGACCGGCACCGGCCAAGAGCTCCTGCACGACGATAACGTGCGCAAGGCCTATCTGGGCGGCTAGGAGGTCCCGCCGTTCTGCCGAACGGCGGGCCAGCCGACGCTGCGCGGGCGCCAGAGCGACAACCTGTCATTCAAAGAGGGCGGCATGACCAGAAGGTCTATGCCGTCCTCTTTTCATGCCAACTTGTTCGCCCTGGACGTCGCTCGCTGTCCGTCCTCTACCTGCGCCGTTGTCTTGTTCCGGGGGTGGCAGTTAGGGACGTTCCTTTTCTGCCGGCAGTTTGGGACACTCCTTGTCAAGATAGTCGTTGGGGACGTTCTTGAATGACTAGTCGTTTAAGAACGTCCCAACGACTACTCCCTTTATGTTGCGGTGGAATAGGGACTAAATGGGAGTCTCAGAGGCCAAAAGAGTCCCTATTCCACCGCAACTTCATGGGGGCGTGCGACAATACCCGTCGGAAAACATCTGCTGTCTTTGGGGGTCTATCTATGCTGTACGAGTTTTGTGCCGAGAACTTTGAGCGGGTGCCGGCGGCTATCGACGCCGGTGCAAAGCGCATCGAGCTGTGCGACAACCTCGCCGCCGGTGGTACCACGCCTTCCGCCGGCGTTATCAGCGCCACGGTCAACTACGCTCACGAGCACGATGCGCGAGTGATGTGCATGATTCGTCCGCGTGGCGGCGACTTTCATTACAACCAGGACGAGCTGCACATGATGGAGATGGACCTGGGCCTTGCTGTGAGCGCCGGCGTCGACGGTCTGGTCTTTGGCTGCTGCAAGGCCTGTGCCGGCGGCTGGGCGCTCGACGAACTCACCCTCGGCGCCCTCGTTATGGCTGCGGGCTGCGCGACCGAGGAATGCAAGCGTGAGTCCATCGACATCACCTTCCACATGGCATTTGACCAGCTCTCGCCCGAGGCTCAGCTCGATGCGATTGATACACTTGCCGACTGCGGCGTTACGTGCATCCTCACGCATGGCGGCGCTGCCGGTACGTCGATCGAGGATAATTTCGATCACCTGGCTCGTTTAATCGAGTATGCGGGCGATCGTTTGACCATCCTTCCCGGCGGCGGCATCACTACGGCAAATCGCGACGCGGTCGCGGCAACGCTCGGCGTCTCCGAGCTCCATGGCACCAAGATCGTGCCGCTGGAGGTATAACCCGTGGCGCTGGTATTTGACGTTCAGCAGGCGAGCGGCAAGCCCGACGATAATCGTCGCCCTGGCACCGCGTGCCCCTTTTGCGACACGGAGGGACTCGCCAACATCATCCAGCGCGATGGTGACTGCATCTGGCTCGAGAATAAGTTCAAGACCTTGCAGGCCACACGTCAGACCGTATTGATCGAGTCTGCCAATCACGACGCCGACCTGGTGACCTATGAACCGGATGAGCTGCATCATGTGATGCGGTTTGCCCTGGACTGTTGGCAGCAGATGATCGATTCCCAACAGTACCGCAGTGTGCTTATGTACAAGAACAAAGGCCCGCTTTCGGGCGGCAGCCTGGTCCATCCGCACATGCAGATTGTGGGTTTGGAACAGGAGGACGGCTATGCTTCGTTGACTTCCGCCAATTTCGAAGGCATCAATGTCTGGCAGCAGGGGAGAATCTCGGTCAACATCTCAACCGAACCGATCATGGGGTTCTTTGAGGTCAATGTTTCAGCCCCGCAGGGAATCGCCGCCAGCGACGACGCCCACGACCAAGCCGAAGCGGACCTGTTTGCCGATGCGATTCAGGTGGCCCTGCGCTATATTCTGCACGAGCACCACGGCGGTCGCGCGGAGTCGTACAACTTGTTCTTCTACCACCTGGGCGGCCGGACCATTGCAAAGGCGCTGCCGCGTTGGGTGGTATCGCCCTACTTTGTGGGCTATCGTCTGGCCCAGGTCAATGCCGAGACCACGCTCGATATCGATGCAGAGCGCCTGTGTGCGCATCTGGAAACGCTCGTGTAGCAAGGCGAGCGCCTGCGAAAAGCGTGCTGTCTAGCGTGTCATCGCGTCGCGGCCGGCCTTGACCCGCTTGCGCTGTTTGGCGCGCTCCTCGCCGGTTAGGCGCTCAAAGAGGTGCCCGATAATTGAGGCTAACACCTGCTGAAACAGCGTGCCGCACATGACGGGGAATACCACTTCGCCGGGAAAATACTGCGTGGCGATGACGGCACCCGAGGAGATGTTGCGCATGCCGCAGGTAAAGCACATGGTAGTCGTCTCGCTATATGGCAGATGCAGTGCACGGGCGACCAGAAAACCGACGACAAAGCCGCTGATGGCGAAGGTCAAAATAAAGAGGGCGACTTCTATGCGCACCGCGTTCATGTGCAGCACGTACTCGCTCATGGCGGTGGAGTTGGACGCGATAACGCCCATCATCATGAACTTGCAGGCGGGTGAGAGCGCGGGGGAGAGCTTCTCGTGTCCCCATCCACGCGTGAGCTCGTTGATCACGATGCCGAGCACGGCGGGGATGGCGATCATAAAGGCCATGTCTTGCATCATGCTCGGCACATCGATCGAGACGGTGGCACCCAGCAAGAGCTTCAGCGTGAGCGGAATCGTCACAGGTGAGATGACCGAGGACGTCAGGATGATGGTGAGCGCGAGCGGGCCGTTGCCGCCGAACATGCTAATCCACATAAAGGCAGTGACTGCCACGGGCACGCTGTACTCGAGCACGATGCCGCAGACAAGGTTGGGGTTGGAACCAAAGAACAGTGAGCCCACGGCATACGCCGCGATGGGGATGAGCACAGCCGAGACAAATAACGCCAAAATCAAATGTAGCGGACGGCGGAACACCTCGGTTACCTGGTGGAAGGTGTTGCTGAGCGCACCCTGAAACGTCATAAAGGCAAACAGGGCGGGAACGATGGGCTTGAGCACGCCGATCTGCTGGGGAAAGAGCACGCCGAGCGCCACGCAAATCGGAACGATGATTTGCATGTGCCCCGCGAGAAATTTGCCCAGTCCAACCCACTGCTTCATATGCGCTTGCGACTCCCTTTGCTCGTGAATCCGTTTTGAATGGATATGCTAGACGCTCGCATGCGTCCGTGCGTCAGAAACGCTTGATTATTTCGAGGATATTGCCGGCATCGTTTATCGAAACCGCGGCGTGCTGCGGCGATTGGCGTCCGCACTGCACGGTATAATAAATCCGTTCAACAGATCTGCCTGCCGAAGCGGGCATACACAGAGGACTCATCGCTATGAACCGTGAGAGGTATCGCGGCGACCTGCCCCTATCGGGGGTGGGTGCCTATGTCATCGCTTAAGACGACGCATCGCTGGGCGGTCGCTCAGCAAAACCCCGAGCTCGAAAAGGAGCTTTCGGCTGGCCTGGGCATACCCGGGTTGGTGGCGCGCATTATGGTTGCGCACGGCATTACATCCATCGAAGAAGGTCAGCTGTTTTTGACGCCTTCGCTCGATCGCGACTGGGCCGATCCACTTATTATCCCGGGCATGTCGGTCGTTGCCGACCGCGTCGAGCGTGCTATTCGTAACCACGAGCGCATCGCGGTCTTTGGCGATTTTGACGTTGACGGTATTACGTCGACCTGCCTGTTGACCGAGGCACTCCGCACGTTTGGCGCCAATGTCACACCATTCATCCCGCACCGCTTTGACGAGGGATATGGCCTTTCGCGCGCGGCGCTCGACCGCGTCAACGAGCTCGCCCAACCCAATCTGATCGTGACCGTTGATAACGGTATCGCGGCGAAGGAGGAGGTCTCCTATCTGGAGAGCCTGGGAATCGACCTGGTGGTCACGGACCATCACGAGCCCTCCGATCAGGTGCCGCAGGGCGTGCCCCTGACCGACCCTAAGCTTGAGAACGAGGGCCCCTCGCGCGAGCTTGCCGGTGCCGGTGTGGCGCTCAAGCTGGTGCAGGTTTTGGGCGAGCGTCTGGGCAAGCCGTCGTATTGGCGTTCGTTGATTGAGGTCGCGGCGCTGGGTACCGTGTCCGACATGATGCCGTTGACGTCCGAGAACCGCGCGCTGGTCGCCGAGGGCATCCAGCAGATGCGCGTGACGGCTCGTCCCGGCTACATCGCGCTGGCGGCGCTCGCCAAGGCCGACCTCTCTAGCATTACGGCCGATGGCCTGTCGTTTTCGCTCATCCCTCGCCTGAATGCTGCCGGCCGCATGGCTGATCCCAAGCTGGCGCTCGACCTGCTGCTTGCCCGCGACCCCATCGAAGCGAGTGCGCTTGCCGCCGAGCTCGAGGAAATCAATCGCCAACGCCGCGAGATCGAGGCGGAGCTCACACGCGATGCCATGGCGAAGGTCGAGGAGACTTATGACGGCGGACGCGCAATCGTCGTGGGCGGCGAAGGCTGGCACGAGGGCGTCAAGGGCATCGTGGCAAGCCGTCTGACCAACCGCTATCACGTGCCGGCGCTGCTGTTCTCGATCGAGGACGGTATCGCGCGCGGCTCTGGTCGCTCGGTGGGCAAAGTTAACCTGTTTGACGCCGTCGAGCGCTGTTCCGACCTGCTAATTCGTCGCGGCGGACATGCCGGTGCGGTGGGTGTGACCATCGAGGCATCCAAGCTCGATGAGTTCCGCCGCCGCCTTTCCGCTGTGCTATCGGAGCTTCCCGCCGAGGACTTTGAAGACACCGACGAGGTCGCCGCCATCGTCGACCTCTCCGAGCTAAATATCGAGACTATCGAGCAGATCTCCCGTCTTGAGCCGTTTGGCCAGGGCAACAAGGTGCCGCTGCTGGCTGCCGAGGGCGTGACGATGTGCGACCGCGCCGTGGTGGGCAAAACCGGCGAGCACATGCGCTTTGTGGCGACCGATGGCGCCGCGAGTGTGCCGGCCATTATGTTCCGCGTGCCGCAAATCGATAAGCTCATCAACTGCGATAGCGCTGTCGACTTGGTGTTCGAGGCCGTTGCCGAGCATTGGCAGGGGCGTGTGAAGCCCAAGCTCATGATCAAGGATGTTCTGGTCCGCGATACCACGCTGCCCAGCGTCGACGATCCGGCATGCGAGCTTCGTCGTGGCGTGCAGCCGGCGGACTGTGGCCTGCACCTGGAGTCGCGTAAGCGCGAGACGCTCGCCCAACTGTCTTATACCGAGCTCACGCGCTCGCTTATCCATAGCTTTATCGGATCGAACCAGCCGCACCGCGCGCAGGTTGAGGCGCTCGATGCCTTGGCCGACCACCAGAGCGTCTTGGCCGTTATGGGAACGGGCCGCGGCAAGTCTCTCATCTTCCATGTACATGCTGCGCGCGAGGCTGTCCTTTGCGGACGTGCGAGTATCTTTGTCTATCCGCTGCGTGCGCTCGTTGCCGACCAGGCCTATCACCTTTCCTCGACGATGGCCGCGCTTGGCATTGGCGTTGGCGTGCTGACGGGCGAGACCGTGGAGGCCGCACGCGATGACGTGTTCGCCGGTCTTGTTTCGGGTCGCACCGGCATTGTTCTCACGACGCCGGAGTTCCTGTCTATCCATCGCGATTGCTTCGCGCATTCTGGACGTATCGGCTTTGTCGTTATCGATGAGGCACATCATGCCGGTCTTGCCAAAGGTGGCGACCGGAGCGCGTACCTCGACATGCCCGATATTCTCAAAGCGCTAGGCGATCCCGTTGTCATGGCGGCAACGGCTACCGCGACGGCTCCGGTCGTGGCAGAGCTCGCTCGCGTATTGCCGATTACCAGCACGGTGGTTGACGAGACCGTGCGCGAGAACCTGCAGCTCGAGGACGATCGCGACCTCGCAAGCCGCGAAAATCGCCTGGTGTCGATTGTGGCGACGGGGGAGAAGACCGTCATCTACGTCAACTCGCGCGACCAGTCCGTGGCGCTTGCTAAGACGCTGCGCAAGCGGGTACCCGATTGCGCGACCCGCATCGCGTTCTATAACGCGGGGCTTGCGCGCTCCGATCGTCGCCGTGTCGAGGAAGCGTTTCGTGACGGAAGCCTCAGTTGCATCGTTTCGACCTCTGCCTTTGGCGAGGGTGTCAATCTGCCCGATATCCGCCATGTCGTGCTGTACCACATGCCGTTTGGCGCCATTGAGTTCAACCAGATGAGTGGGCGAGCCGGTCGCGACGGACAGCCCGCCGTGATCCACCTGCTCTATTCGTCGCGTGACGCTCGCATTAACGAGCGCCTGCTCGATTGTTACGCGCCCGAGCGCGATGAGCTTGTCACGCTCTATCGAGCGCTGCAGACCATGTGGCGCTCCAACCGTGGCAAGACGGGGGACGATTCATTCTGCGCAAGCGATATCGACATTGCGCAGATGTGCCTTGCAATCGACGCGCGCACGCCGGTCGATGAGCGCTCGGTGGCAAGCGGCTTGGGAATCTTCGAAGAACTCGGTTTCTGCCGCGTTTCGGGGTTTGACGATACGCGTCGCATCGCGATGGCAGAAAACCCCGGCCGCGTGCAATTAAGCAGGTCAATTCGCTATTTGGAGGGCTTGCGCTCGCGCATGGAGTTCTCGGCTTTCCGGAGTTGGGCGCTCGATTCGTGCGCTTCTGATATGCTAGCCAAAGTTAACCGCCCGATCGTACCGCGGGCCTAGGGGAAGGGGACCTCGATGGATGCCGCAGCCCGTACCGCCCATGATTCCACCCTCCAGCCGTTCTCGGAGATGGAGCACTATAAGCATGCCGATGAGCTGCCGCCCGAGATTATGGCGGACAGCTACGACAAGCTGGAGCGCTTGTGCCTCAAATATATGAATGATGATGACTTCTCCAAGGTGGAGCAGGCCTACTGCTTTGCCGCCGAGAAGCACTGCAACCAAAAGCGCCGCTCGGGCGAGATGTACATTAACCATCCCGTCGAGGTTGCCATCATTTTGGCTGATCTTAAGATGGACTGCGATGTGGTGTGCGCCGCGCTGCTGCACGATACCGTCGAGGATACCGAGACCTCGCTTACCGATGTTTCCGGCCTGTTTGGCGAAACCGTGGCAGAACTCGTCGACGGCGTGACCAAGCTCACCAACATCGAAGTCGACAGCATGGACGAGAAGCAGGCCCTCACGCTGCGCAAGATGTTCCTTGCCATGTCCAAGGACATTCGCGTCATCATCGTCAAGCTCGCCGACCGCCTGCATAACATGCGCACGTTGGCGGCCCTTCGCGAGGACCGCCGTCTGTTTAAGGCGCGCGAGACCATGGACGTATACGCGCCTCTTGCCGACCGCCTGGGCATGAGCTCTATCAAGTGGGAGCTCGAGGACCTGTCCTTCTTCTACTTGGAGCCCGATGCCTACCAGCGCATCGCGCGCATGGTAGCCGAGTCGCGCGAGGTTCGCGAGCGCTATCTGGCCGAGACCATCAAGACGCTCACTGACGAGCTCAATCGCATTGGTCTTGAGGGCTTTCAGATCAACGGTCGTTCCAAGCACTATTGGTCCATCTATCAAAAGATGAAGCGCAAGGGTAAGGAGTTCTCCGAGATTTACGACCTGGTGGCGCTGCGCGTCATCACTCATTCGGTGCGCGATTGCTATTCCACGCTTGGTGCCGTACATACCTTGTGGCATCCCATGCCCGGTCGTTTTAAAGATTATATCGCCATGCCCAAGGTCAATAACTACCAATCGCTTCACACGACGGTTATCGGCCCCACGGCCCGTCCGCTCGAGATTCAGATTCGAACCTACGAGATGCACGAGCAGGCAGAGTACGGCATCGCCGCCCACTGGCTGTACAAGAAGTCGGGCGGATCGTCTGCCTCCAAGACCAACGACGCGCAGCGTCTGGACGACCAGATTAACTGGCTCAAACATTCGCTCGATTGGGCTGCGTCTGATGAGATCACCGACGCCAAGGAATACCTGCATTCGCTGAAGGTCGACTTGTTTGACCAGGAGATTTTTGTCTTTACGCCCAAGGGAGAGGTCATGGCGCTTCGCGCCGGCTCAACACCGCTCGACTTTGCCTACGCCGTTCATACCGAGGTCGGCAACCACTGCGTCGGCGCTAAGATCAACGGTGCGGTGGCGCCGCTCACGCACGAAATCAAGACGGGCGACCGCGTTGAAATCCTGACCAACAAGAGTTCCAAGCCGTCGCGTGATTGGCTCAAGATCGTTAAGACACCTTCCGCCAAGTCAAAGATCCGCCGCTATTTTGCCGCCGCGACCAAGGACGACGACGCTGCCGCCGGCCGCGATATACTGGCCAAGGACCTGCGCAAGCGCGGGTATGGCATCTCTACGCCACGATCCACGCGTGCGCTCAACGCCGTGGCGGAGCAGTTTAACTACAAGCAGCTCGAGGACCTGTTTGCCGCCGTCGGCGCGGGCAAAGTCGCCCCGCGCGCTGTGGGTAACAAGGTCGAGCAAATCTTGGACCCCAAGCCCGAGGAGCAGCTCACCAAGGCCGAGGCCATTGCCGAGGTCGTCAAGCAGCCTGCCCGCGGCTCCAACCGCAAGCCGCAAAAGCGCGGCAAGAGCGCCAGCAACGGCATTATCGTCAAGGGCGAGAGCAACAGCGGTCTGCTGGTCCGTTTGGCGCATTGCTGCAATCCGGTGACGGGCGACGACATCGTCGGCTTCATCACGCGCGGCCGAGGCGTCTCGGTGCATCGCGCCAACTGCCCCAACGTCAAGGGCCTTATGGAGCACCCCGAGCGCATGATTGACGTAGAGTGGAACGGCGCTGCCGACACCCTCTTCCAGGTCGAGATCGTGGTCGAGTGTCTGGACCGCATGGGCCTGCTCAAGGATGTCACCATTGCCATTGGCGATGCGGGCGGCAATATCCTTTCTGCTGCCACGTCGACCAACCGCGAGGGTATTGCAACCCTGCGCTTTATGGTCGAGATCTCGGACGCGAGTGGTCTGGATCCGCTGCTGGCATCGATTAGCAGCGTCGACTCGGTCTACGATGCACGTCGTTTGATGCCTGGCGAGGGTGGAGCTCAGCTCAAGCGCCGCGTTTAGTCGCGACGAACGTGCCACATTATCGATATTCGCTACACTCGAGGCATCGTTTGATGCCTCGAGTTCTATAGAGAGGAGAGGGATATGAGCGCTGCGTCCTTGGATTTAACTCCCAAAGGATCGGTCGAGATCGAGACGCTCGTAAACGGTCCCATTCAGACCAACAGCTATGCTGTTATTTCGGACAATGAGTGCGTGATTATCGACCCCGCATGGGAAGGCGAGCGCCTGGTGGAGCATATTCGAGCCGAGCATCCCGGTGTACGCGTGCTTGGCGCCGTATGCACTCATGGCCATGCCGATCATGTTGGTGGTGTTGCCGGCGTACGAACCGCCGTTGGCGAGGGCTGCCAGTATGAGCTGTGTGCTAAGGATGTGGCGGTGCCGTATGCGAATATCGAGGAACAGCGAGCTATGTGGGGCATTGAGACGCCCGACCCCGGGGAGCCGACGCGCCTGCTCGCCGAGGGCGATGCTATTGAGGTGGGCGATATCTGCCTGCAGGTGATCGAGACGCCCGGGCACACACCGGGTGGCATTGTTTTGTTCGCCGCCACCGAGCAGGGAAGCATCGCCTTTGTTGGCGACACGCTATTCCCGGGCAGCCACGGCCGTACCGACCTTTCCGGCGGAGACGAGGCTGCGATTCTGCGCTCGCTCTCCAAGCTCGCCCGGCTGCTTCCGGCCGATACCGTTTGCCTGACGGGTCATGGTGATTCGACCACCATGGCGCGCGAGCTCATGCAGAACCCGTTCATGCAGATATAGCTTTATCGTCAGCTTTGTAAGCACGAGAAGTGTCCAAACGTCAAGTTATTTTCCCCAACGGGTCGATTCCGTTGGGCAAACGGTCAAAAAAAGTCCATTCGGGCGATATTCGTGAACAAACGAACGTTTCTGCGCGGGCATGCCGTGGTAAAATCTCAGGCGTTATCGGAGCAACCTTACAGGAGGTTTCTTTTATGCTCGTCAACGCAGCAGACATGCTCAAGAAGGCCGAGGCCGGCAAGTACGCTCTCGGTGCCTTCAACACCAACAACCTCGAGTGGACCCTGGCCATTCTCCAGGCCGCCGAGGAGGCCAAGTCTCCGCTGATCCTTCAGTGCACCGCTGGTGCCGCTAAGTGGATGGGCGGTTTCAAGGTCTGCGCCGACATGGTCAAGGCTGCCGTCGAGGCCACGGGCGTTACCGTTCCCGTCGCCCTTCACCTCGATCACGGTTCTTACGAGGACTGCTTCAAGTGCATCGAGGCCGGCTTCACGTCCATCATGTATGACGGCTCTCACGAGGAGACCTTCCAGCTTAACCTCGACCGCACCAAGGAGCTCGTTGAGCTTGCCCACTCCAAGGGCATGTCCATCGAGGCCGAGGTTGGCGGCATCGGCGGCACCGAGGACGGCGTGACCTCCAACGGCGAGCTCGCTGACCCCGCTGAGTGCAAGCAGATTGCCGACCTGGGCGTTGACTTCCTCGCCTGCGGCATCGGCAACATCCACGGCGTGTATCCCGCCGACTGGGCTGGCCTGTCCTTCGAGCGTCTGGGCGAGATCAAGGCCCAGACCGGTGACCTGCCCCTCGTTCTGCACGGTGGTACCGGCATCCCCGAGGATCAGATCAAGAAGGCCATCTCCCTGGGCATCTCCAAGATCAACGTCAACACCGACCTGCAGCTCGTCTTCGCCAAGGGCGTCCGCGAGTACATCGAGGCTGGCAAGGATCAGCAGGGCAAGGGCTTTGACCCCCGCAAGCTCCTCAAGCCTGGTCGCGACAACATCGTTGCTCGCACCAGGGAGCTCATGGAGGAGTTTGGCTCCGTCAACAAGGCGTAAGTAGCGGTTTAACTTTTCCGCCGGAGGCCCCGTTCGCCCTACGCTTTTCCCTTGCGCTCGCCTGGCTTTGCCAGAAGTCGCGCAATGGGAAAAGCTCCGGGCGAACGGGGCCTCCTTCGTTAACTCGCTACAGGGTTACTGGGCTGAGATAATTGAATTGATACCGTTTATCGGTGTTGAGGGCTCCTTGGTTGGGGGCTTTGTTTTTATGTCGGTACAATGGGCTCAGGTTGTCGTACTACTTGGGAGTGGTTATGGCTGTTATTGATATTTTGCCTGCTGACGGGAAGGTTGTTGCCGAGGGTCCCGTTGGGTGCTCTGTTGAGGTTTGCGACGATGATTTCCGTCATCTTGATATCGGATTGCCGCCTGAGATTCTTCGTCTCAAGGATGCTGGATATCTGACACAGGCGGTTGCGGCTTGCGATCGTCTTTTGAAGCAGAATCCTGATCCCTCGTTTGCCGCCTGCGTTCGTGCCGAGCGGTATTGCATGATCGAGACGCCGCTTCATTTTTCGGTGTCGCGTGATCGGGCTATTGAGATGATCCGCGAGGAATGGCCCGAGTTTACCGATAAGCAGTTTGACGACCTGATTGACCGCAAGCGTATCGATTGGCGTTTTATCGATGGCGAGCTATTCGTCCTCGACAATTTCCTTGATTCCTTGCGCGTGTATCCCAAGGAGGTTCCGGGCCTGCGCCCCGATCCTACGGATAGCATTGCGCTGCGTAACCAGATGCTCGAGGAGATGGAAACGCAGGGCGGGCTGTCTCGTACCATTACGCTTAAGGCGTGCGTGTCTGTCCCCGGGGCTTTGGAAGGAGAGGCCGTTCGCGCGTGGCTTCCCGTTGCCGCTGCCTGCCGCCAGCAGTCTCAGATCGAGATTCTTGATATGACGCCGGAGGGGGTCATTGCCCCTGCGAACGCCTTGGCGCGTACCGCTTCGTGGGTCTCCTCGACCGATCGCTCGTTCTCGGTGATCTATCGTTATCAAATCGATGCCGCTTATCACGATATCTATGGGGGTGCGCTTCCGGCGCATCCGTGTATGGACACATCGCTGCCCGAGGACATTTCCGAGGACCGTCCACACATTGCGTTCACGCCGTATCTGCAGCAGCTGACTGAGCGTGTCGTTGACGGGCTCGAGGACCAGCTCGATCGAGCTCGGGCTATCTATGATTACTTGACGCTGCATATCGACTATCGCTATCAGCCGCCGTATCTGCTTTTGGGCTCCATCGCCGATGACTGTGCGCATTCGCTTCGCGGTGATTGTGGCGTTATGGCGCTCACGTTTATCACCATGTGCCGCATTGCCGGTGTGCCCGCCCGCTGGCAGAGCGGCCTGTACGTTGCGCCCGACTCGGTGGGGCCGCATGACTGGGCGGAGTTTTATACGCCGCAGACTGGCTGGCTCAACGCCGATGTCTCGTTTGGTTCCTCGGCGCGTAGGATGGGGGAGGAATGGCGCCGCCGCCACTATTTTGGTAACCTCGATCCGTGGCGCATGGTGGCAAATTCCCGGTTCCAGGCAGGGTTTGAACCCGTCTTCGACGGTATGCGCGAGGATCCCTATGACAACCAGATGGGGGAGGTCTCGGTCGACGGTCGTGGATGCCGTCGGCGCGAGATGCTCCGTTCGGTCGAGCTCATCGAAATGCTCGAAGTTCCATTTTCGGACTAATCAACAGAAAGCTGTGATAAACTAACTCACGCATTACGTGCCCGAGTGGCGGAATTGGCAGACGCAGTGGACTCAAAATCCACCGTTGGCAACAACGTGCGAGTTCGAGTCTCGCCTCGGGCACCATACATGCAGCTGAGCGTTCAAGGGGGTCAAGGCCCCCTTTTTCGTGCCGAACTCGCGTGAGCGCGCGAAACGTTAAGCAAACAGGCCGGCGGACTGTTTGTAGCGGAGCGTGGCGAGGGCGCTATGCGCCCGAAGCCCGGGGTTTCGCAAAGCGGAAGCCCTTCGAGTCTCGCCTCGGGCACCATGCATGCACCTGCGCTTCAAGGGGGCCGCGAACCCCTTTTTCGTGTACGTAATGTGATAACGCGCTGTACGTGTTATTATCGCCAAGGCGTTGTTCCCGCAATGTCCTAAAGAGGAACCCGAGGGTCCCCACCTTTTGGCGCCAATGAGCAGCTGACTGGTTATACAACTTAGATTTACTTCCTCAAATGGAGGACGTCTATGTGTATGACCTGGTTGCAAAGAAGCGCCGGGTTATTTTTTTATGAATGGAGGTAGGGAAAATAGCTAAGTCTGATGACACCCGCATCAACGACGAGATCACTGCATCTTCGTGCCGTTTGATTGGCGTCGATGGCTCTCAGCTCGGCCTGTTCGCCATCCGCGATGCCCAGCGCGTCGCTGACGATCAGGGTCTCGACCTAGTCGAGATCGCTCCCAACGCGGAGCCGCCGGTCTGCAAGGTCATGGACTACGGTAAGTTCAAGTACCAGCAGGCCATGAAGGCCAAGGCTGCTCGTAAGAACCAGTCTAAGGTCGAGGTCAAGGAAATGAAGTTCCGACCCAAGATCGATGTTGGCGACTACGAGACCAAGAAGGGCCACGTTCTGCGTTTCCTCAAGAAGGGCGCACGCGTTAAGATCACCATCATGTTCCGCGGCCGTGAGATGGCTCACCCGGAGCAGGGCCTTAACGTTCTCGAGCGTCTCGCCGAGGATCTCAAGCCTTACGCTACGGTCGAGTCCAAGCCTAAGATGGAAGGCCGTAACATGCTTATGCTGCTCGCCCCGATTAAGGGCGCTTTCGATGAGGAAAAAGCGGCAAACGATACTAAGTAACTAGTGTTCTGTAACCGATTAAGGAGTATTTCATGCCTAAGATGAAGTCCCACAGCGGCACCAAGAAGCGTTTCCGCAAGACTGGTACCGGCAAGCTCATGCGCGCCAAGGCTTTCAAGAGCCACATCCTGAGCAAGAAGTCCACCAAGCGTAAGCGTGGCTTCCGCAAGGAGACCGAGATCGCCGCTGCCGACCGCAAGGTCATTAAGTCGCGTCTCGCCTAAGTTCGCGTTCCCTTTTTTCGTTTTACCGTCTAGGAGTTGATAGAACATGGCACGTATTAAGCGCGCTGTTGCCGCCAAGAAGAAGCGCCGTACCGTTATGCACCGTGCGAAGGGTTACTACGGTGCCGCTTCGCGTACTTACAAGCATGCTAAAGAGCAGGTCCAGCACTCCCTGCAGTATCAGTATCGTGATCGCCGCAACAAGAAGCGCGAGATCCGTTCTCTCTGGATCACCCGTATCAACGCTGCCGCTCGCCTGAACGACATTTCTTATTCTCAGTTCATGCACGGCTTGAAGGTTGCCGGCATTGAGCTCGACCGCAAGGTCCTGGCTCAGATGGCTTACGAGGACATCGAGTCCTTCAACGAATTGGCTACCATCGCCAAGAAGGCTCTCGAGGCCTAATAGATTCTCTTGAATCGCTAGGGGAGTGTCGCGTTGTGCGCGGCGCTCCCTCTTTTTATCTGAAGCGCGGTTTACATTGCTAAAAGCGCGGGTAGATAGACACCTACAGGTGACCGATCTCTATATATTCCTGAACCAAAGGGTCATCATCTGATACGTGCGGAAGATTCGCACCAGTCTTTCTATTAGCTATAGAAGGCGATATATTGTGTAGGACTTGTGAAGAGTGGAATTGACGTTCCACAGGCCCCTCCGGTCTGGCAATATATCTCCTTGCCGCGCGGCC